>CAZVLN010000005.1:0-99242 GCA_964627995.1 uncultured Saprospiraceae bacterium
TAAGGAATTTTTAATTTTTTGGGCGTACCCCGCGGTTACGCGGGGCGCTACGCTTCAGGCTATCGGTACCCAACCAGTTGGGTACTGGCTCGCAAGCTCGCCACCTTTCACATCGCTTACGCGGCCTGCGCGCACGGCCCGTAAAAAACACTTAGTTTGGTGAAAATTTGATGCCCTTCCGTTCATTCGCTAATATTCCGCAAGGCTTTTATATGTGTTGTAAAAAAAGTAATTCCAGGAATAATGGGTGGGGTTTACCTTTTAAACTATTATAAAAGCGATTCGTCGGATATGGTAAGCCTTCAAAATAAGGTGAGAATAATATTGCCTAGATGAAGGAAATTGCAGAAAAGGATTTGAAACCATACAAATAATAGTTTTCCAGAAATAAGACTATCAACTGTACAGACTTCAATTTTTTCCATTTAAACAATATATCCTACCCCCCCCCGGTGAGGGATAGTAGGGGCCGCACGTCATGCGTGCGGGTGCCGACGATTGCCGAAGGCGATGTCGAGCACGGCACCCCCGCATAGCCCGACCCGGCCCAATAATTTGGGGCGGGGCACCGCCAAATTCCCCTAACAATAAATGGCAATATCTGAGGTCATCCTACCCTCGTTTTCCCACGTCTTTTCGTTATATTAGCACAAAATCAAAAGTAACATCATGAAAGAAGTTTATATTGTAAGTGCAGTGCGCACACCTTTGGGCAGTTTTGGAGGCGCATTGAAATCACTGACGGCTGTTCAGCTCGGAAGTCATGCGATAGAAGGGGCACTGAAAAAAGCAAATGTGGCTCCCATTGAGGTCAATGAGGTGTTTATGGGAAACGTGATATCCGCTAATTTGGGACAGGCTCCCGCGCGACAGGCGGCTCTGGGAGCAGGAATCGGTGACAACGTGCCGTGTACTACCGTAAATAAAGTTTGCTCCTCGGGTATGAAATCCATTATGTTTGGCGCCCAATCTATTATGCTGGGACACGCTGATGTGATCGTAGCAGGGGGCATGGAAAGCATGTCGAATATCCCTTATTATGTGGATCGCGCACGCTGGGGCTACAAATACGGTAACGGCGCCTTAATTGATGGCCTGGCCAAAGATGGCCTGACGGATGTTTATGCGGATGTGCCGATGGGGGTTGCTGCAGACGAAACAGCTGCCGAAGAAAACATAAGCCGCGAACAGCAAGATGCTTTTGCGCAACAATCTTATGAGCGTTCGGCAAAAGCGACTGATGAGGGCTGGCTCGCAGAAGAAATTGTACCCATATCCATCCCACAGCGGAAAGGAGAACCGAAGATCATATCTGAGGATGAAGAATTTCGCCGTGTTAAGTTTGAAAAAATCCCGCAGTTACGACCTGTCTTTACAAAGGAAGGTACTGTAACGGCTGCAAATGCTTCGACCATAAACGATGGTGCCTCAGCACTCATCTTAATGAGTAAGGAAAAAATGGAAACGCTGGGTTTGACACCGGTTGCAAAGATTCTCAGCTTTGCCGATGCGGCACAGCGACCTATGCGATTTACCACCGCCCCTACCCTGGCGGCGCCTCTAGCTATGGAACGAGCGGGACTTACCCAGGATGATATCGATTTTTATGAGGTCAATGAAGCCTTTTCGGTGGTCACGCTAGCCTTTAATAAGAAATTGGGACTATCTGAGGACCAAGTCAATGTCTTCGGTGGTTCGGTCTCACTAGGTCACCCGCTGGGTGCATCCGGAGCACGCATCGTCAGCACACTGAATAATGTCCTTCACCATAAAGGTGGAAGATATGGTTGCGCTGCTATATGCAATGGTGGTGGTGGAGCTAGCGCACTTATCATCGAAAGAGTATAATATAAGTTTTTAGGTATAGGCCGGCTCCCGAGTTCCGCCAAGTGGCGGAACTCGGGGATCGGGCTATCCGTTTGTAGTACCGGAACTGCTGCCACCGCATCCGTAAGGCTCCGGGGAGCTTCCTGCCGGTCGCTTCCTCGCTCCACGGCTGCTGGCGGCACCCGCCCGGTCCTATCACTGCTATCCCTGCCGGGAAAATACCTATGATTTTGATCGATTGGGGAGTTATGACACCCACTCATGAAGAGCCGCTGAGGTAACTACACTACCCATTATCATGTAATTCTGAAGGGTGCTTACTATTGAATAGTTTCATACTGTACCCAAAAAGCAGCCCCCCCACAGTGCACATCATCAAGGTAAAAAGTAAAGAATGGACCGTGATTTCATCCCCATAAAAATAAGGGAAGACGATACCCATCATTACAAACATAATAACGGCCCAACCTAAAGCTGTCTTAAGCCAATTTTCATTATTAAAAGGGTCAGGAACTTCTTCGGCTTCAATATTTCTAAAGCGCTGCGGCTGCTTCGCCAACCATCTCTCCTTAGCGCGGTCGATAAACCAAACTCTAATCGGATACGTCAATGCTAATATGACAAAACTTAGGGCATTGGTTAAACAGGGAATAATGTTCCCGCAAGTCGGACAATACAAACCAAACCAATTTTTGAAGGCCGTGCCATTTTCCGTAGACCAAGTGCGACTATCGTGCAAGGTTTCACAATGAGGGCAAGGTGTAAATGATCGCTCGCGCCGAGGTTTGTCCAACGTTTTGTTAACTAATGATACTTTGGGTATCCGCTGTCCAAAAATCAATTCATTGATAGCGAGACCTGGATTAATGATCCAATGTAAAATCATCCAATGTTTCCAGGTATACACTTTGAATTGTTTTTTATCGATCTGCATTATTTCGAACTTTTATGATTAATATACTTAAAAGTTTGAATACTATCAATTCTGGGATTACGCTATTGCGAATTCGCAATAAAAACCTACTTCCCTTTTCCCTGCACGAGGACTAGCGCTGTATAAAACATGATTTTGAAGTCCAGCGCGAGTGACATATTCTCAATATATAGGATGTCGTACTTCAGTCGCTGGACCATTTGGTCCACATTGGAGGCATAGCCATACTTGACTTGACCCCACGATGTGATACCGGGCCGAACCTTAAGGAGGTGCTTGTAGTGGGGGGCGCGCTCTTGGATTTGATCGATATAGTATTGACGCTCCGGTCGCGGCCCTACGATAGCCATATCGCCGCGCAGTACATTCCAAAACTGGGGAAGTTCATCCAACCGCCACTTCCGCATGGTAGCGCCCCAGGGCGTGCATCTATTGTCGTCCTCTGATGACAATTGGGGTCCTTGCTTTTCTGCATCGGTGTACATGGACCGAAATTTGATAATGTCAAAGGGCTTCCCATTTTTACCGATTCGCTCTTGCATATAAAAAACAGGGCCCGATGAGGACCATCGGACGCGCAAAATAATATAGAGCAACAGAGGAGACAGTAAAAGCAAAGCCAGGATGGAAATCAGTATGTCCAAAATCCGCTTGATGATGCGCTGCCACTTTGGCATCAATCCACGGCGTATTTCTATCAGTGCCGTCCCGTAGACGTGATTCATTTTTACACTTCCCAGCATGATATCGTACATATCGGGGATCACCTTGACCAATACGCGATCATCGTAATCAAAAAGTTGGTCCAGGATTTTTTTTAGCTTATTGTGATCGGAGGTTTCAATAGCTATCAGTGCTTCTTCAATATCGTGTTCCTCTATAATCTCAGGTAGATCGGTATAATATCCCAGAACAGGTAAATGCTTTTCCAGGGGTTCTCGGCCTTCTCCATTTGCATAGACAAAGCCCATGAAATCGTGGCCCGATTTGCTGGTAGATGAGGTAAGCTCCTCATACAATTGGTAAGCATTATCATTCCCTCCAACGATAATAGTTTTGAAACTTACCTTACCTGCCTTCAATCTCCGGCTTGCCCAGGTCAATAATATCATACGACCCAGGGAGGTGGCTCCAAAATGTAGGCTCAAATAAATAAAATAGTATTGCAAGTAATCGATGTATCCGGAAGCGAAGCCATAGATATAGAAGACGACAAACAGGACAGTCACTCCCAATATCGATTCCCAAAATGTCTTGACCAAAACAGACAAGCGCGATAAGCGATAGAGGTCGCGGTAGGTATCATAAATTGCATACAATACCAACCATCCCGCAGGAAGCAATAGGTTACCATACCAAAAGGAAGTCTCAGACCAGAAAGGGTTCAGCGCCAAATCATCTACAGCCTTTTCTTTGAGCACATAAAAGATACTCCAGGCGATAGCTGCCGTAAGAATGTCTAACAGCACATAAATGATGATATCTCGACGTCGCTTGCCCGTCATCAAAAATGTATTAATTTGCAATTATCGAATAATGCAGTTCCACTGTTTCCCGGGTCCCCAAACCGGCCATCTAAATCGATCCGCATAATCATCTGTGCAGCAACTACCTGATCTAAGCGAAACTCTTCCGAAAAGTTGATATACGCCTTGCGCCACCCTTCTGTAGGAAGTAAAGTCACCTTTAAAAAGTCGACCTGAAGGCCTTGAGCATCTCGACCTATATAACCAATAGTAGTTGGGACTGTGCAATTGTAATCAAATTCGAAAAACACCTGTGTGCCTCGCTCTAAAAATGGACCGTAAGCGTTTGATGTGCCGACAACGATCACCGGAAAAGAATCTGTCACTGTAATTTGGCCGGAAAAATTTCCTTCAAAAACATTTTCAGTGGTTCGAACCATTTTTGATTCCTCCTGTCCATCCAGATCAGCTGTGAATAGGTTTCCATCTTCAAAGTCTTCTATAAATGAGAATTGAGTCCGAGTATCATAACTGGTTTTTGGTTTGTAGTAAATTTCTTCTCCGGCTTGAGCTGTAAATGAAAAGGTGTCGGTTTCATAAAGAAATAATAGACGAGGTCTTTCACTACTTCCATCCTCTCTAATACCGGGAAATAAAGTGACCCGTCGGTCCCCTTCTCCAATGATTGGGACGGTGGCCGGAAGTTCGTAAGCACCCAAAAAAGAATTGTTTTCATATACCCAAACGTCCCGGATAAATGAGCTGGCCGATCCCTGGCTATCGGTTGTCGTAAATTCAAACTCATCAATTTCGAGAAAGGTGGGTATTTCTGCCTCCCACTTGTCTGCGCAAGAGTATAGGCCCAAACCTAAAACTACAAAGCACAGGTAAAGCCAATTTTTATTTCCTTTCATCTTGTTTGTCGTTCTGCTCAATGATTTCATAGGCCAAAGCTAATGCGGCAGCGCCGTCATCAACACTTACGTAAGGTGGAGTTCCGTTCTGAATACTGGCTGCAAATGTCACTAATTCCTGTTTTATCGCATTGACCTCCTCGGGCTGTGGCGTATCAATGATAATGTGCTTTGTACCGTTATACGTGTCTAGCGCAAAGGAATGTTGGTTCGTTTCCACCTTTTCTGTTTCCTCAGCTAAACGAACAATCTCAGCACTTCGGTCTAAAAAGTCCATACTGATATAAGCATTGGATTGGAAAAGCCTCAACTTTCGCATCTGTTTTAAAGAAATCCGACTGGCCGTTAGGTTAGCGACTGCTCCGTTTTCAAAGGAAATTCGAGCATTACAGATATCGTGGGATTTGCTGACAATAGCGATGCCTTGACTCTGAACATCTTGTACAGGAGAAGGTATGAGATGAAGAATCATATCCAAATCGTGAATCATCAAGTCCAGTACAACAGATACATCCGTTCCACGGGGGTTGAAAGTCGCTAGTCGATGCCCTTCAATAAAGCGGGGATTCAATGAAAAATCGTTCAATGATAAGAAAGCCGGATTGAAGCGCTCTACATGACCCACCTGAAGTACGCGTTTATGGGTTTCCACCAACTTTTTAAGCTTTATCGCTTCCTCTAAGGTGTAAGTCATAGGTTTTTCAACAAAAACATGCTTGTTGAGCTCCAGAGCTTTTTTTGCAGTTTCAAAATGCGTTGGCGTGGGTGTTACAATATCTACAGCATCGACTTTGCTCAATAAATTATCCGCATTTGAAAAAACGCGTAGTCCATCTGAAGCAATACGCTTTTCAGCTTCGGGATCCGGATCAAATACGCCAACAAGATTTAAACCGGGAACTTCGCGAATGCATAGGGCATGAATACGTCCCAAGTGTCCGTACCCAAATAGTCCTATAGAAATTTGTTCTGCCATAAGTCGAGATAAATTTATGTAAAAATTAAAATTGCAGCCAAGGTACTTAACGAAACAAATACAATAGCGCCCCACCTCAGACTTCTCCTTAACTGACCACTAAAACGCTCTATCAAAGGCCGTTCATCTTCATAGCGTGGATAAATATACTGTTCCCGCTTGTCGCGATCAAATAACCAAGCCCATTCCATCTCAATCCGGCGGCGTTGCATTTCTTTAAACGTTTTAAGAAGCTGAACCCGAAAAATCAGATTCATAAATAGAAAAACAATCGCCAGAATGATGGCGAAAGCCACACCCAGGTCTATCCAAAGATTAGAGTCCTTCACCTTCAAAAAATTTATGAGCCAATTTTAAAGCCTGCGGCAAGCCTGCCGAGTTTTTACCCCCTGCACTGGCAAAAAAAGGCTGGCCTCCGCCTCCGCCATTTATCTCCTTTGCCCATCCCCGAATAAGGTGACCGGCGTTCCAGCCTTTCTCATCTGCCAAATCCTTTTCCATGGCTACAATGAGCTGTGGCTTACCATCAATATCCGCCCCGAGAACAATCACCGGTCGATCAAACTCATCGAGTAATTCATGGGCTAATTTTTTGAACGTCTTACTATCGGAAATCCGGACCTGCTTAATTAGAAGCTCAAAATCTCCTAAGTTTTTTACATCTCTTACCAACTCTTGTTTTATGTTTCCGGCATTTTTCTGTTGCCACTCCTCGACCTGCTGCTGCAATGCCTTATTCTCTTGCTGGAGTGCGTGAACGGCCTGAACGAGATCCTGTGGATTCTTAAGGGCCTCCCTCACTTCACTTATTATATTTTGCTTTTCCTGCACATAGTTTTCGGCAGCTCTGGCTGTGACTGCTTCTATCCGGCGAATTCCTGCGGCCACTGAAGTTTCCTGGGTGATAATAAATGGGCCAATAGTACCGGTGCGATCTACATGACAGCCTCCACACAATTCAATGGAGTACCCGGGATCGAAAGTGATTACACGCACCTCGTCGCCATATTTTTCTCCAAATAACATCATAGCTCCCATCTCTTTCGCTTTATCTATGGGTATGCTGCGCTCCTCTCCCCTTTCGATATTCGCCCGTATCTTTTCATTTACGAGTTGCTCTATCTGTTTTAGATCAGCTTCGGATATTTTTTCGAAATGACTAAAATCAAACCGTAGATGTGATTCACTAACCAAAGATCCTTTTTGCTGCACGTGATTACCTAATATCTCTCGCAAAGCTGCATGAAGCAGATGTGTGGCCGAGTGATTTCGCTCAATATTTTGCCGGCGTGTTACATCAACTACAGCTTGAACGGAAAGTTCGGGCTTTGCAGGTAGTTGATCCACGCGATGGACGATAAGGTCGTTTTCACGTTGCGTATCCAAAACTCGAATTTTTTGATCACCAACCATCAGGTGGCCGGTGTCACCGATCTGACCACCACCCTCAGCATAGAAAGGAGTCGTCTTCAAAACTAATTGATAAATGTTCTTTCCCTTTTGTTTGATAGACCGATATTTAATAATGGTCGTTTCTTCCACCTGGGTTTGATCATAGCCGATGTAGTTTACTTCCCCTGCATCACCGGCAATTAGCTTCCAATCGCCTACCTTTTTGATCGCATCTTTTTTTGATCGACTACGCTGGGCATGTAGGGCTTCTGAAAACCCTTCCATATCAACCTCTGCTCCATGCTCAGTGGCGATTAGACGAGTTAAATCAACTGGAAATCCATAAGTATCGTAGAGTTCAAATGCAATATCTCCTGAAATAACATCTCCTTTACTTAGCTGCATGGATTCAAGTTTCTTTAAACCGGATGCCAGGGTATCCAGAAAACTTGATTCCTCCGTTTCTATAATTTTTCGAATTAGATCTTTTTGCTTCTTTAATTCCGGAAATTGATTGCCCATTTGATCGATCAATACGGATAAAAGAGCGTGCAAAAGCGGTTTCTTCCAATCGAGAAAAGTATAATAGTACCTGACAGCTCGTCGTAAAATACGACGGATGACATATCCGGCACCAGTGTTGGAAGGTAATGCCCCATCGGCAATTCCAAATGCTACTGCTCGCAAATGGTCTACAACAACACGAAAAGCAATATCGACCTTTTCATCTAGACCATACTGCCCTTTATATTTTTTGCCGGTAAGGGTCTCTAATTGGCGAATGATGGGCATGAATAAATCTGAAGCGTAATTTGATTTTTTATTTTGTAGAACCATACATAGGCGTTCCAGCCCCATCCCCGTATCTACATGCTTTTCAGGCAGCAGATGTAAGGTTTGATCTTCAGATCGGGAATATTGAATAAAGACCAGGTTCCATAACTCAATAACTAGAGGATGATCTTGATTGACCAATTTGGCACCATCCAGCAGAGCTCTCTCACTATCGGATCGCAAATCAATGTGAATTTCTGAGCAGGGGCCACAAGGGCCGGTTTCTCCCATTTCCCAAAAATTATCTTTCTTCCCGAAAGGGAGAATACGCTCTTTGGGTAAATATTGAGACCAAATTTTTTCGGCTTCCTTATCTAAGGCTAAATCATCGGAAGTATTGCCTTCAAAAACGGTCGCATATAAGCGATCAGGATCAATTTTAAATACATCTATTAATAACTCCCAGGCCCAATCAATGGCTTCTTGTTTAAAGTAATCACCAAATGACCAGTTACCCAACATTTCAAACATCGTGTGGTGATAACTATCCAAACCCACTTCCTCCAGGTCGTTATGCTTCCCAGAGACCCGCAGACATTTCTGCGTATCAGCAATACGGGGTACATCCGGTGTGTGATCACCTAAAAAATAATCTTTGAACTGATTCATCCCAGCGTTGGTAAACATAAGCGTGGGGTCATTCTTTACTACCATAGGAGCAGAATGGACAATTTTATGCCCCTTTTCCTCAAAAAAGGAGAGGAAATTCTTTCGAATTTTTTTACTATCCATATTATGATTTTTGATTATGTTTTTCTCATTGTTAAATAGCTGCTTAAGTCCCTTAGACCAACAATTTCTAATATATAACCATTACAAAAACAAGTTGTTATATTACAATTTTTAGCTATTTGTTTGGTCTCTTGCACTAAAAAAACTATTTTTGAAGGACGAAAACGCAAAGTAACAAATCCAAAACGGATTATTTACTAAATAAGGGGATCAATTAAGGAAATATATATGAATAAAGGAAAGTACGTTTTTAATCAGAAAACCATGCGCTATGAAAAAGTCCAATTGGGACTTGTGGGGCTGATTAAACGAGTAGTACTTGTTTCAATCCTTGTTCTTTTGGTAGCAGCAGGTGTAAATTACGCCTACCAGCAGTTTTTTCCAACAGCCAAGGAAATAGCTCTTCAGAAAGAACTTGAAGAAGTCAAAGGGAATTACTTTAAAATCACGGACGAAGTTAATCAACTCTCTACTGTTCTTAAAAATATCAAGGAACGAGATGAGGGCGTATACGGTATGATATTGGGTGTTGAACCCATAGATGAATCAGTATGGGCCATGGGTACTGGTGGACATAAGTCTGCGCTATTAAAATACAATAGCTCGTCAGAATTAATAGAATCTACAAGGTCTAGCATTGATAAGATCCAAAGACAAACTGTTTTGTTTTCAAAAGCTTTGGATAACGTTGAGGAAATGGCGGCAACTAAAAAAGATAGGCTAGCCTCCATCCCCAGCATTAAACCTGTGCGAAAAGATAAGTTGAAGCGAGGCATCAGTCTTTTATCCGGTTTCGGTATGCGTATGCACCCTATCCACAAAATCCGAAAAATGCACACGGGCTTAGACTTTACATGTCCTGTGGGAACTCCTGTACGTGCTACAGGTCAAGGAACCATAAAAAGGATTGAAAATAGAAGAACGGGCTACGGTAAAAATGTTATTATAGATCATGGGTTTGGTTATGAAACCCGATACGCACACCTTAGTGAGATCTCTGTTAAAGAGGGACAGCAAGTAGCTAAGGGTGAAGCCATAGGGGCCGTAGGTAATACAGGGACTAGCACCGCTCCTCACCTACACTACGAAGTGATCTTTGAGAATAAACCGGTTGATCCCATTAATTTCTGTTTAGATGGATTAACTCCTAGTGAGTATGCTGAGCTTGTCAATCAAGCCTCCAGAGCAACTCAATCCTTCGACTAATTTGTCTCTTTTTTGCAATTGTAAATTCTAGTTTTCTTATTGCTAGCATTATACCTTCTTTCTTTTTTTACTCAAGGACCTCTTAGACTTGAAAATGGCCTCTCAGCTTTGTCATCCTTCAAATTCAAAAGTTGTATATTTGATAGAAGGTAATTCAAATGATTCTTAGCCATCATGAAAGTCGATCCATCAACATTAACGAAAAGATACTACTCCATTGGTGAGGTAGCAGAGATGTACGACGTTTCAAGTTCATTAATACGCTATTGGGAAAACGAATTTCCCTCGCTCAAACCTCACAAAAACAGTAAAGGAGATCGACGTTTTACTCCAAACAACCTGGAGGAGCTCAATCTTATTTATCATTTGGTTAAGGAGCGGGGATTTACATTAGACGGGGCAAGGGCTGAGTTGGATCTTATTGAAGAAAAAAAACAACGCAAATCTGAAATATTTAAGACGCTTCGGAAAATTCGAAGGAACCTGAAAAATCTAAAACAAGATTTAGACTAAGCTATTTAGTTTTTATACTCTTCTACTCTTATAATTTCTTCGCAAAGATCGAGATCGAAAGATTCGTTTGAGGCAATCAAAATGCCCTTATTAGACTTAAACCGATTTAGCTGCTCCCGAAACCAAGCTTTAGAGCGCTCATCCAAGTTACTCGTAGGTTCATCTAAAAAGACAAAGGAAACATCTGAGGCCAAGGCTGTAAGAAGCTGTACCCTTTGTTTCATGCCACTCGAAAGGGCTTGTATCGGCTTATCAAGGTGCTTAGACAAGTCGGTCAATTCAATGACCTCGTCCGTAGTATATCTGTGGGACCAGCCCTGGAATTTAAAGTGAAAATTTAACCATTCACGCAATGAAAAATGAGGTATAAGAGGCAAATAAGGTGCTGCCACAGAAAAAAAACCTGTGCGTTCCAGAATAGGAATAGTTACACCCCCATCAAATAATACGCACTCTCCATTTGAAGGTTCCAAAAAGCCACTGAGTAGTTGCAGTAAGGTAGACTTTCCACTGCCGTTTGATCCTGCAACACCATATATTTTATTGGCGTGAAAACGATATGAAAGATCGCGCAAAATCCATTGGCGGCCTCTGTGCTTACTTATATTTTGAGCTATCAAGTCCATACACTACAGGGCTCGGAATCCGCGCATAACACCTCGCTCAGTTTGAGATAGAAACTCGAGAATTCTTGATTTCTCAACAGAATCCTCAACTTTTTCTCTAACCTCAGCTACTGCGTTGGAATGATTGAGACCGCGAACAAATAACAAGCGGTAGATATCTTGAATATGGTGGATTTGATCTGTTGAAAAACCTCTGCGACGCAGGCCTACAGAATTCACCCCGACGTAAGAAAGGGGGTTTCGAGCAGCTTTCGCATAGGGAGGAACATCTTTACGAACGAGGGAACCGCCCCCAATAAAAGCATGTTCACCAATCTGAACAAATTGGTGAACGGCAGCTAATCCACCTATGATCGCATAATCGCCGACTGAAATATGTCCAGCCAGATTGACATTATTCGACAAAATACAGTAATCTCCGAGCACACAATCATGTGCCACATGCACGTAGGCCATTAGCAAACAATTGTTTCCAATTTTCGTCGCATAATTAGCTTGGGTTCCTCGATTTAAAGTGCAATACTCTCGAATGACAACATTGTCTCCAATGAGAAGAATAGATTCCTCTCCTTTATATTTTAAATCCTGAGATACCCCCCCTACAATTGCACCGGGAAAAACTTTACAGTTTTTTCCCATCCGTGTACCATTCTGAATAACCGCATTCGGACCGATCCAGCAGCCCTCTCCTATTTCCACATCTTCTTCTATAGTAACAAAAGGAGAAATGACAACACTTTCGTGAATGGATGCGTTGGGGTGTACGTTTGTGAGTTTCGTGTTTGCCATTATGATCTTCGCTTAATAATCTGAGCAGTTAATTCGCCTTCGGATACCAGAGTATTTGCTACATATGCTTTTGCTTGCATAAAACAAATTCCTCGTCGAATAGGGCTCAAAAGTTTTAGTTTGAGAATAAGAGTGTCACCTGGAACAACTTTACGCTTAAAGCGTACTTTATCAATTTTCAGGAAATAGGTATCCCAATTTTCAGGATCGTCAACAGTAGATAAAGCCAAAACACCTCCAGTCTGGGCCATGGCTTCTAATTGCAAAACACCTGGAAAAATAGGATTATTAGGGAAATGGCCTTGAAAGAAATACTGATCCGCCGTAATATTTTTGACACCAACAACATAGTCCTCCGTCAGTTCAATGATTTTATCCACCATGAGAAAAGGAAATCTATGGGGTAAGGTTTGTTCAACTTTCTGC
Source organism: uncultured Saprospiraceae bacterium (assembly GCA_964627995.1). Classification (GTDB taxonomy): domain Bacteria; phylum Bacteroidota; class Bacteroidia; order Chitinophagales; family Saprospiraceae; genus JAWLFI01. The sequence goes on from CAZVLN010000005.1 coordinate 12,636, forward strand.
GTATCATATACTGGCGGGACTGAAGGGTCGTAGGTTGGGCCATTATCCTCCCTTTGAGATTGCAACCATTGTTGCTTAAGCTGTGATGTAAATCCCACATTAACTTTATGCCCGGGCTTAATAGCGATAATTCTGGCTTGAACATACTTCCCTAATAAAGCCATGTCTCCCAACACATCGAGTAGTTTGTGTCGTGCTGGCTCGTTCGCAAATCTTAAGTCTGATTGATTCAGAATGCCTTGGTCAGTATTTTTTATCTCATGACGGTCCAGGCGCTTTGATAATCTATTGAGCGTAGACTCGGGCACCTTTTCATCAGCAATCACAATCGCATTATCTAAACTCCCCCCTTTTATCAAACCTTGATCAATCAATGCTTCAATATCTCGAACAAAAACAAAAGTTTTACTCGGAGCTATTGCCATTTCATAATCATCCCAATCTTTGAGGCTAGCATATTGCTCACCAATCACGTCAGAATTGAAATCCACCAAGGTTAAAAGCTCAAAAGAATCACTGGGGTATAAGCGAATTTCAGCTCCAGAGTCCTCATCCTTATAATAAAGTGGTTCTTGAGGAACAAATATCACTCGGTCTGCTGATAGTTCCTTTATACCAACTTTTTTTATCTCTTCCACAAAAGGGAGTGCGCTGCCGTCAAGAATAGGGATTTCTGGACCATCTAATTCAATGCGGGCATTATCGACACCTAGACCAAAAAGTGCAGAAAGTAAATGTTCAACTGTATGCACTTCTACATCACCCGACTTCATGCTAGTGCCTCGAGCCGTGGAAAAAACAGCATCTGGATCAGCTTTAATCGTTGGATGCCCTTCTATGTCTGTTCGCACAAAAACATACCCTGAATCAGCTTCTGCTGGTAAAATTTTCATCTCCATGGATAAACCAGTATGAAGTCCTTTCCCAGATAAACCGAAAGAACCCTGAATCGTTTGCTGTTTCATATTATACTGAAAGAATTAATTCATAACTTAATTAAAGCCAAAAATACAATTCTAATTTGATTTTCTATAGGCTATAGTCCTTTAACAAAAGTCTCTCTAATATATACATGAAGAAAGTGCGAAATGGTTGGTAGATTAACTATCGGATTGTGCTCTTAACTCCTTAAGCTCTTCCTCCATTTTCTTAATGCGCTTCAAATGATCTGGCAAATTTCGAAAAATAGCATACGAACGTAAATACTGCGAATAAGAAATAGCCGGCGTGCCGTAGAGCTTTTCTCCTTCCTTTTTAGTGCTTGAAGCTACACCGGACTGCGCCTGAATTTGGGTCTGCTCCTTAATATCCAAATGGCCTACAATGCCTACTTGTCCGCCGATCATAGAGTGACGTCCGATTTTAGTCGAACCCGCTATACCCGCCTGAGCAGCGATAACAGTGTGAGATCCAATAGTCACATTATGAGCTACCTGGATCAAATTATCAAGCTTGGCACCACTTTTAATCTGAGTGTTCCCTATCGACCCTCGATCAATACTGCAATTTGCGCCTATTTCAACTTCGTCGCCAATAGTAACGCCTCCCGTTTGATTTATTTTGGTAAAACGCCCTTCAGCATCTTTAGAAAAACCAAAGCCATCGCTGCCTACTACGGTATTACTATGGATAATGCAGTCTTTACCTATGGTACAATCATGCAGAATACGCACACCAGGATACAACCGACTATTCGCATCTATCACACTATTCGCACCAATAAAATTATGACCATCTAAAACTACATCTGCTTTAATCTGTGCCCCAGCTTGAATTATAACAAAAGGGCCAATGCGAGCAGAAGGATCTACTACAGCCTTATCATCAATGAAAGCGGTGGAAGAGATCGCATTAGGCTTGGGAAGCCCTGAGTCAAAAGCTTCAAGCAATACGCCCAAAGCTTCATATACATCATCAACACGTATTAAAGATGCAGAAATAGCTTTGCGTGGTTTAAAGGAGTCCTGAACGAGAACGGCAGTAGCCTTTGTCGTATAAAGAAAGGATTCATATTTGAGATTGCCTAGAAAAGTGAGTTGTCCCTCAGAAGCATCTTCTATTTTTCCCGGACCATTGATGAGGGCTTTTGAGTCCCCTTCAACACGGCCATTTACAAGATGCGCAATTTTCTCTACAGTAACTTCCATCTTGCGAATATAAGAACTCCAAAACAGTCGGCGTAAAGTTTTTTACGATATACGATAATCCTTATTTACCTTTGTACAGAACGTCTAATAAATATGAATAGAACAATACGAATAGGATCGCGAGGTAGTAAATTAGCACTATGGCAAGCAAATTACGTGCAAAATATTCTATCTGGTAAGGGATTTAATAGCGAAATTGAGATCATCAAGACAAAAGGGGATCGCGTACAGGATCTCAGTTTTGACAAAATGGAAGGTAAAGGATTCTTTACAAAAGAAATTGAGGATGCACTTTTAAAAGATAAAATCGATCTCGCAGTTCATTCATTAAAAGATTTACAGACCAGTCAACCTGCCTCCCTTGTAGTAGCGGCTGTTTCTGATCGAGCGGCTGTGGAAGACTGGGTTATTATGAACCCGGAAAGCTCAGACAAAAGCCGACCTCTTCAACTCGCTGAAAATGCTACGATAGGAACAAGTTCAGCAAGAAGGAAAGCCCAATTATTACATTTTAGACCTGATCTTAAGATCGTAGATATCCGAGGAAATGTTCAAACTCGAATCAGGAAAATCAAAGACGAAAATTTAGATGGCATCATATTGGCAGCGGCAGGGGCAACCCGAATAAATGTGGATTTATCTGAGTATCACATATATAAATGTAATCCAAAAGAATTCGTTCCTGCACCGGCTCAGGGAGTATTGGGGCTACAAGTACGCGCAGAGGACAAAGAGCTCCGCTCCTTACTCGCCCAAATTCACAACAATGATGTAGGTGAGCGAACAAATATCGAGCGAGGTGTTCTAAAGTTATTGGGAGGAGGATGTCAAACACCACTAGGGGTTTATTGTGAACTCGATAGCGATCATAATTTTCATGTATGGGCAGCAATTGCACCAAGCTGGAATAGCCCTGTGCACTTTACCCACCATAGCTCGGCCACCTCAGATAATTTGGCCCAAACGGTACTAAATGATTTGCAAAAAAAATAGCGCTATATGTATTTAGTTTTCGATTGTTCAGCGGCAGGAAGACCCAAAAATTGGAAAGCATACCCTACAGATACTTTCAGTTGGCCTCGTATGATTCACCTGGCCTGGATCCTTTTCGATGAAGAATACAAAAAAATAGAAAGTGGAAACGAGATCGTAGATCCAGAAAATTACGAGTTGACTGCTGAAGTAGAAAAGTTTTCTAATGTAACCCAGGAAAGGGCAGAAAAAGAAGGTAAACCCCTCAAAGAAATATTAGCTAAATTTTCAGAGGTTGTTGACAAAGCTGAGGTTATCTTTGCTCATAATCTTAGATTTAATGAGAATGTAGTCCTTGCCGAATTTCACCGTATGAATATGCCACAGCGTCTTTCCGTATCTGAGTCTTATTGTATTATGCAAGAATCAACGTATTTTTGTAAAATTCGAGGCAAGGGAGGGAAACTAAAATGGCCAACACTTTCAGAATTGCACCAGCGAGTATTCGGCAAACCATACACAAACCCCAACGATGCCTTTTACGACACCATAGCAGCGGCGAAAAGCCTTTTTGTTTTGGTTGAGGCAGGGCAAATAGACGTTTTATAATATGGCCAACATTCTGATTACTAAAAAAGACCATATCTCAGATTTTATCAGACCACTAGAAGCAGCCGGGCATCAAGTACAAGCTGTTAACTTTCTAGAATACAGGCCGGTCTTTTTTGAAGAGGTACCCGAAGTCGATTGCCTTTTTTTCTATAGCCGTAAGGGAGTAGAATTCTTTTTTCAGCACGTAGAGGAAAAAGGAATAAAAATACCCCCTAATCTCAAATACGCTGCTCTGGGTGCCAACACAGCTGAGAGTTTAAATGAGTTTGTGGATGAGGTAGATTTTATTGGTGAGGGCCGGCCAGCTTCGACATTTAAGGAGTTTAAAAACTGGTTCACCGGAGAAGCTGTATTAGCCATCCGTGCAGATAATAGCCTCAATCGATTGCGGCAGGTAACTGGTGTGAGTTGGAAACTTCTCGACCTGGTCGTGTATTCAAACGAAATAAAGGAAAGTGTGAATTTCGAACCGCATGATATCGCTGTCCTTACCAGCCCGCTTAATGCTAAGGCCTATTTTAAGTTTCATGAAGATCCTCTACCCTGTCTTATTGCAATTGGACAAACAACGGCAACAGCGGTAAAAACACTGAAAAATCACGAATGCTTTGCTTCACCACAACCCTATCTGGAACGGGTTGCTGACTATACGCTTCAACTTATCGAAAAATTGAAAAATAAGTAAAATAGGCAAGCTGCATGGCTAAAAGGAAAAATAAAAAGCGTAAAACAAGTCCGAAAAAATCGAGTCCAAATTGGATTAAGCCTCTCTTGATCTTATCAGCAGTTATTTTTCTGGCCTATATTCCAGTTTGGGATGCAGACTTCGTGTATTGGGACGACGATGTAAATGTATATGAAAACCCGAATGTTCAGTCTTTGAGCGGAGAAAGTATTAAGCGTATTTTTTCTAGTCCTATTATTGGCAATTACAATCCGCTGCCTATCCTTACCTTCGCCATTGAACATGCAATATTTGGTATGAATCCGGCAGCCATGCATGTGACCAATCTCATACTCCACATATTGGCTTGCCTGTTGGTGTTTTTTGTAAGTCGCCGACTAAAGCTTTCAGACACAGCATCTTTGCTAGTTGCTCTCCTATTCGCTCTACACCCGATGCGCGTAGAGTCAGTAGCTTGGATTACTGAACGCAAGGACGTATTATTTGCCGTTTTTTATTGGCTCTCCTTCTTATTTTACCTAAAATCATACAAAAAGAAAAAGTTCTTTTATTATGCACTGCTGGTATTCCCACTCGCATTACTTTCTAAAATCCAAGCAGTATCTCTACCTCTGGCATTACTGTGTGCGGATTATATAATGAAAAAGGATTTCAAGCTTAAATATATACTACAAAAATGGCCATTTTTCTTGCTTTCCCTAATCACGGGACTTGCTGGAATTTATTTTCTTCAAGGTCAGGGATCACTTAATCCCGATCAAACACAAGAGTTATTTACATGGACCGAGCGACCAATTATAGGTGCCTATTCCTTCATGATCTACCTATATAAACTAGTGTTACCCTATCCTATGTCTCCACTCTACCCCTACCCCGCCGGTTTGGGAGCCATTCACTATATTGTAGGAGCGGGTCTTTTACCTATAGCGGGATTGATTTATTACCTCTGGGCAAATAATTATAAAATTGCTGTCTTTAGTTTTGCATTTTTTATCGTTAACATCATATTCGTTTTGCAGGTTGTTGGCGCAGGTCAAGGATACTTAGCTGATCGATTTACCTATATAGGCTATTTTGGCTTTTTCTTTTTAGTGGGGAGCTGGTTCCAAAATCGGAAAAATAAAAAGCAAGCACTTACTATCAGTGCAGTTGTTCTATTGATTTTCGGTGCTTGGACCTTCCAACAAGCTAAGGTTTGGAAAAATAGCGATACGATGTGGTCACATGTACTGCAATTTTATCCCAACTCGCCCTTAGCTCTTGGAAATAGGGGGAATTATTACCGGGATCTTGGCGAATTGAAAAAAGCAGAAGCGGATTACACAAAAGCCATTAAAACAGACCCCACTCGACACGCCACTTTTAATAGTCGAGCAAAACTATACTTCAATGAGGGAAAACTGGAGCAGGCCCTCACAGACTATAATAATGCTATAAAACAAAATCCGGATCGCGGAGAATATTATGGGAATCGGGGAGCCACCTACGCCAGACTTAATCGCTTCAATCAAGCCTTAGAAGATCTCAATACCGCTGTTCGACTGAACCCCAACCATGCGGCTTCCTACCTGAATAGAGGCGCGGTAAATGACCGCTTAGGAAATCTTAAAGCAGCACAAAACGATTTAAAAACATATTTACAGTTCAAACCAAACGAGTCAAATATTTGGTATAATTACGCCTTGACATCCCTTAAACTTAATGATACTAACGAAGCTCTAAACGGAGTAAACCGAGCAATACAGCTCAACCCCAATAATGGAGACTATTACAAACTACAAGCTAAAGTGTACATCCAGCGCAACCAAATGCAACAGGCTCAAAATGCTGCCTCAAAAGCAGCGCAATTGGGTAGACCTTTAGAACCCAACTGGCAGCAAAGATTGCAGTAAGGTTCGCTTGACTTTGCCTATATTTGCCCCAGAAGGTAAACTTATGATCCAACAACTCTGGATTCAGAATTATGCGATAATTGAGGAGGTAGATATCCAGTTCTCTACTCAGATGACGACCATCACAGGAGAAACGGGCGCTGGTAAATCTATTATCATGGGAGCCTTGGGCCTTATATTAGGTGAGCGGGCTGATACAAAAGTGCTTTATCAGAAAGAAGAAAAGTGTATCGTAGAAGGCACATTCGACATCTCATCCTACCAACTGGAACCTTTTTTTGAAAAACACGACCTGGATTTCGACCCGGAATGTATCGTGCGCAGAGAAATTTATCCCAGCGGAAAAAGTCGGGCCTTTATCAATGACACTCCCTCAAACCTATCCGTTCTCAAAGAGATGAGTCAGTATATTATAGATTTGCATCGCCAATTTGACACGCTCGACATCAATCAAATTTCTTTTCAATTTAAAACACTCGATGCCTTAGCCGGTCAGAAGGAACAGGTCCTCGACTATCGCTCCGGATTTCGCGATCGGCAGAAATTACAGCAACAGCATGCAGAACTGCAAGAAATGCAGCAGCAACGAGCGCGAGAACGCGAATTTCTCAGTTTTCAATTGGAAGAGTTAGTGCAGCTGGATTATCAAGCAGGCGAATGGTATGAGCTGGACCAAAAATTACATACTCTCAGTCATGTCGAGGAACTTAAGAGTGCATTTCATGCCACATCTCAGGTTATTCTCGAATCAGAAACAAGCCTGGACGAAGTGCTGACCGACCTCATTCAAAAATACGAAAAGGCAGGTCCCGCAGCTGAGCCATTACTAAAACGATTGCAAGAGGTGCAAATCGAAATGGAAGATATTGCCCGAGAGGCCGAGCAAGAAAGCGAGTCCATCGAATATGATCCGGCAGAGCAAGAACGCATCGAAGATCGAATGCAGGACATTTATCAATTGCAGCAAAAACATCAACTAAAAGAAGCAGATGATCTGGAGGCCCGCAAAAATGACCTCGAGTCGCAATTAAGTCAGCTGAAGTCCGACGATGACCAAGTAGAAAAATTAGCAGCGGAAATTGAGACGCTCGAGAAAAATTTGCGCGCTAAAGCCAAAAAGATCTCTCAAAAACGAAGGGAAATCATTCCCAGCTTTCAAGAAAAAGTGGCCAATCGCCTTCAGGCCGTATCTATGCCTAATGCAGTGTTTAAGGTAGAAATGAAATCTGTTGAGGAATTGCAGCCGGCGGGAATCGACTACGTTGAATTTACTTTCTCAGCCAATAAAGGCGCACCCACTGGAAAAATTCGCGATATCGCTTCCGGAGGTGAACTCTCGCGCCTGGCCCTAGCGATAAAGTCCATTGTAGCTGCAGCTATACCCCTTCCTACCCTAATGTTTGATGAAATCGATTCGGGTGTATCGGGAGATGTGGCACTTAAAATGGGACGAATCCTCAAATCGCTATCCCGAGATCACCAGGTAATCGTAATTACACATTCCCCACAAATTTCAGCACAAGGGGATTTACACTATTTTGTCTATAAAGAAACAAACGAGGAACGCACGTTTACCCGGGTGAAAAGCCTCGAGGGATCTGATCGTGCCTATGCCATTGCGACAATGCTTAGCAGTGATCCACCATCTAAAGCTGCTTTGGCAAACGCAAACGACTTATTAAAACAAAAACTTGAATAACCATGAGTAACGGATTATTAAAAGGAAAGCGAGGAATTATTTTTGGAGCATTAGATGAAAAGTCTATTGCCTGGAAAGTCGCAGAGCGCTGCGTAGAAGAAGGAGCTAAAATCACCTTGACTAATGCCCCAGTCGCCTTGCGATTTGGCGGAATTCATGAATTGGGTGAAAAACTTGGAGCTGAAATCATTCCGGCCGATGCTACTAAAATGGACGATTTAGAAAATTTATTTTCTAAGTCACAAGAGATATTGGGAGGTAAAATCGATTTCTTTCTCCATGCTATTGGCATGTCTATCAACGTGCGAAAGAAAAAGGAGTACACCGACCTCAATCACGATTGGATGCAAAAAAGTCTGGACATCTCATCCATTTCGTTCCATAAGTGCATGCAAGTTGCTTACCAAAACGATAGTATGCAGGATTGGGGTTCCATTCTGGCGCTAAGCTACATTGCAGCCCAGCGTACATTCCCCGATTATAGCGAAATGGCCGAATCCAAAGCCCTATTGGAGTCTTTTGCACGTAGCTTTGGCTATCATTTCGGCGAAAAAAATAACGTTCGTGTCAATACCATTTCCCAATCACCCACCATGACCACAGCAGGAAGCGGTGTGAAAGGATTTGACGACTTTTATTCCTATGCTGAAAAAATGTCGCCCCTTGGTAATGCCACGGCAGAGGAGTGCGCAGATTACTGCGTATTTATGTTCTCCGACCTCTCCCGAAAAATTACAATGCAAAACCTATTCCACGACGGCGGATTTTCGTCTATGGGCGTACACCCGGAGATTCTGGGCGATTAATCCATTTTAATTTTATTTGGCGGTGCCCCCCGAGTTCCGGCTAGTGCCGGATCTCGAGGGTCGGGCTATGCGGGGGTTCCGTACCCAAAGAATTGGGTACCCGCACGCATGACGTGCGGCCCCTACTATCCCTCACCGGAAGAATACTTTCACTTGACCCTATTGTCTTTCGGTTTTCCATTCAAATAATAAGAGACCTATTTTCACGATGGCAAATAAAAATCCTGAATATTCCCGGCAGGGATAGCAGCGATAGAAGCCGGGCGAGTGGGCGATGCAGCCAACGAGCGAGGAGGCGACCCACGGAAGCCCTACACAGCCGGCCGGATGCCGGCCGATCGCCCGGCTACTGCAAGCGGATAGCCCGGCCACGCCTCTGGGCGTGGGCCGGCATGAAAAAAATTCAAAGAATTAATATGGCCTTCTCCCAGAAAGCAAATTATATCTTGCGTCCTTCCCCATTCAAGGCGACCCAATTCCCTCAATAAAATTGTACTTTTACGCCTGGATACAAATCGTTTCTTGCCAAATTATGAAATTTATTCACCCGGCTTATCGATCAATTGTGATGGTCCACTTACTGTGGTGGGCGCTGCTGGCGTGCGGACTGGAGACTGAGGCACGGGGACAAGAATTAGAATCAGCTGAACCGACTGCATCGGAGACGCCTGCAGACTCCTTACCCCAAAATACAGCTGCTGAAGAAGACCCTTTTCGATTCGATCCGGGTAATGAAATTCGGGTTTTTTATCCGGGGATGGATAGAGCTGACCGGATTTTTTCAGATACGGTTTTCGGCCCTGAATTTTTGCAGTATGACCCGGCACGAAGAAATGTTGATATCGGGCATTTACATGGTGGGTATGTAGGGAGTTCGATTTTTCCCACCTATTTTAGATATCAGCGACATATGGGATTTGAGGTGGGGCATCGTGCCTATGATCTATACAAGTTAGATTTAGACACCCTGCCCTATTATGAATCTGATGTGGCCTATTCTGATGTGATGTACGCGCAGGGAGGATCCCAGGTGGAGACGCAAACGGAAGCTAATTTTGGTACGCAATTTCAAAATCAGTATATATCCGTTAATTATCGCAGAATAAATAATACCGGTGTTTTCAATAATCAAAGGGCTGTGCACACCGCCTTATCCTTGGGATATCTATATCAATCAGAAAAAGCCTTATTAAATGTAAAGTTTGGCTCTAACGTAATTCAGGACAGGTTTAACAATGGTGTCGAGACAGATACACTGTTTGGGGCAGATTTGGCTGGCATAGGATCTAATATCCCTGTTATCTCAGAAGAAAGCCAGGGACGACATCAGCAAAGACGTTACTTAGTAAATTATCAACGGCAGGTCAAAGCAGGCCAATTCATGGATAGTTGGGCGCTGGAACTGGAATATGATCAATCCTACATCAAATTTTTTGATGAAAGCCCAGACTCAGTTTTTTACTCTCCATTTTATATAGACTCCAGAGGGCTCAGGCAAAGTATCCGTTGGTCGACCTGGCAGGGCCGATTAGAATTCTCTAAACAATCGAGTGGCGTTCTTCGCTACACAGCAGGCATGGAGTTGGGTCGTATAAATGTCAGACAGGAGCCCATTCAATACAACATATGGCAATGGCGGGGCTATGGTAACTTAGACCTGATCTTATCAAAAAATTTAAATCTATCAGCCAAAACGGAGTTGGGAACTCAAAATAATAATCCGGAATATACGCTGGAAGCAAGACTGAAAGCCGGGAATGACCTGATTTCGTTAGAGGGTGTCTATGCGTCCTCCTCACTAGTTGCCGATTTAGTCGAGCGACAACTTTATCTAAGAGGCAACCAGCTATATAATACTGCAAGCTCAAATATCTTTCACAATCAAATTGGTGGAGTACTGTCTTTAGATAGATTCGGTTTTAAAACTGAATTGTACTTCCAAAATATTGAGAACTTTAGATTTTGGCAGCGAGGAGATTTAGCACCTAATATCACAAATCTGAACTTATTGCAATTTAAAGCTCAGCATAAATGGCAATGGAAAAGCTTAGTAAATAATAATGTATTTGCTTATCAGGCTACTGATTCGGATCAACTTCCCGTTCCGGAGTGGCAGGGTCGACATAGCTTATTTCTAGACACTCGGATTTTGAATCGAACGATGCACATTAGATCGGGACTGGAGCTGCGGTACTATCTCAATTATACTGCTCCTCAATATCAAGCGTTTTACGGGACATTCTTTGTTATTCAGGACGCCCCATTTGATACTTCCCCTTACCTTTTAGATTACTTTTTCGCTTTTGATGTCCAGAGTTTCCATGTCTTATTGCGATTTGAAAACCTCAATAGCTTCATTCGCCCCACTCGCTTTTATACCCTGTATAGGCATCCTTCAAATTCTTTCAATTTCAGATTATCTCTACGGTGGCGCATTCCGGGCTAATCACGAGCAGGATTTGTTATAACTAAGAAATGCTTTACCCTTTTCCGCTTAGGGGATCCTAGGTTTGCAGAAGTCTAGAGCTCGTAATTGGGTTCCAATGCATGATCTTGATCGTCTTCGTAAAAGCGCTTGATGATTGCGACCGCTTCTTCAGCATCATCGGTTAGGGAGAAGAGATCTAAATCCTTCTCGTTAATATTGGACTCTGTTCCCAGCATCTGGTTCTTTATCCAGTCGATCAGTCCGGACCAAAAGGAAACCCCCATTAAAATTACGGGGACACTGGTTATTTTCTTTGTCTGAATCAATGTAAGCACCTCAAATAATTCATCCATCGTGCCGAAACCACCCGGCAAGACAATAAAGCCCTGTGCATACTTCACAAACATTACTTTACGAACAAAAAAGTATTTGTGATTTAAAATTTTATCAGGATCGATAAAATCATTATTGGACTGCTCGAAGGGTAAATTGATATTTAAGCCAACGCTCATTCCGTTATTCTGAAATGCTCCTTTATTTCCCGCCTCCATGATACCGGGACCACCTCCCGTGATCACGCCAAAGCCTTCGTCGGTAAGAATACGGGCCACGTCAGAAGCTAATTTATAATACTTTTCATCGGGCATTGTGCGTGCAGATCCAAAAATAGAAATGCAGGGGCCCATTTTATTTAGGGTATCAAATCCATCAACAAATTCAGAAATCACCTTGAACATCGTCCAGGAGTTTTCTGCCTTAAACTGATTCCATCTACGCTGCTGTTTTGCTTTAGACTTTTCCATACTCATGTAATCGCTCTTCGTAAACTAATAAAGACATCCGTTTTATAATGAATAAACAGGCGGCGCAAGATAAAGAAATATTAGGTAGAAGACTTGAACTCCTTATATTCTTTCCTCATATATGCCTCAACATCATCGAAGTTGTCAAATTCAGAGAAAAGTTCTTTAAAACGGGAACAAGGCGCGGATTGAGGGTATACATAAGCTTTAACATCTTGGATAGAAATTGCTTTTCCACTTAGAATGATGAGCCGCTCAACCACATTGCGCAATTCTCTAATATTACCAGTCCATTCAAGGTCTTGTAAAGCTTCTACCGCTGTTTTAGAAAATCTTTTTTCATTTGTCCCGTATTCTTTGCAAATAGATCGATTGAAATGATCAATTAAGTAAGGAATATCATCAGCACGATCTTTCAAATCCGGAACATGTACTAGTATTACTGCAAGGCGATGGTACAAATCCTCGCGAAACTTGCCATTTCTGATTTCTTCTTGCAAATCTTTATTAGTAGCAGCAATTACGCGAACATCCACTTGGATTTCCCTATCACCTCCTACCCGACTAATACACTTTTCTTGCAGAGCTCTGAGAACTTTAGCCTGAGCAGACAAACTCATATCACCAACTTCATCGAGGAAAAGAGTACCTTCATTGGCCTGCTCAAATTTCCCGATGCGCTGCTTTACGGCAGAGGTAAAAGCTCCTTTTTCATGACCAAATAATTCACTTTCAATAAGTTCGGCTGGAATTGCAGCGCAGTTAACCTCAACTAGAGGTTTCTTACATCGCTGAGATTTGGCGTGGATCCACCGTGCCACCAGCTCCTTGCCTGTACCATTATTACCTGTAATCAGAACACGGGCATCAGTTGGAGCTACTCGATCAATATTACTCTTGATCTCTTGAATAGCATTTGAATTGCCAATCATTTCCGGAGCCTGACTTTTACCCACCTTACTTTTAAGTTGTTTGGTTTCAGTAACTAAATTCGTTTTGTCCAAGGCATTACGGACTGTTATTAGCAACCGATTTAGATCGGGCGGTTTAGAAATAAAATCGAAAGCTCCTTTTTTTACAGCTTCGACCGCTGTATCTATGGTTCCATGTCCGGAAATCATAATAATGGCCGTCTCCGGCGCGATGATTTGAACCCGCTCCAGCGCTTCCATCCCATCCATCTTTGGCATTTTAATATCTAAAATGATGAGATTATACTTGCGCTGTTTCACCTTGACAACACACTCCATCCCATCAGCAGCTTCATCCACTGTATAATTTTGATATTCGAGCACCTCTCTTAGAGCTGAGCGAATGCTTTTTTCATCATCAACGATGAGAATCCTAGCTTTTGATTTTGATTGAGCCATAACTGTACACTACTTATTTACAGTCACAATTATATGACATTTTTTTATAATATGAAAGGATGGTGAGAACTTATTACATTTTTTTATAATATGTTATTTTACTACTAGCTTATTTCAAACAGCTCAATTTGATTTTAAGACTATCAAGATTTGTATTATAGTTATACGGACCTAGCAGTTGCGACAGGCTTTCCAAAGTTTTTTCTGGTAGGCCCAAAAAAAGTAATGCCTTCGATCTATCCATTCTGCCCGTTGGGACTGATCGAACTTTCCATTATAACTAAACTCGGAGGGTAGTTTGTGGACAAACCATGGTGTACCTCTAAAAATGGTATCTAGAGCTTTGTGAATTCCTTTTCGTCCAAAGTAGATAGCTGATAAAGGAAATAAAAGGACAAGAATAAAACTAAAATAAAACTCGTGTCTCCTTTTCAGTCTGTCCGGCGACTCCAACCGCTTTTCTTTCAAGTAATCTTCTGTTATTAAGATAGCCGCTTCGTTTTTTGAGCGGCTAGTAATCAGGCAGTCCTGGTCAGAGGATAAAATTCTGTTTATTTTTTCTTTTCCATCAGTTATTAGTATTGTAACAACCTCGGACCAGGACAGACACGATGGATCAAATATGAACTCGTAGGAACCATCAATTGTGGATAATTGAGCAGTCAGTGATTCAGCAGGCCGTAGAGCTTTAATGCGCTGATTACCGGGGAGTTGATCAAGCATTCTTTCAAGCTGAGGTCGAGCTTTATCACTCACCCATGTAAGCGCGACGTGGTTCTGTTGCATCTTGGGTAAAAAAGCATTTTGCAGGTTCAGCATTAAGTTTACGAAATAAAACAGAAAAGATAACCCAATCGACAAGGGCCACAATGGAGACTCTGAGATCATCACAATGGGTAAAATAAAAGCAGAGGCCAAGCCCCAACCTAAGAGCTGATCCCACCAATCCCATGAGTCTCGGCGCATTCCCTGGATTTGCGAAATTCCTGCAAATAACACAGCAGGAATCCAAAAGCGATAATCCATGTAAAGTTCGTGATAAGTGAGATAGTGCCCACCGATTAAGCCCAAAAACACCCACATAAAATGCTGTATAAATAATTTTGCATTTTGAAGTTTCTGGAACAAAATAGCTAATCCAGCTCTTGCGTATATGGCACCCTGAATGAAAACACTCATAAGAGCTAGGATATGCTTATTGTAGTGCTTTCCGGCATATATGCTCATTGCGCTATAAAAAGTCTTAATATATTTTAGAGATTGCTTTGAGGTACTTTCTCCTTTGAAGTGTATGATTGAGCTAGATGCCAAGTAGTAGTTTTGAAAGCCTTTTTCATGAAGTCGGTAACACAAATCGATATCCTCACCATACATGAAGAAATCTTCATCCAGACCTCCCAGCTCGAGATATGTCTTCTTGCGAAGCATCATAAATGCTCCAGTCAGCACATCTACCGCTTGATCGATATCTGATGACTTATGTCCCAAGTAATAATAATTAAAAGCTTTAGATGTTGGAAAAAGCTCATTCAGCCCTGTTATTTTACAAAAAGATGTCCACGGGCTAGGAAAGCCACGCTTGGATTCAGGCAAATATTTCCCTTGTCCGTCATACATACGCAAACCCACAGCTCCTGAATTATCACGATTTGATAAAAAATCATAACAATGCTGTAAACTATCAGCTTGTAATATCGTATCGGGATTAAGTAGGAGCATATACTCTCCTTTTGCTTCTTTCGCAGCCAGATTATTGGCTTTAGCAAACCCTACATTATCACCCAAATCAAATATGCGAACCTCAGGATAATGGTTCTCTACCCATTTGACAGAATTGTCGGTCGAACCATTATCGACTATTATTATTTCCAAATCAAAATCACAAGATGATTCCAATACAGAACTAATCGCTTGATCCAAAAAATACTGAACATTATAGCTTACAATGATAACGGACAGGTCCATACTTAGAGGTTATCATTTGACTTATAGGGCAATCGACCGACAATAGACCGGCCTAAAGTAATTTCATCAGCGTATTCCAAATCACCACCAAATGAAATTCCACGCGCTATAACTGAGATTTTAACATCAGCTTTAGACAGTCGCTGAGAAATATAATATGTAGTCGTTTCTCCCTCGATGGATGGGCTAATCGCCATGATCATCTCTTCAACACCTTCTTTTTGTACTCGATCAAGTAATGAGTTTATATTTATATCTTCTGGACCTATGCCATCAATAGGAGAAATGACACCACCCAGAACGTGGTATCTGCCGCTGAATTGCTGTGTGTCTTCAATGGCCATAACGTCCCGAGCTGATTCAACCACACAGATTGTATGGCTTCTTCGCGCAGGATCACGGCAGATAGCACAAATTTCTTCATCTGCGTAATTATGACATTTTTGACATTCTTTTAATTGATCACTCATTCGAGATATGGCAGCTGCGAAACCCTTAGATTTTTCTTTTTCTTTGCCGGCTAAAAACAGAGCCATTCGAAGTGCGTTCTTTTTGCCAATTCCAGGTAGAGAAGCAAAGGCTTCCACCGCTTCTTCCAGTGATTTAGACGAAAATTTCATATCGGTAAATATACAATATTACTAAGAGTCACACGATTTAAAAACCACCCTAGATAAAATTTCGGGACAGAAAAGACTGGACACTGAACGGATTCAAATTGAAGACAGAATGCATAAGCACATAATCTGCTGTCCATTCTATGGACAATACCTGTAATTTGCTTATTTTGGCGATTCAAAAATAATAAGAAATGGCCGAAATAATACGCATGCCCCGCATGAGTGACACGATGGAAGAAGGTAACATAGTCGAATGGTTAAAAGAGGAAGGTGATGAAGTTGAGCCTGGAGATGTATTAGCCGAGGTGGAGACTGATAAAGCCACCATGGAATTAGAGAGTTACCACGAAGGAGTATTACTTCATATTGGTGTCAAAGAAGGAGCCGTTCCGGTTAATGCTGTTATCGCAGTAATTGGCGAAGAAGGCGAAGATTATGAAGAACAATTGAAAAGTGCCGAAAGTGAATCATCCGATGAGAGTGAATCTGAAAGCGATTCCGAAAAAAGCGATACTCAGAAAGATTCTAAGTCTTCTAAAAAATCTGAATCATCTTCACCGGATGAGTCGGTCGAGTCGGATGAAACTCAGGATTCCTCATCCAAAGACAGTTCCTCTAGAGACACAAAACGAGTGAAAGCTTCCCCTCTGGCAAAAAAAATGGCGGAGGAGAATAATTTATCACTACAAGATATGAAGGGATCAGGTGATCAGGGCCGAATTGTAAAACGCGATATTGAAGATTATTTAGAGAAGTCAGAAAGTAAGCCTGCCCAAAAATCTGTCCCTTCTCTGGAATCAAGAGAGGGGGAAGATGTGCCCGTATCTCAAATGCGAAAAACTATTGCTCGTAGATTATCGGAAAGCAAATTCTCTGCCCCCCATTTTTACCTCACATCCACTATTGATATGGGTGAAGCAATGGCGGCGCGATCTAGAATCAATGAGATGGCAGAGACTAAAATATCATTTAACGATTTAGTGGTGAAAGCAGCGGCTATGGCCCTGAGAAAACATGCGATGGTTAATGCCTCATGGTTAGGAGACAAAATACGAAAGCATGAAGAAGTTAATATAGGTGTTGCTGTAGCTGTAGATGAAGGGCTATTAGTGCCTGTTATCCGAAACACAGATTTAAAATCCCTCTCTCAGATAAACGAAGAGGTCAAAGAAAAAGCGGGGCGTGCGAGGGAGCGAAAGCTATCGACAGAGGAAATGCAAGGGAATACCTTTACCATTTCAAATTTAGGCATGTTTGATATTGATGAATTTACTGCTATTATCAACCCCCCAGACTCATGTATAATGGCAGTGGGTTCAATAAAGGAATGTGCTATAGTTAAAAATGGAGAACTTGCGGTTGGTCATCAAATGAAAGTAACTCTTTCTTGCGATCATCGAATTGTTGATGGTGTAACCGGTGCTAAATTTCTCCAAACATTCAAAGCACTTTTGGAAGAACCTTTACGCATGATCGTATAAGAAAAATAACAATTAGTAATAAAAAAGGCCACAAGAGATATTCTCGTGGCCTTTTTTAATTTTGTTACTAGCTGCTCTCCTTTTCCGCTAATTAGTTTTTAGTAGAGCTATTTCAATAGCTTTTTGAAATAACTTGGTCGGCATCTCAGGGTTTTGTGAATGGATTTCCTTTAAGGCTGTTCTAATGGTATTCGACACATCTGAGAAGATATTTCGGTCTGTAATTTCAATATCGCTTTCCATAAGGAAAGCAAAAGTCCGAGCCATGCCGCAATTAGCGATAAAATCCGGAATCAAGCTGATGGTGTTATCAACCCATTTAGCTGTAGGGCCAAAGAAAATTTGATCATCTACAAAAGGAACGTTTGCACCGCAGCTCATTACCTTTAACCCTCGATCGATAAGACGCTCCATTTGGTCTCTCGAAATAATTTTCGATGCAGCTCCTGGTATAAATATATCCGCTGACATATCCCAAATTTTCTGATTTACTTCCTCAAATGAAAGTGTATCACGCGATTGGAGTTGATTTCCATTCTTATTCATAAATAAAAACTCGATCTCTTCCGCGGAAAACCCATCCTCGTTGATCAAACCTCCATTTCGATCTATAATGCCAACAATTTTTGAACCATTATTTGCCAGGTAATAGGCTGCCGCTGAAGCTACATTGCCCCATCCCTGAATGATTACTCGTTTTCCACTTAAGTTCTCTGAATGAAATAAATCGTAATGATGTTTTACCGCTTCAGCTACCCCCCATCCCGTAATCATATCTGCTACAGCGTACTTGTTTCCTAAGGGAGCAAATTCTTTATCTTCAATAACCTTTGCTACTCCAAAGCGGAGCTGACCCAACATCCTGACTTTTTCACCTTTACCCGCTTTGAGGTGTCCATTTACGATACCTTCTTGAGGATGCCACAACCCTAAGTTCTCCGTTATCGGAATCACGTCTTTTAGTTCATCAACGTTTAAATCTCCACCTGTACCATAATAGTTTTTTAACAAAGGAAAAACAGCTTTATACCACCGTTCAAGTACTTCATTCCTGCGGGGATCTGATGGATCAAAAGAAATCCCGGATTTAGCACCGCCTATGGATGGACCGCTTACCGAGAATTTAATCTCCATTACTTTGGCCAGGGATACTACTTCGTCTTTTGTGAGTCCTTTTCGCATCCGGGTTCCGCCACCGGCAGCACCATTTTTTAGAGAGTTAATAACCACCCAGCCACGAGCTGAGGTCTCGGAGTCATTCCATTCAAATATAATTTGAGGACGCTCATTGATATATTCTTTTAGTGTCATGGAGTTATATTTCTTAGTTATAGATTATTATTTATCTTTATATGTATTTTTATTTAAGATCAACGCTAAAATAGCATTTTCATGAACGAATTGTTACGTATATCCAAAGAACTTTTAAGGGAAAAAGAAACAAGTCTTTCTCATAGCGTTGGGCACCGCATTAGTTTTTATAACGACAAATGGGATAAAGAAAAGACTACGGTTTATTTGAGTTGCTCACATCAAAATTATACGCAAGCATTTAAGCTCCTATTTCGGAGTGCTGATCACTTCCAATCTGTCCAGATCATCATCATAAATCAGGAGGAAAATCAAAAAATACCATCTCAGGTTATAGACAATTGCATTAAACTACCGAACCACTCCCTTATCCAATTGACGGATAATCTAAATAACTCACTTTGCCCTATCATTGAGGAATACGAAGGAGTTCAAGAACCATTTAATACGGTTCACATTACCGATGGAAGTCAAGATTTTCTGTCTCTTTTTAAACAATATGGACAAACAGGCACGTCGATCTATGCTACAGACTATACAGAATTAGGAAGTCAAATGCATCTATTACCCTCATATAGATTGAAAGAGTTGGAAACAAACCACTTTGATTACTATCGACTGGGAGAAATGAAGAAAAAGCCACATACCTGGGAACCCACTCTTAGAAATCAACATGTGTGTCTATTTGATTCAAATGTGTTAAAGAAAGCAGAACTAGATGCGAAAAAAAACGCTAATCCTTCTGGCTTTAGCTCTGAAGAGGCTATCCAACTGATTCGCTACGCAATGGTTTCGCCTAAAATGAGTTTTCTTCTATTGTACAACATTGAAGAAGAAAAGTCTTTAAGTGCAAAAAGTGCCACCTGGTTTGCTCAGGCAATGTGGTATGCGATCCAGGGAGCAGAGAATCGTGCTTTTGAGAAACCTTTCAATAATGAAAATTTATTGGAATTCTTGATTGACATTCAAGTACTAGACTATCCTCTATCATTTCTAAAAAGCAAAAAAACCGGACGCTGGTGGGTTAAGATTCCTACTAAGTCCTCAAACTATGAGGAGAGCGTATATTTGCCATGTACTGATACGGATTTCCAACAGAGCCGAGACGGCATATTACCAAATCGCATTGTGAAAGCTATCGCAAGAAGTCAGGATGGTACAAAAATTTAATCTAGTAATTTTTCCAGTTGAATCGATCGTGAGCCCTTCAGAAAAATATATTGATTTTGCCAATTAGATCTTTCCCACACCCTTTTCAAGTCTTGAACCGATTGAAATTTTTGCATATCATCTGAGTAATTTGTTTTTCCAAATTCACTACCCACTAAAAAAATCTTGTCAACTCCTTGAAACTGTTCTATATAATCTACAATTTCCTGATGTGCTTTCCCGGAATAATCTCCAAGTTCCAGCATATCTCCCAAAACTAGTACCTTGCGATCTGGCCTGGCCCCGTTAAAGGCGTCTAAGCTTAGTTTCATACTAGTGGGATTTGCATTATACGCATCTAGGTAGTATTCATTTGTACCTATTTTACGGACTTCAGAACGATTGGCGTTAGGCTTGTAAGTGTTCACGGCCTTTGCCATTGCAGCAATAGGGACACCGAAATAATTTCCAACGGCCATAGCGGAAAGAATATTTCTATAATTGTAAAGCCCATGAAGAGAAGAAGATATTAGATGGGTTATGCCATTTGCGTCATCAACTTCAAATAAAATTTTAGTCTGCCATTCGATAACATGGGCTCGAAATTCGTTTATATTCTCGTTTGGCATATCAGAATCATAATAAAGAACTGGTTTATTTATACCTCTAACTTTAGCCATTTTTTGCAGGTGGTCTTCATCCGCACAAATAAAAACGCGTCCTCCATTTTTAGAGATATAAGAATATAGCTCTCCTTTCCCCTGTCGCACCCCTTCTTTCCCGCCAAAGGTCTCCATGTGCGCCTCACCGACATTTGTTATCAATCCGTAATCAGGTTGGGCTATATCACAATATGAAGCTATATCACCTATACGGGAAGCACCCATTTCTACAATAACATAATCCGCGTCCATTGGAGTTTGAAGCAACATTAGTGGAATTCCAATATGATTATTATAATTACCAGGAGTAGATGATACGGTATAACTCATCCGTAAAACCCTTGCCATTAATTCTTTTGTTGAAGTTTTTCCGTTAGAACCCGTTATCGCTATTACTTTTCCTTCGAATTGAGCCCTATGGTATCTCGCGAGAAGTTGAAGCGTTTTCAATCCATCTGACACATGAATCACTCTGGAATTGTTTGGATCTACAGCAGAGAGATCATCGACCACTACATACGCAGCGCCTTTATTTAAAGCATCTTGAGCAAACTTGTTACCATCAAACCGATCGCCCTTAAGGCTAAAGTAAATGGCTCCCTCGACATTATCTCTTGTATCCTTACTTACTTTCGGGTGGGCAAGGTATATGGAATAGAGTTCTTTAATAGTCATAAAAGAACATTGGTAGTAATAAAAAAAGGACCTGAAAATCAGGTCCTTTTAAACATTAATAATTTTTAGCGTCCTCTGTCCACCTTGCGGACTCTGGACTTAAAGTGGTTTCCTGCCGTGCCTCCATTGGTATTTGAACCCAAACGATTCATTGCACAACGGAAGCCAATAGTACTAGAAGATTTTTCTTGGTGCCAAAAGCGTCGTGTACCAGGTGATAACCAATACAATCTATCCGCCCATGATCCACCCTTAATTACACGGGTGCTATCACTAATGAGTGTATTGTTACCAGTATCATATACCACTTCTTCGCTATCGCCATCCCTGAAATCTTTCAAATCCGCTTCTCTATAGTTTCGACGATTCTTAAGATCTTCTTCACTTTGTTTCTCACGGGGAATGCGACCAAGTGAATCTTTTTCTACAAGATTGCCTTCCTCATCTCGAACTCGAACGGTGAAGTCATTGCCCCGGAAAGGGTTTAAGTCATGCTTCTCGGCATCGCGAATAGTTTCTCCTGTAAGTGGACGATAAACATCTGCCACCCACTCATTCACATTACCTGCCATATTGTACAAACCAAAATCATTGGGATAGAACGACTCTACTGGAGCTGGTATAGCTGCATTATCATTAAGGTTTCCGGCTACTCCCATGTAGTCGCCACCATCTCTCTTGAAGTTGGCTAGCATTTTTCCCTGATACCTATCTCTAACTTGATATCTAGCTGTGTAGCCATCCCAAGGGAAGTAACGTCGGTCAGTAATATTTTCAGAATCTTCAATTTTATGGTTTCCGACTAGAGCTAAAGCAGCATATTCCCATTCAGCTTCTGTAGGTAACCTATATTCCGGCAGCATGATACCATCGGTTTTTCTAACATTTCTTTCGCCACCAGTTCGGACATCCTCGAGATTTGCTCGAACATTTCCTTCATATTGGTTAGCGTAATACGCTTCTGTAGTGAAAAAGTCAGAACTATCACCACCTGCTGCTTCACCAGGAGGATTTAAAATTCCTTTTTCAATTAGAATAGTTTCGTTCACACGATCCGATCTCCACTTACAGAAAGCCTCAGCTTGAACCCAACTTACTCCAACGACTGGGTAATCATTGTATGCTGGAAATCTAAAGTAATTATAAACTAAAGGATCATTGAAGGCTAACTCTTCTCGCCAAACCAGCGAATCAGGTAGTGCATCAAAATACACTTGTGGATATTGATCTATAAAATGGCGTTTCGTCCATTCTGTATAAAACCGATAATCCAAATTAGGCACTTCGGTTTGATCAATATAAAATGAAGAAACTGTTACTCTTCGGGGCTGATTGTCCCATTCGTAAGTAACGTCTTCTTGAACGGTGCCCATTGCAAAGGTTCCACCAGGAATCAAAACCAGATTTGGTCCAGTTTCTTGTTCTTCAAATTCTGGTTTCTCATATCCCCCCCATTCGGCATCGTTGTATTTCCATCCGGTGGTCATCGACCGCTCAGATTTTTTACAACTCGTCCATAAAAGGAGAGAACTTAGGGCTACAAATAATGTGATTCGAGTTAATTTCATGCTTCCAACACTTTTTAGGGACTCCAAATATAGTAATTCATTTCTTACTACAAAATCTTAATTATAACGGAGGTAGAAAATTTACATTGCCAAAATAGGTTTAAATTTATCTGAAAAGGCCAAAACAATCATTATAATCGACCTTACTGTCACGCTCTATCCGATACTGTACTCCAATTTCATGTGCTCCTCCTACACTTATACCTAAATCTGATACAGTGTAATCAAAAGAATATCCAATACGCAAATTGCCCGTTCGAAATCCAAATGATAAAATGACCGCATCAGGAATACTTCCTGAATGCCGGTAGGCCAGACCACCAAAAATTGCGCTGATCCCTCCGTGAATACCTAGATTGAGTTGACTAAAGCCTGCTTGTCGAGTATATATAAAATTAGGAGATAAAAACCCATCGTCTAAACTTGCTTGAGACCTCCCACCTGAAAACTGAGCTCCCCCGTGTAAGGTAAAGCGAAGGGGGACGCCTGACTGCAAGGGGTTGGCATCTTCGAAAAAATTATTTTGTGGAGCATTCAAATGATGTAAAACCAGGCCTCCATAGTACCTCGAAGAATATATAGCAAGTCCAAATGAAATATCAGGGTAAATGAAGGATAAAGATTCAGGAGGCACTTCTGCACTAGGTATAGTTGAACCACCGGGCGTAACTGCACCAAACTCTGGGTCAAGTTGATCGAAAAAGACTAATTTTTGCCAATCCAGGTTATTTTGGACAAAAGCTACCTCCAATCCTCCCTTAAAGTAGGTCGATTGGCTTAACCTCGCCTTATAACTATACTGCAATCCGACTTTATTTGTCGTTAAAACCCCATCTCCAGCATTGTCAGCCATAGCGATGAAGCCGAATCCACTATTGTATCTCTCGAAAAATTGATCATAAGAAGCAGCATATGTCGTGTAAGCATTTGGCATGCTTGGCCACTGATTTCGGTAGTTTAATGCAAAATTAGGGCCGTTCGAGTTTCCAACAAAGGCTGGATTTAATTGGGTTGGCGCTAAATAAAACTGGCTAAATACCGGATCTTGTCCATAACTGAGTGTTTGAGACAAATACAAAGTCAAGAGGACAACCAAACCGGTAAAACTCGGTTTGGTCTTATTAATTAAGTGAAAAGACCTAAATTTTTGCAAATTGCTTAATTTTAATGTCTAAGATGTGAAAAAACATATGGTTGCTTGTAATTTTATAAAAAGTTTAACGTTTTCTTTATCAGTTTCGTTTAACTAAGTACATAATGTAAAGATATAACCTGGAAATACATTTCTATATATGAATATTAATCAATTACTAAGCTTCCTTCTTATCCTCAGTGGTGGCATATCACTTTTTGGCCAAAATTCAGCGACTTCGAATTTAGCCTTTGGCGAAACTTATCGTCTTGAAATTCCCCGATCTGGTGTTTATGAGTTAAGCCATTCCTATTTGACTCAAGAATTGAATATATCATCAAGTGATTTAAATGTAGATAACATAAGAATATTAAGTGCGGGTGAAGGTGTAGTTCCAGTTCGTAATGATGTGCAAAGATATTTCGATCCTGTTCCCATCCCTTCCTTTATTGAAGGCGGCGAAGATGGCATGTTAAATTCTGGTGACAAGCTCATCTTTTTTGCACCCGGCCCTAATAATATATCATACCACCCCTCAGGATTTATTGAAGAGCATAATAACCCCTTTGATGGGGAGGGTTTCATTTTTCTCCAAATTGGAGAATCTATTGAAGCTGTTGATCTTCCTGAACTCATTATTGATGAAGCCACCGCCACCACTTTCGATGCGATCCAATCTCATGAACATCACGAGCAGGACATGGTAAATTTGCAAGATCTAAAAATTGGAAATCACGGGACGGGCCAACGCTGGTTGGGTGAGTCATTTTCTCTGCAACGAAAGCAAGATTTTGCAGAGATTTTAGCTCCCATGGGATTGCTTGCTGAAGGTCATCCAGCGCATGTTTCCTTTCATTTCGCGGCTAGAGCATCTAGTCAAACAGCAGTTCGTCTTACGGTAAACGATCAGAATGAATTATATACCATGAGTGGCACCAATATCAGTCACTCAGAACATCGTGTAGCATTTCCTGCAGAAGCTCATCCGAGTTTCAACGTCACGGAAATAAATGAGCTTAGCCTTGAGTTTTTCCCAAATTCAAATACTGATCAAGCTTGGTTAGACTATATAACATTGAGCTATTATACTAAAGAACTTAATCCTGATGAAGGACCCACTTTTTTCATCGGTGCGGAAACTGGGGATATTTTTGAAGCCGATTTGGATTTTACAGGAACTGGCAATTCGGTGCAAATCATTAATATTTCTGATTTTCCCAACTATTACACCATTCCGGTAAACTTTAGCGGAAATAAGGTGAGTTTCAAGGATCAAGCTCTCCCTGACTTCAATCGCTACGTGGCTTTTGATGCCAAAAAAACTTATCCTAAACCCGCCTTCGTTGAAAAAGTCCCCCCCCAAAGTTTAAAATCCATCGAGGTACCAAAATGTCTCGTAGTATATCCTGATTTTTTAGAGCCCGCAGTAGACCGTTGGATCGAACACCGCGAAGCTTATTCCCACATGCAGGTCGATAAGGCAGAGATACAGAAAATTTATAATGAATTTAGTGGAGGAAAAGTAGATCCTGGTGCAATTCGGGACTACGCTAGGTATTTGTATGAAAAGGATGATAACTTTGAGTACTTATTCCTTTTCGGTGCAGCCTCCTTTGATTACCGACATATTAATAAAAACCACCCAGACTATAATATTATACCCACATATCAGACGCCAGAGTCTTACCACCCGATTTTTGGCTATCCCACTGATGATTTTTTCGCGCTTATTCAAGCTGGCCAGGGAGGAGACCTAGTTGGTGCTTTAACTATACACGTAGGCAGGCTCCCAGCAAGAAACCTCGATGAGGCCAATACTTTAGTTGACAAAATAATTCGCTACGAATCAGACCGCACCACCAGAGGCGATTGGCAAAATCGTTTTTTATTTTTAGCTGATGATGGGGACAATAATGTCCATCTGCGAGATGCAGATAATATTGCTGAAGATGTCCGAAAAGATTCGAGCCTCATTGTGGAGAAAATATATTTTGATGCATTCAAACGCACCAACGGAGCAAGTGGGGTTCGGTTTCCAGACGCTACGGCCAAGCTCAATGATGCCATTCGAAGAGGCGCATTAGTGGTGAATTATCTTGGCCATGGTGGACCTTACGGCTGGGCGTCGGAACGCGTGCTTACCAACGATGATGTGCAATCCTGGACAAATTCAAATCAGCTACCTTTATTCATAACAGCTACCTGTACCTTTGGTACTTATGATCAGCCCGCTTTAGAGTCTACAGGAGAGCTACTCATAAACAAAGGATCAGGCGGTGCCATTGCCTTGTTTACTACATCCAGACCTGTGTATTCGAGTTCCAACCGACGATTGACAGCCTCTACATTTAATAAAATCTTTGACGAAGATGATAAAGGCTTTATACCGATTGGGAAAGTTCTGTCAAGAGCTAAAAATGCCAATCGACAAGACACCCTGCGCGCCAACGCTAGAAAATATACGCTCTTGGGAGACCCCACCATGCGAATTCTTTTGCCTAATTATCAAATTATTACCACTTCCTTCAAGGGAAATAATGCACAATTGAGACCTGATACTGTTGGGCCGCTTGAGCGCGTAACGGTGCAGGGATATGTTGCAGACAGAAATGGCTTGCCGGTCAGTGATTACAATGGAATAATAGCTCCAACTCTTTTCGATAAAGTAGGTGAAAATAGTACGTTGGGCCAGAGCTCTAGTTCAAAAGTACGAACCTTCAAAACTCAAGAAAATGTACTGTGGAAGGGAAAGGTTCCTGTGATTCAAGGGCAATTTGAATTTACCATGGTAGTCCCCAAGGCAATTAACGAAGAAATCGGACAGGGAAAAATACAGTATTTTGCTGCATCTAGTTCAGCTGAAAATGAAGATGCCAAAGGGGCCTATACAAACTTCTTTATTGGAGGTATACCTAATGATACTCTGCTTTCGCCATCTCCTCCCCAGGTAGATCTCTACCTCGAAAGTGAGTTATTTACCAATGGGGAGCAAGTAGGCCCAAATCCCATGGTTTTTGTAAAGTTATTCGACTCCCTAGGAATCAATCTGAGTAATAACAGTTTAGGAAAAGAAATGATAGCGATATTAGATGGTAATACTAATAATCCAATAATTTTAAATAGTTTTTATGAGCCCAACCTTGAGGACTCGCGAGGGGGCACAATTTTTTACCCCCTTTCTGATTTAACGCCTGGCTTCCACTCCCTGAAAGTAAGAGCTTGGAATATTATAGGACTTGAGGGGGAAGCTGAAATTGATTTTGTTGTAGTTGATCAAGATGAGACAGATTTATTTGAGATTTTGGCATATCCTAACCCATTTCTCGAATCAGTTTGTATCCGTTTGAAATCTAAGCTACCTGTCGGTAATTACAAAGGGCATTTAGAAGTCTTCAATTCATCGGGACAAATAGTTGACGAAGTCCCCATCAATTTTTTACTAGAAAGCAGCGAAATTCCTTGTATAGAATGGAGACCTCAAACCCGCGGTGCCTATTTGAGTGGAGGCGTATTTTACACCCGGATTCGAGTAGAGAAAAACAATTCATCAGAAGTACTGCATAGTCCAGTTTTAAAGTTAATAAAAATATAAGTAGCACTTTTACATCTCATTATCTTATATTTGTCACTCTAGAACTAAACTTATATTATGCAACGTATTAGTATTTCTATTCTCGTGCTGTTCCTTTCTTTGATATCTACTGATTTGCTGTCGCAATGTGAATTTAACATAGCAACTGGAAACTGGGTGATTTCAGGGACGGATCAGCCCTGCCCCAATCCAGTATTCACAGCAGTGCCCTTTCTAACTATCACACCAGATGCTAGATCTGGAGGTCTTGGGGATGCAGGTGTTGCATTAAGTGGAACGCCCAATAGTCTGCACCACAATGGGTCTGCATTGGCTTTTGCCGAAGATGACTTTGGCGTCTCTTTTACCTATACGCCCTGGTTAAGGAATATTGTTGGTGATGTCTACCTGGCCTATATCAATGGATACTACAAACCTGACGATATTCAGGCTTTTGGCCTTTCTTTGAAATTCTTTTCTATGGGTGAAATAGCATTTCTCGATGAAAATGCTCAGTCTACAGGTACGGGATTTCCCAGAGAGTGGGAAATTGGCGCTACTTATGCTCGTAAACTATCCGATAATTTCTCTATGTCGGTAGCTGGTAAATATATATACTCGAATCTAGCTAGCGGACAAACCATAGGAACAGTAGAAATTAATGCAGGTACATCTATAGCTGCAGATGTGGGGATGCAGTATCAAACGGAGCTTAGCCGAACTGAAAGTTTAACGCTGGGATTAGCCTTGACTAATTTAGGAACGAAAATAAGTTATACCCAATCTGCGGTTGGTGACTTCATTCCAACAAATCTTGCAATAGGGGCTGCCTATACGATAGATTTAGATGAATATAACAGCCTTACCTTTGTAGGACAGGCAAACAAGCTTCTTGTTCCAACCCCCGCTTTAGGAGATTCTATTGAGACTACTGAGGACGGAATTCCGGCCTGGCGAGACCAAAGTCTGTTCAGTGGTGTACTGAATTCATTTTCTGACGCGCCAAATGGCTTTAGTGAAGAATTGCAGGAAATAACCTGGACTTTAGGCATGGAATATTGGTACGATGAAGTCTTCGCTGTTCGAGTGGGGTATTTTAATGAACACGTAGCTAAGGGGAACCGAAAGTATATGACTTTTGGTTTTGGTTTTAAATATAATGGTTTCAATCTGGACATGTCCTATTTGGTCTCTACTTCAGCGAGACCGAATCCATTAGCCAATACCCTTCGGGTCGGTGTAGGTCTTGACATGAGTGTTTTTACAGGTGATAATATTGGAGGCTCTACAAATTAGACTCTCTATGCTTATATAAATAGCTATTAATAAAAAAGAGCCCGCACAAAGCGGGCTCTTTTAGTTTACTCAATAAGCCGGATTCTGTATCTCTTACGAGTGTCTGCCATTTATCTAATGCTGCCTACCCCCAACGGCTTCTGCTTCCACAGAATCAATCGGGCCGATTTCAAACCGAAGTATATGTGGCATTGCAACCTGCAAGGTTTATCCCACCAATAAATTACTCTATTGATGTGTGCGCTCTTACCGCACATTTTCACCCTTACCCAAAAAAAATCCAGGCGGTATCGTTTCTGTGACACTATCTGAACCCTCGCGAGCCCCCGTGCTTTCCACGGTGCAGCGCCCTGTGTTGTCCGGACTTTCCTCCCCTTTCGAGGCGGCAGACTTTGTAAACTTCAAAGTAAACATACAATTAAATACCTAAGGTTCCCAATACGCT
The DNA here is from genome assembly GCA_964627995.1 of uncultured Saprospiraceae bacterium. Classification (GTDB taxonomy): domain Bacteria; phylum Bacteroidota; class Bacteroidia; order Chitinophagales; family Saprospiraceae; genus JAWLFI01. Next base: position 41,925 of record CAZVLN010000005.1, read on the forward strand.
ACTTTTTCGGTCAGGATAGAAGAAAAAAATTCCAGTATGAGCATCGGGAACTCTTTTCCTCGATTTGCATTTGCGTGAGGTGCCTGTAGGGCTAAGGTACCGTTCCATCCGAAATGGATGGAACGGTACGGAGCGAAAAGCGAACCCCGAAAGGGACCGACCCCCAACAAGTTGGGGGGCACGCCCAAAGTAGAAAGAATTATATTATATATTTGTTGTATATGAGTTACCTTAGAGTAATAATAGCAGAAACATGAGTTCGCTTTATCGGATTTGGAGAAATAAACAGACTGCACTCAAAAAGAAAGTTCTTATTTGGGCAGGTGGAATTCTTATTGGGATTGGCATGTTACTGATAATAGGTGCTAAAATGGGGACTCTACGCAATGATGTCCAAAAAGATTGGCAAAATCAGCTTCAGCAAACCCTTTCTCAAATCCAGCCAACTCCTCAAGATGAGGAAAGATGGGAGAAATGCGGTACTGCAGAGCTAGACTGGGAGCGCTGCTTTTCAAATTTGCCCCTGGGTGAAAAACATCTTGTTTGGAGTCAGGAAGAATTGAATTGGGTATATTGGACGGATACGTCTTGGCCCGTATTTCAATTGGATAGCATAGAAAAAAATGTAAATAGCTGGTCTTTATTGAGTACAGGAAATGGATACTGGTTGGTATACTCGATAAAAGTTGATAGTTATATTCACCTTCGAGCTTGGTCAACGGATAAACTTTTTTCTCAGGCAATCCAGATTTTACCGGACAGCTCCGCTACTCATATAGAAGTTCTTACCGAAAGTCAATTTAGCTCCATTGAAGTCCAACCGGATACGCACCAAGTCCAAAGATTCCAAATAGGCGGAAAGACATGCGTATATCTAGGTTTCCTTGCCTGGATATTCTTGCTGTTGCATTCAGCAGGGAGGAAATGGCAAAAAATAACCCTGGCCTATATTCTCGCTCCGTTGGCATTGCTAATTATAGGTTTATTAGAGGAAAATTGGACAGAAAAGTGGCTTCTCTTACTACAAGGACAGAGGGAGGCGTGGGAGGCTTTAGACTGGGTCTACACCGTCGCAGTGCTAAGCTTGATTGTGACTCAAACTCCTCATATAATAAAGGGACTGGGCGCAGGTATTAGAAATCAGCTTGGAAAGTGGGGGCAAGCTACAATTTATTTCATTTCCTTGATTTTAGCCTATTACTTAGCCATTTTCATCATTCGATATACTGTATTTTATCAATTATCTATAGTTCGAGCTGAAGATCTATTACATTGGAATTCGAGCAACTTATTCTGGTACATTGGCATTGTCTCATTCGTTTCGACTCTATTTGTAATGAGTTACCGAATCCATAAATCGGTTCTGCAGTTAGGGTTGACCTTAGATAAAAAACTTTTAAGTCTTCTGATGGCAGGGGTGGTTTTTCTCCCCTTTTATTTATTGTTTCCCATTCAAGTCCATCCCTTTGCTTTCTTTATTCTTTCTTTTATCATCATCATTTTGATGGACCTGTTTGCAGAAAATGTATCCGGTGGATTAACCTGGCCATTTATATGGCTCACTGTTCTTGCTGCCTGTACTTCGCTCCTCGTCTTTAGGTTTAGTACGCTGGCCGTAAAAAAGGAGCAAGCTGAAGCTATGAAAACCTGGATGACTTCAAAGTCAGAGGTTTCCGATACTAAAGGTATTTTTTCCTGGGCTAAATATAAAAATGACCGCATTGTCTATCAAAACGGACCTATATGGCGCAAACCCAGCTCCTTAGACTTTAGTATCCCAGATGGGGCCATCATTCCTTATGAAACAGATCAAGCCTACTATTTTTTAGGCAAGCAGAACGATACCACTTATGTGATCGCCCGGCCGAAAACGGGTATTAACGAGCCTATCTCACTATATGCTCTATTTTTTGTCTTGTGGGTAGCGGTCGCCTTAATTTTATTATTGATCAATCGCCCACTTAAATTATTGCCGTCAGATTGGGCTTTTTATTGGACCGAATTACCCAGCCTTCGCAAACGCATCCAATTTTATATTCTAGCGGTAACCGTCGGATCTTTTGGGGTAATGGCTTGTGTAACTTATTTCTATTTTGAATACCAGGGTGGGGAACAATCAAAACAACTTGCGCTACAAGTCACAACCGCAGCCGTGCGAGATTTTACCACTAGCTGGGAAGAGCAGCCCGAAACATCACTCAAGGAGCTTTTTAATGAAATCCAAAAAAAGCATCAAACCTCAGGAAGTTTATACACATTCGAGGGAATTCGAATTAGTGGTGTAGGTCTTCCATTACTTCCACACAGCATCAGTAAACCCTCCTTTTTTTCCAGCCGAGATATGCACATTCAAGAAGGATCTATTTATCACAGGATAAATGGCCCCGCCAATGGGGAAGCCATTGCCCAATTCGATGCTGAAGTGGAAACCCTCCAGTTAGGGCTAGGCTTTAGGCAAATTATATTGACTCTATTAAATATTTATGTATTCCTTTTTGTGCTTACAGGAGGAATTGCAGTGGCAGTTTCCAATTCGATAACTGCGCCATTGAAGGTGCTAAGTGAAAGGCTGAAGTCCCTCAAACTAGGCAAAAAAAACGTACCCCTGAATTGGAATCAAAAAGATGAATTGGGTGAGTTGATTCGCGATTACAATCGAATGATCCTACAGCTGGAAGAAAGCGCAAAAATTATGGCAACTACCGAGCGAGAAACCGCCTGGCGCGAAATGGCTAAGCAAGTCGCACATGAAATAAAAAATCCGCTAACTCCCATGAAGCTCTCTTTGCAGCATCTGCAATTTGCCATTGAAAATGATAATCCCAATAAAGAAAAGCTATTCCGCAAAGTAAGTGCCACACTAATTGAGCAAATAGATAACCTAAATCGCATTGCAAGTGAATTTTCAAGTTTTGCAAAAATGCCAGAACCAGAAAACCGGGTTGTATCACTCAATGAAGTCGTGGCGTCCATCCATGATTTATTCCGGGAACGCAAGGATATGGATATCAAACTCTTTGTACCCATTGATGACTTACGCGTTTTTGCGGATAAAGACCACCTACTTCGAGTCATGAGCAACTTAATTAAAAATGCAATTCAAGCTATTCCATCAGATCGCAGAGGCTTGATTACAATTAAGTTGTACAAAAAAGCTGATGAGGCTGTTATCAAAGTATCAGATAATGGAAAAGGAATACCGGATGAGGTCAAAGAAAAAGTTTTTAAGCCCAACTTCACCAGTAAGAGTTCGGGGACTGGTTTGGGCCTCGCTATATGTGCAAATATCATTGAGGGATTTAATGGAAAAATTTATTTTGAAACTGAAGTCAACAAAGGGACCGACTTTTATGTCATTATCCCACTAATGCGAACCAAAGAAAATTTTAATCAACGACAACGCGTTCCTTTGGAATGAAAAACAATCATCATATTTCATCTCAAAAGCCCATGAAAACTATAATCGTAGGTTCTGGCATTGCGGGTTTGGCCTTGGCTATTCGCCGTCGGGCTCACGGTGATGATGTAGAAGTTTTCGAGGCTTCATCAAGCCCGGGCGGAAAATTATACCATTTTGAAGAGAAAGGATATCGGTTTGACGGTGGCCCCTCTTTATTTACACAACCGGAATATGTAGAAGAACTATTTGAATTGGCAGACAAACCCATAGATGATTACTTTAGGTATCAAAAAATTGACGAATCGTGTCGGTACTTTTGGAAAGATGGCACTCAGTTTTTTGCTTCGGCCGATCGGAAAGAACTCGAGCAGGCCGCACTAAAAACCTTTGATATCGAGCCTGGCGATCTGCCTGAATATCTCAATCACGCTGCCTGGAAATACGATACAGTAGGGCGTATTTTCCTGGATCGATCACTGCATCGCTGGAGGAGTTGGGTACAGAAAGATGTACTCAAAGCGATTCCTTTTCTCTTTCGGTACGGCCTGTTTTCCACCTTAGACCGATTTAACAAAAAATATTTTACCGACCCCAAGTTAGTTCAGCTATTTAATCGGTACGCAACTTATAATGGATCCGATCCTTTCCGCACCTCGGGAATGATGTCCATGATCCCCCATTTTGAGTTTAATACCGGCACCTTTTTACCTAAAGGGGGAATGTATAATATCGCAGACAGTCTTTACCAGCTGGGAAAGGATCTTGGAGTTGTCTACCACTTCGATAAAAAAGTGGATGAAATCAAACTTGAATCAGGCAGAGCTGCGGGGGTTCGAGTTGGAACATCCATCTACCGTGCGGATCAAGTCGTGAGTAATGTGGATATACATGCTACATATCACCAGCTGCTGCCACAATTAGAGCTACCTCGCCAGGTTCGTCGGGAAGAACGCTCTTCATCTGCCTTTATTTTTTATTGGGGCATGAAGCGTCCCTATTCTAATTTGGGATTACACAATATTTTTTTTAGTGAAAACTATAAACAAGAATTCAAAGCAATTAAAAAGGGACAGTTACACCCTGATCCTACAGTTTATGTTAATATCACTTCGAAAATCGAAGCTCAAGATGCTCCTCAAAATAGCGAAAATTGGTTTGTTATGATCAATACACCCCACGATCAGGGCCAAGATTGGACTACGCTAGCTACTGAAATTCGCCAGCAAACCCTAGACAAGCTTGCGGCAATTCTGGAAAGGAATATTGAAAATGATATTGTTGTTGAGCGGCAATGGACTCCCCGTCAAATTGAAATCGATACCTCATCAGTTGGCGGTGCATTATATGGCTCCGCCTCGAATGATATGATGGCTGCATTTAATCGACATCCTAACTTTCACCCTACAGTGAAAAATTTATATTTTTGCGGTGGCAGCGTTCACCCGGGAGGAGGAATCCCTTTGTGTCTTTTGTCAGCTAAAATAACTGCCCGCGAAATGAATCAAGCTTGAAAAATTGGTTGCGAACATATCAGGCACAGATAGCCATCGTTTTCATAAGTATTATGTATGTCGTAGGACTTACACAAGTCCTCATTTTTGATCAACCGGAGGTGATGCAATTGACACCGATGCAGTTGATTCTTTCTGCAGCTGTTGTTATCGCATTTTTACGACCGCTCACCCAGTCCACAGCGTTTAGTATTTTTTTAATTTATGTCCTGGGTTTTGGTGTCGAAGTTTTAGGTGTACAAACCGGTTTTCCCTTTGGCTCCTATTCGTACGGAGCAATTTTAGGTCCCAAGATTTTCGAAACCCCGCTTCTCATCGGCCTGAACTGGGTTTTAGTCATCGTGGGAAGCCTTTCCCTAGTGCGTCGCATCTTACCCGGCGCAAATACTATAATACGCACAATTCTTTCGGCTACAATAGCTGTTTTTCTCGATGTCTTAATTGAGCCGGTTGCCGTTGCTTTAGATATGTGGACCTGGACCGAAGGTAGCATCCCGAAATCAAATTATTTTGCGTGGTGGGTTTTGGCTGCAATTTTTACAGCTATTTATCAAAAATGGGGAAACAAGTCATCCAGCGCAGTTGTTATAACAGTGTTCTTTTGGCTTGTTATCTTTTTCGGCTGTTTAAATATATATTATATATGAACGTAGTACTTTACATTGGAATCACGCTAGGAGCATACGTAGGTATGGAGTTTATAGCCTGGTTTACACACAAATATATCATGCATGGTCCACTTTGGAGCTGGCACGAAGATCACCATAAACCCCATCATGAAAAGGAAGGTTTTTTCGAACGCAACGACTTATTTTTTCTCGTATTTGCGATTCCCTCGGCCTTCTTTTACATACTGGGTACATCTACCACGCACCTATGGGCTCTCTTTATAGGAATTGGTATTTCTCTCTACGGCATCACCTATTTCTTAATTCACGACGTGTACATCCATAGAAGATTCAAGTGGTTTAAGCAACTTGACAATCCCTTCAGCAGAGCTGTTCTGCGCGCCCACGGCCGTCACCATGCCAAGCAAACTAAAGAAAATTGCGAGTCTTTTGGTCTACTAATTGTCGATCCTGAATTCTATCAGAAACCACGTCGAAGTAATAAGAATCCATCCTAATAATTTTTTGGGCGTGCCCCTCCCCCATTTATCGGGGAGGGTCGGTCCCTTCCGGGGTTCATTTTTCATTCCGTACCCACTCGACAAGCCGAGCGGGTACCAAGCCCTCCAGGCACCTCACGCAAAGGAAATATTTGTAATTCAGCACTCCAAAATAAAATGTTGTTATTTGATGGTAGTGAGTTTAGGATAATTAATTTCTATCCATACCATATATACATTGCGGAGACAATAGAACTATTTCTAACTTATTTCGCCAATATCCTCATTCCATAGACTTGGATTGTTAGCAATGAATTCACGCATCATCTCAATACATGAATTATCTTGAAGTATCTCTACTTCCACCCCTAGGCTTTCCAGCCAGGCTTCTTCACCCTTAAAATTTTGATTTTCCCCGATCACGACATTAGGAATACCATATAACAAAATTGCACCCGAACACATACTGCAAGGGGAAAGAGTCGTGTATAGTACACTTTTAGAATAGGTAGAAGCCGGCAAACGACCTGCGGATTCTAAGGCATCCATTTCTCCGTGGAGAACAACACTGCCTTCCTGAACACGTTGATTGTGCCCACGTCCTAAAATTTTCTGTCCGCAGACAAGAATGCTTCCTATAGGAATTCCTCCCTCACGCATACTCTTTTGCGCTTCCTCTATTGCTAGATTAATGTACTTCTCGTGTTTATTCATAGATGAAAATATAATAAAAAAAGGGAATAAACTATATCAGTCTATTCCCTGGAAATTATTTCGATCTATGGAATTTTATAAGCCAAGGGCTTCCTTCATCGTTGCGCCAATTTTTGCGGGTGACTCGACTACATGTAATCCACAAGCCTTCATGATTTTCATTTTAGCTTCTGCCGTATCATCTTCTCCCCCAACGATAGCTCCAGCGTGCCCCATCGTGCGGCCTTTTGGAGCTGTTTGCCCAGCAATAAATCCAACGACGGGCTTTGTACCGTGCTCCTTTATCCAATGAGCAGCATCAGCTTCCATGCTGCCTCCAATTTCACCGATCATGATAATACCATCAGTGTCCTCATCTTCCATGAATAACTGAACAGCTTCTTGAGTGGTTGTACCGACAATTGGATCTCCACCTATACCTATACAACTGGACTGCCCCATGCCAGCCTTGGTCACCTGATCGACAGCCTCATAAGTCAGTGTACCAGATCTAGATACAATGCCAATACGGCCTTTTTTATGAATAAAACCTGGCATAATCCCAACCTTAGCCTCACCAGGAGTAATAACACCCGGACAATTTGGGCCTATAAGCCGAGTATCAAAGGATTTAATATATTCCTTAACCTTCACCATATCCTGAACAGGAATTCCTTCAGTGATAGCTACAATGACTTCAATGCCTGCATCTGCAGCCTCCATTATGGCATCAGCAGCGAAAGCCGGTGGTACAAATATTACAGAAACATTTGCACCGACCTCATCAACAGCTTCTTGAACAGTGTTAAATACCGGTCTATCCATATGTGTTTTTCCTCCTTTACCTGGAGTCACACCTCCTACTACTTGTGTGCCATATTCTATCATTTGACCTGCATGGAAAGATCCTTCATTTCCTGTGAAGCCCTGAACTATAATACGAGAGGAACTATTGACGAGTACCGACATGAACTAATATATTTTGTGTTAAAATGAAGGTCGAATATACAGAATATTACGCAGAATAATAAAGTGAAAACTTGATTATACGAGTAAAAACTTACTCTGAAGTACGAATAATAAAAACTTCTTCATCAGCACGATGCATATAATACTTTTCACGCGCATACTTTTCAATATCATGATTGATCTGATCATACATCTGATGAGTTTTTTCTATTCCTTCTTCGTAAAACTCTTTTTCTTCCTCCAATTCATGAAGTCGATTGGACAAGAAAATGTGAGTTAATAAATCATGTCTATCAAAAAAGATCATCCAGATTGTGAAAACAAAACAGATAATTGTGTATCGATTGATCCACGGGGGTTTTTCCGCTTTCCATGTATAAAATCTGGCTAACATATTATTACTTTTTGTAATATGTTAGCAAATATGCAATATTTTTTACATATGTACCACACTCAGGCCCATATATTTTCCAGAATCTGCCAAAAACTCTTCAATTCTCAGCAGTTCATTGTATTTCGCCGTTCGATCAGAACGACTCGCAGAGCCTGTTTTGATCTGTCCAGAATTTAAAGCAACGGATAAATGAGAAATGGTTGTGTCTTCTGTCTCTCCGGAACGGTGAGATATTACAGAAGTATACCCGCTACGGTGAGCCATTTCAACAGCCTCGATCGTCTCTGTAAGGGTGCCGATTTGATTCACTTTAACTAAAATGGAATTCGCAATATCATTTTCAATACCTCGAGCTAGTCTACGCGTATTAGTAACAAAAAGATCATCACCTACTAATTGGCACTTTGATCCTAGTCGCTCAGTCAGTGTTTTCCAACCACTCCAATCATCCTCATATAAACCATCCTCTATGGAAAAGATAGGATACTGCTCTACCCATTCCTCCCAATACGAAGTTAGTTCTGCTGCAGAAAGTTTATCAGATGTTGATGCGAGGTGATACTTACCACTTTTTTCATCATAGAATTCCGAGGCTGCTGCATCCATAGCGATCCATAGATCCTCACCTGGCCGATATCCAGCTGACTCGATCGCCTTCATGACAGTATCGATCGCCTCTTTGTTAGAGCTTAAATTAGGCGCAAAGCCACCCTCATCTCCAACATTCGTACTGAAATTATTCTTTTTTAATTCAGCCTTTAGGCTGTGAAATACTTCAGTGCCCATTCGTAAGGCTTCCCGAAAACTATCAGCGTTGGCAGGAACTACCATGAATTCTTGGAAATCTATACTGTTATCTGCATGCGATCCTCCATTTAAGATATTCATCATAGGAACCGGTAATGTGTGCGCATGAACGCCACCTATATATTCAAACAGCGGGCGATCCAGAACTTTGGAAGCTGCTCTAGCCGCCGCCAAGGAAACTCCTAACATGGCATTTGCGCCGAAATTAGATTTATTTTCTGTTCCATCAGCCTCGATCATTCGTAAATCGATAGATCTTTGGTCATACACAAACATACCCTCAATAAGTGTGGCTATTTCCTCTTCTACTATCTTACAGGCTTTTAGTACCCCTTTTCCGTGATATCGATTTGCATCTTCATCGCGCATTTCAAGGGCTTCGAACTTACCTGTGGACGCCCCAGATGGCACTGCAGCTCTGCCCACCTGGCCGGTTTCTGTCAATATTTCCACCTCTACTGTGGGGTTCCCCCTTGAATCTAGTATTTCTCGGGCTGTTGTTTGGATTATGCGACTCATAAAATTCTTTTGTTTTTAAAGTATATCGATAAAGTCATCGAATAAATAGCGGGAATCATGAGGCCCAGGTGAAGCCTCTGGATGATACTGAATAGAAAAAGCCTTTTTACCCTTAACGGAAAAACCTTCCACCGTTCGGTCATTGAGGTTTATATGAGTAACCTCAACTTTGTCTGCGTGTTCGTTCACCGCATCAGCATGAATACCAAAGCCGTGATTTTGGGATGTGATCTCCCCTTTACCCGTTATAAGGTTTTTAACTGGATGGTTAATACCTCGATGTCCATGGTGCATTTTAAATGTCGGGATTCCCATAGCTAACCCTAGCAGCTGATGTCCGAGACAAATCCCAAAAATCGGCACATTGTCTGATAGCATTTTTTTTATTTCTTTCACAGCATACTGCATAGAAGATGGGTCACCTGGCCCATTAGATAAAAAATAACCATCTGGTTGCCATTGCTGAATCTCTTCATAGGAGGCAGAGGCAGGATACACGCGAACATAACAGTCTCTCTCTACGAAACGCTTCAATATACTCCGTTTTATTCCATAGTCTATTGCGGCAATTCGATAAGTAGCAGCATCATTACCATAATAATAAGGCTCTGTTGTTGATACTTTAGAGGCTAATTCTAACCCAGCCATATCTGGTGTCTTATCCAATAGCGCCTTGAGTTCATCTATGTCTGCAATTTCAGAGGAAATTACACCATTCATAGCGCCTTTCTTGCGCAAAATACGGACGAGCTTCCGCGTATCAATATTACTAATACCTACCAGGCCATGAACTTGCATAAAAGACTCTAAACTTTGGTCCGCCTTAGGTCTGCTAGGGACTCTAGAAAATTCATTTACCACAAGTCCCTGGATTTGCGGACAATCGGATTCCATATCCTCCTCTAATGCCGCATAATTTCCAATGTGAGCATTAGTCATTACCATAAGTTGTCCAAAGTAAGAGGGATCTGTAAAGATCTCTTGATAACCAGTCATTCCTGTATTAAAACATAATTCACCGGCAGTAGTACCTATTTCACCAATTGCACCTCCTCGAAAAACAGTACCATCTGCGAGAAGAAGAATAGCAGCAGCGGTTTCGGTATTTGAGTTCATAAAAGAAGATTTTTGCAAATATACTTTGCACAATCTTAAATGAAGAAAACACTGTCAAAATATAGTATAGAAAACTAAAAAACCTTCCGGAATTTGAAAATATTCTAATAAATTGAAAAATAGAACTTGAATTTACAATGATACAGCAGTCTAAGAAAGCTTTGTTTTATAGTTAGAACGAAAGTCGAAAGTAAAGGCCTTGGAAAGCCTTCCGTAAAAACCTATTGGTTTGACTAATTACAAAAAACAAATGGGCATGAAGTAATCCATGCCCATTGCTTAAAAATGTTAAAGTATGTTTGGAACCTACTCTTCTTCTTGATTATCAGCTGCAGAACTAGCTGCTTCATCGTTTGTCTGATTACTAGACGAGCTACCACTACCTCCTCGGCGCGTTCGTCTGCTACTTGACTGAGCTTCTGCCGGCTGATACACTTCATTAAAATCGACCAATTCAATCATAGCCATCTCAGCTCCATCGCCTTGTCTAAAATCAGTACGTATAACCCGAGTATAACCGCCAGGTCGATCGCCAACTTTAGCGGCTATAGGACCAAAAAGCTCTATAACTGCCTTCTTGCTTTGCAAATTACTGAAAACGACACGGCGAGAATGGGTAGTATTCGTTTTTGATTTCGTTATAAGGGGCTCAATAAATCGACGTAAAGCTTTCGCTTTAGCTAAGGTGGTATTAATTCGCTTGTGCTCAATCAAAGCGATTGATAAATTACGTAAGAGAGCAACTCTGTGCCCGCGTTTTCTACCGAGATGGTTATTCTTCTTTCCGTGTCTCATAGGTTATTAATTTTTGAACTTCGCAACACACAATGGTTATTGCAATTATTTGAAAAAGTTTTTAATCTTTAGTACTAGTCGTTTGACTCAAGTTGGTATTTGGATAGATCCATACCAAAAGTAAGTCCTTTATTTTGAAGGAGTTCCTCTATTTCTACAAGTGACTTTTTACCAAAATTTCTAAACTTGAGTAATTCATGTGTTTCGTATTGAACGAGTTCTCCAAGAGTATTAATCTTAGCAGCCTTCAAGCAATTGTAAGCTCGTACTGAAAGATCTAAATCCTCCAAAGGAGTTTTTAATAGTTTTCGCATATGTAAAATATGCTCATCAACTATATCCTCTTTCTTACTTTCAGAATCTTCAAAAGAAATATTTTCATCAGTAATCAACATGAGATGCTGAATAAGAATCCGAGAGGCTTCTTTTATAGCATCTTCTGGATGGACTGTGCCATCTGTGGAAATAGAAATATTTAACTTTTCAAAATCAGTTCGCTGTCCTACTCTGGTATTTGAAACCTTGTAAGAAACATTTTTGATTGGAGTATAAATTGCATCTACGGGGATTACTCCTATTGGGGCATCCTTGTCTAAGCTACTATCTGCGGGAACATATCCACGTCCTTTAGAAACAGTTAATTCGATCTCCAAATTTACAGAAGGTTCCATAGAGCATATTTCCAACTCTGGATTAGTAACTTCAAATACATTCGTTGATTCATCGATATCGCTGGCAAGAAATTTCTCTTTTCCTGAAATAGTGAGATATAGCGTTTCGGCATCGCTAGAGTCATCATTTCCATCAACTCGCTTCATCCGAACCTGTTTAAGGTTGAGGATAATTTCGACAACGTCTTGAACAACACCTTTGATTGTGCTAAATTCATGATCTACCCCAGCAATACGTACAGCAGAAATCGAATAACCCTCAAGTGAGGAAAGTAACACCCGACGTAATGAATTCCCTACAGTCTGGCCGAAACCCGGCTCTAGAGGTTTGAACTCAAATTGACCTTGAAATTCGTCCGCCTTTTGTAAAACAATTTTTTCTGGCTTTTGAAAGCTAAGTAAATTCATAGAGATATTTATTCAGGCTATTAAAAGATAGATAACAATTTAGTTATCCATTATATTTAAGATCTATATACTATTTAGAGTATAATTCGACGATCAACTGCTCATTGATCTTTTCGGGAATGGCTTCTCTTTCAGGATAGGCAATAAGTTTACCTTCCATTTTGTCGGGATTCCACTCTAACCAATTAAATTTCCTTACATCGGACTTGGCACCAATCGAGTTTTGAACTACTTCAAGACCTCGGCTTTTACCACGAACAGAAATAATATCATCAGCGCGTAATGACAAAGATGGAATATTGGACACTACACCATTAACGGCGATGTGCTTATGAGTAACCAACTGTCTGGCAGCTCGCCGCGTTGGAGCAATTCCCAATCTGAAAACTGTATTATCAAGACGGGCTTCAAGCAATTGAAGAAGTACCTCACCAGTAACACCTTTTCTTCTATTCGCCTCTTCAAAAAGATTGCGAAACTGACGCTCCAAAACACCATATGTGTATTTGGCCTTTTGCTTCTCCATCAACTGAAGAGCATAATCTGATTTTTGTCTTCTTCGTTTGTTATTCCCATGCTGTCCAGGAGGGAATTTCCGACGCTCGTAATAACGGTCAAAGCCATAAATGGCTTCACCGAATGCTCTTGCTTTTTTGGTTTTTGGACCTGTATATCTTGCCATAGAACTGTTCTATTTATATATTCTAAGTATTCTTTTAACGCTGTAATTAAACGCGTCTCTTCTTGGGTGGGCGACATCCATTGTGCGGAATGGGTGTAACATCTTTAATTTTGCGAACCTTAATTCCCGCATTATCAATAGCGCGAATCGCGGATTCTCTTCCTGCTCCGGGCCCCTTAACATATACTTCACAATGTTTCAAACCTAATGAAGCAGCTTCCTCGGCAGCTTGCGTAGCAGCAATTTGCGCTGCATACGGCGTATTCTTTTTAGAGCCTCTAAATCCTGATTTACCTGCAGTACCCCAAGAAATAACTTGCCCTTGATCATTAGTCAACGTAATAATAATATTATTAAAGGTCGCTTGAATATAGGCATATCCTTTTGCTCCTATCTTCACATTTTTACGCGACTTCTTGCTTGACTTTCCTTTTGCCTTTGCCATATCCCTATTATATTATTTAGTAACTTTCTTCTTATTTGCAACGGTTTTCTTCCGTCCTTTTCTCGTTCGGGCATTTGTTCGAGTTCTTTGTCCTCTCACAGGCAACCCTTTTCGATGCCGCAGACCTCTGTAGCAAGCAATATCCATCAATCTTTTGATGTTTTGCTGCACCTCACCGCGCAACTGTCCTTCTACGGTGTAATCTTCATTAATAATACGCGCTATGGCGTTAATATTATCATCAGACCAATCCTGAACCTTAACATCTTCATCGATATTAGCGCGCTCAAGAATGTCTTTAGCCGAAGAATTTCCGATTCCAAAAATATAAGTCAAACCTATAACACCTCTCTTATCTCGAGGCAAATCTACACCAACAATACGTGCCATACTTTAGTATTTTATCCCTGACGCTGCTTAAAGCGCGGGTTTTTCTTATTAATAACGTACAACCTACCTTTTCGTCTAACAATCTTACAATCTGAAGACCGTTTCTTAATAGATGCTTTTACTTTCATAACTACGTTTTTATTTGTAACGATAAGTAATTCGACCTCGAGTCAGATCATAAGGAGACATTTCTACAGCTACTTTATCGCCTGGTAAAATCCGAATGTAATTCATCCTCATCTTCCCAGAGATCGTAGCTATAACCTCATGATCATTCTCTAATCGCACACGAAACATTGCATTAGACAATGCTTCTTCAATTACTCCATCTTGTTTAATTACATCTTGCTTTGCCATCCTGTAATTTTGAAGTGCAAATATGAGCTTTTTTACCCAACTTGCATAATATAATCATTCTTTTTTATGGCCTGATCTATAATGTCGTGATTAGACAGTATATCGGGCCCTCTTCTTGTAATATGAACTGAATGCTCATAATGTGCAGAGACCTTGCGATCTTTTGTTGTCACCGTCCAACCATCCTTATGATATTTAATACGTCTTGTTCCTAAATTCACCATAGGTTCAATAGCTAATACCATTCCCTCTTTTAGACGTTGGCCTTTTCCTCTTCGGCCGAAATTAGGTACCTCTGGAGGTTCGTGTAAATTACGTCCTACTCCATGACCTACAAGCTCACGAACAACGCCATACCCGTGAAGACGTTCAGCATAATTTTGTATGGCATAGCTAATATCACCTACTTTGTTACCGACTCGAGCTGCTTGAATTCCTAAGTTCAAGGATTCTCGGGTAACTTTACATAACTTAACTGCAGCTGGATCTACATCCCCCAATAAAAATGTAAAGGCAGCATCCCCATAAAACCCATTTTTTAATACCCCACAATCAAATGAAATAACGTCACCTTCTTTAAAAGGATTGTCATTAGGAATACCATGGACGACTTGTTCGTTAGGAGATATACATAATGTAGCTGGGAAATTTTGATAGCCTTTAAAGCCAGGTTCTGCCTGATGATCTCTTATAAAGGATTCTGCTAATCGATCTAATTCCTTACCCGTAACACCAGGTTTTAATTCCTTTGCTATTAAGGCATGGGTTTCACACACAAGTGTGTTACATTCCCTCATTAATTCAACTTCCGCAGGGGTTTTAAAAAAAACCATTTAAAAGATCTTTTTTACATGTTTGCCCCAATGCCTTGCATTCGACTAGATCGTCCTTTTAATTTACCACTTTGAACTAAGCCATCGTATTTACGCATCAACAAATAGCTTTCAATTTGCTGCAATGTGTCAAGGACAACTCCGACGAGAATTAGTAAAGACGTTCCGCCGAAGAACAATGCAAAAGCAGCATTTACGCCAAAAAATACTGCGACGGCCGGAATAATTGAGATAATACCCAAAAAGATAGAGCCAGGCAATGTGATACGTGTCAGTACAGTATCAATAAAGTCCTGTGTGGGTTTTCCTGGTTTAACGCCTGGAATAAAAGAATTTTGACGCTTAAGATATTCTGCATACTGCTTTGGATTAACCAACAAGGCCGTATATACATATGTAAATAAAACAATTAACCCAAAATATATGATATTATAGGGCAATGAAAATGGATCAGAAAGTGATCGCATTATACCCGTTTGAGCAATGCCCTCTTCCCCTCCCGCAAAATAAGTTGCGAC
This sequence comes from uncultured Saprospiraceae bacterium, assembly GCA_964627995.1. Classification (GTDB taxonomy): domain Bacteria; phylum Bacteroidota; class Bacteroidia; order Chitinophagales; family Saprospiraceae; genus JAWLFI01. The sequence goes on from CAZVLN010000005.1 coordinate 57,541, forward strand.
AGTCATAGGCAAAAACATAAGAGCCTGAGCAAAAATGATTGGCATAACTCCAGATGCATTTACCTTTAGAGGAATATAATCACGAACACCAGCTGAAGGCATGGCAGTATTTCCACGTCCTACCATTCGCTTTGCGAATTGGATGGGTATACGACGAACTCCCTGAACAATTAAAACTGTAGCCATGACCACGAAGAACAAAAGTGCCAACTCAAAAATGAACAACAATAAACCATTGGATTCCCATTGACTTTGAAATTCAAAAATGAACGCTGAAGGTAAGGATGCTATAATTCCGATCATGATAAGTAATGAAATTCCATTACCTATACCTTTATCGGTAATTTTCTCACCCAACCACATAGCCAATACCGTTCCCGCAGTAAGTATGATGACATTAGATATCCAAAATATACCCTCGGGCACACTTGGATCAATCGCACCGTACGACTTAATTAGAGTAAGGTACCCGCCTGACTGAACTAAACATATCAGCACAGTTAAACCTCTGGTAATCTGAGTTAATTTCTTTCGTCCACTTTCTCCTTCTTTTTGCTGTAACTTTTGAAAATAAGGTACTGCAAAACCCAGAAGCTGAACAATAATTGAAGCCGTAATATATGGCATAATACCTAATGCGAATACAGCAGCATTATTGAATGCTCCTCCTGTGAATATATTAATCAAACCTAAAAGGTCATTAGCACTTCTATTTGCTACGGCCGACTCCAATACAGAAGGAACAACTCCTGGAAGAATCACATAGGATCCAAATCGGAAAACCAACAATAAAAGAAGCGTAAATAAAATACGGTTCTTCAATTCCTTGATTTTCCATATATTTTTTAGAGTATCAATCAGCTTCTTCATTCGAATTAATTACTTTAGGAGGGTAACCTCTCCTCCTTGATTTTCAATTGCTTCTTTCGCACCAGATGAGATAGCATGAGCTGATATCTTTATCTTAGATTTCAACTCACCCCTACCTAAAATTTTAATTTTTACATTCTTTCTCAAGATTCTTCGTTCTCTGAGAAAATCTTCATCGAGCGTATCTGTGTTATATTTCTCAGCATACATCTGAATATGATCCAAGTTTAGTGGATAATATTCAACTCGATTCCTGTTATTAAAACCAAATTTAGGTAGACGCATTTGTAAAGGAGTTTGTCCCCCCTCAAAATTAGCCCGTCTTTTAGACCCTGATCTTGACAAATAACCATTATGTCCTCGACCAGAGGTACGTCCTTTACCCGCAGCTACACCGCGACCTACTCTCTTTCTATTTTTTACCGAACCCTTGGCGGGTTTAAGGTTATGTAGTTCCATGATTGACTATAATTTTTTTATACCTTCTCAATAGTGATGAGATGGTTAATTTTTGAAATCATACCCTCAATAGCAGGAGATAGTTCCTTCTCAATAGAGTGATTCATTTTCCTGAGCCCTAACGCATGAAGCGTGGCTTTCTGCCGCTTAGTTCTATCGATAGAACTTTTAACTTGAGTGATTCGTACCTTTTCCATATCAGATTTAGTTAAACTATCCGTTAAACACTTTATCCATAGAGATGCCACGTGTTTTTGCAACATCCATAGGCGAACGTAATTTCAACAAAGCATCAATGGTAGCTTTGATAACGTTATGAGGATTTGAAGAGCCCTGAGACTTCGCCAAAACATTTTGAACACCAGCAATTTCTAAAACTGCACGCATTGATCCTCCTGCAATAACTCCCGTACCATCAGATGCCGGCTTTATAAGAACTTTTCCAGCTCCATATTTACCTTTTTGCTCATGAGGTATTGTCCCCTTGTGCAAAGGAAAACGAACGAGATTTTTCTTAGCATCGTCAATAGCCTTTCCTATTGTCTCAGCAACATCTTTTGCCTTTCCCAGGCCATAACCCACTGTTCCATTGCCATCGCCAACTACAGCTAATGCTGAAAAACTAAACGTACGGCCACCTTTTGTAACTTTCGCCACACGGTTTAGAGAAACTAATTTCTCCTCTAATTCTGTCTCAGATGGCTTGATATTTTGTCTTTTTTTCGACATATCTTTAATTTTTAAAATTTAAGTCCCCCTTCTCGAGCACCTTCGGCAAGTGACTTCACCCGTCCGTGATATAAATATCCACCTCGATCAAAAACTACTTTTTCAACATTACTCTCTTTAGCTTTTTCAGCTATAAGTTTTCCTACTTCTTTGGCTTGATCGGATTTTGTTCCCTCATTGATCGTTAAGCTATTCGCAGAAGCTATCGTATGATGCTCTGTATCATCTATGATCTGAGCATATATTGCTTTGTTACTGCGATACACATTCAATCTAGGTCGTTCTGCAGTCCCAGTAATTGATGAACGCACGCGCCAATGTATCTTTTTTCTCCGGTGACTTTTTCGCTGATTCTTATCCATAAGTACGCTACCTTTAAAGTACTAAATTATTTTGCAGCAGCTTTTCCTGCTTTTCTTCGAATATACTCTCCCATGTATCTAACACCTTTCCCTTTGTATGGCTCTGGTTTTCTGAAAGAACGTATTTTTGCAGCAACCTGACCCAAAAGCTGGTTGTCAATAGATTCTAAACTAACAAGGGGATTTTTTCCTTTTTCAGTTTTTGTTTCTACAGAAACCTCCTGAGGAATCGCAAAATAAATTGGGTGAGAATATCCCAAACTCAATTCCAACAAATTTCCACTGTTAGAAGCACGATAACCTACACCAACAAGTTCTAACTCCTTTTTAAAACCAGAAGTTACACCTAAAACCATATTGTTCAGTATCGAACGATACATTCCGTGTAGTGATTTATGGCGTTTCTGCTCAGTAGCCCGTTGCAAAGAAAGCTCTCCATCCTTAATATCAACAGTTATAGCAGGATCAAAACGATGAGATAATTCACCTTTTGGCCCTTTAACAGTTACTTCGTTCCCTTTAGAAACCGAAATTTCTACTTTATCGGGAATTGATATCGGTGCATTTCCAATTCTAGACATCTCTATAAATTTATTATCGTGTTATCAGTTGATTGAACAAAGGACTTCACCTCCTACGTTCATTTTTCTCGCCTCTTTATCTGTCACAATCCCTTTTGATGTTGAGATTATAGCAACACCTAAACCATTCTTCACTCTGGGTATGTCCCCTGCTGCGGCAAAATACCGCAAACCGGGCTTACTTAATCGCTTCATCTCCCGAATCACAGGCTCCTGAGAGTTAGGTTCGTATTTCAGTGCGATCTTGATAATACCTTGCTTATCATCTTCGATAAACTTATACCGATGAATGAAGCCTTGTTCATACAAGATTTCAGTCAATCGCTTTTTCATATTTGAAGCAGGAATATTAACAATACGGTGTTTTGCCATTTGGGCATTACGAATCCGAGTTAAGAAATCTGCTATAGGGTCATTCATTGCCATAACTATACCTTCTGCTTATTAAACTACCAACTTGCTTTTGTGATACCTGGAATTTCTCCATTTAATGCCATCTCGCGAAATTTAACTCTACATAGACCAAATTTACGCATATAACCTTTAGGACGTCCAGTCAATCTACAACGATTGTGCAGACGAACTTTGGAGGAATTTTTAGGAAGTTTATCCAATTCATCGTAGCGCCCTTCTTCTTTAAGCTTCTTTCTTAAATCGGCATATTTCGCTACCATTTTTTGACGTTTCTCTTCTCTAGCTATAAGTGACTTCCGAGCCATATCCTAATTATTTTTATTCTTAAAGGGCAATCCCAAATATTTCAACAAAGCATATGCCTCTGCATCAGTTTTGGCGGTAGTAACAAATGTTACATCCATTCCCTTGATCTTATTAATCTTATCCATATTCAATTCGGGAAAAATAACATGTTCTGTGATTCCCATATTATAATTACCCCTCCCATCAAAACTCTTATCGCTTATCCCTCTAAAGTCACGCACACGAGGAAGTGAGACAGTAATAAATCTATCCAAAAATTCATACATCCGAATTTTTCTAAGAGTTACGCGGGAACCAATTGTCATCCCTTCTCGTAACTTAAAGTTTGATACAGACTTCTTAGCTTTTGTAGGGACAGCCTTTTGACCCGCTATGATCGACATCTCTTCCAATGCATCATCGACGATCTTTTTGTCCTGTGTAACATCACCTAATCCCTGGTTCAAACAAACCTTTGCGATGCGAGGAACTTCCATTAATGATTTGTATTTAAACTCTTCCATCAATTTAGGAACAACTTCCTCTCGATATTTCTTCTGTAATCTTGGTGAATAACTCATTACTTAATAGTTTCTCCTGACTTTTTTGAATAACGAACTAACTTGTCCTCCTCATAACGACGCCCTATTCTTGTAGGCTCGCCTGACGAAGGATCAACCAACATCAAATTGGACATGTGTATTGGAGCAGGGATTTCTTTGATCCCTCCTTCAGACTCATTCGTAGGTCGCTGATGCTTTTTTACAATATTGATACCCTCAACAATAGCACGGTAGTCTGTAGGTACAACCTCTAAAATCTCTCCGCGTTCTCCTTTATATGCGCCACTAAGTACAACTACCTGATCGCCTTTTTTAAACTTCAGTTTTCCTTGATGGCTATGTGACTTCTTCGTCTTCATTACTTATTACTTTTTACTAAAATCCTAATTAAAGAACTTCCGGGGCTAAAGATACTATTCGCATAAAATCTCTTTCCCTTAATTCTCGAGCTACAGGACCAAAAATCCGGGTACCTCTTGGTTCATCGGCTGGAGTTAACAATACAACCGCATTGTCATCGAATCTTATAAAAGAGCCGTCTTTTCTACCTAATTCTTTCCGTGTTCGAACGACCACCGCCCGAGATACAGCACCTTTCTTAATTCCACCAGGTGTAGCATTTTTGACAGATACCACAATGATATCCCCAACTGATGCATATCGCTTCCGTGTACCACCTAATACTTTGATACACTGGACGATTTTAGCACCGCTATTATCTGCAACTTTCAATCTTGTTTCTTGCTGGATCATGACCAGTAATTTATATCTTATTCAATTATTTCGCTCGCTCTAATATCTCAATCAATCGCCATCTCTTTTTAGCACTCAATGGACGAGTCTCTTCAATTCTAACCGTATCACCGGCATTACAATCGTTACCCGGATCGTGTGCAAAAAACTTTTTTGACTTTTTCATGAACTTACCATAAATAGGATGCTTGATCTTTCGCTCAACGAGAACGGTTATCGTTTTTTCCATTTTATCGCTTGCCACAACCCCTATTCGGGATTTTCGTATAGATTTATTTTCCTCCATGGGTATTATGATTTACGTCTACGATTTCTTATTCTTTCTCTTTTAGCCATTACTGCAGAATCGGCATCGCTTAGCTCGCGATTACGCAACTCTGTTTTCATACGCGCAATATCTCTCCTCATCTTCCGAATCCGAATGGGGCTATCTAAACCCTTACTGGCATGATCAAACTTCAATTGAACATACTCTCTTTCAGTAGACCGCAATTTTTCCTGAATATCCTCAACGGATAGTTCCTTCAGATCTTGCATAAAATTATTTGGCATAGCAATATTTTTACTTATCCAGCGTAATCTGGCCGGACAACAAATTTTGTAATCAATGGCAACTTCTGAGCCGCCAATCTCAATGCTTCCTGAGCAGTTTCGGTATCTACCGCTCCCACCTCGAATAAAATACGTCCTGGCTTAATTTCAGCAACGTAATGATCTAAAGCACCTTTACCTTTACCCATACGTACCTCCTGAGGCTTCTTCGTAATAGGCTTATCTGGGAAAATACGAATCCAAACCTTCCCTTCACGCTTCATATAACGCGTCATAGCGATACGTGCTGATTCTATTTGACGACTTGTTATACGACCTCGACTCATCGCTTTCAACCCAAAGGATCCAAATGCCACACGACTACCCTTCTGAGCTAAACCGCGATTTCGACCCTTTTGCTGTTTCCTGTATTTTGTTCTTTTCGGCTGTAACATGACTCTTTTTCTTTAAACTTCATCTGCTTTTTCAAAAGCGTGGCAAAGATAGATAAATTAATGGGTTCTTACCGTCTTCTAGACTTTCTTTTTCCTCTTTTATCTCGATTTCCCTTAGCAATACCTATGTGAGGTGATAAATCACGCTTACCTAGTACTTCACCTTTGCAAATCCAGACTTTTACACCAATTTTACCATATACTGTATTGGACTCAACTAGCGCATAATCAATATCAGCTCTGAAGGTATGCAATGGCGTACGCCCCTGCTTGAATTCCTCCGTTCGCGCCATATCGGCTCCATTCAATCTACCAGCAATACGGATTTTTATCCCCTCCGCTCCTGCTCGCATAGTGCTCTGAATAGCCATTTTTGTAGCTCGTCTAAAGTTAATTCGGGCTTCAAGTTGGCGAGCGACAGTTTCCGCAACAATATATGCATCAAGCTCGGGCTTTCGGATTTCAACAATATTAATTTGGACATCCTTTCCGGTAAGCTTTTTCAACTCTTCCTTAATCAAATCAACTTCAGATCCCCCCTTACCGATAATTATACCGGGACGAGAGGTATGTATAGTAATGGTAATACGTTTTAATGTACGCTCAATTATGATAGTTGCAACACCACCTTTTTGAACACGAGCACGCAAATACGTCCTTATTTTGTGATCTTCCACCACTTTATCTGCGTAATCTTTCCCGCCGTACCAATTGGAATCCCAACCTTTGATGATTCCTAATCTATTACCTATTGGATTTGTTTTTTGCCCCATTATCTACTTATTTATCTATTCCTCTTCTGATTCAACTCCTACAGGAATTGTATTTTCTAATTTCAATGTAACATGACACATTCTCTTACGAATTCGATGCGCACGACCGTGAGGAGCCGGGCGAAAACGTTTCAACATGCCAGCTTCTCCGACTTGAATTTCTCGAACTACAAGATCGTAATCATCAGCACTCTCCATCATATCAAATTTGTTTTCCCAATTTGATATGGCAGAAAGCAAAAGCTTTTCTAACCACTTTGATGCTTCCTTATTCGTATATCGAAGTGTGCTCAATGCCTGATCCACCGGATTAGCATTAGAACTACTACCTTTACCGCGAACAAGATCGGCCACTAACCGCATTTTTCGAGCGGACATCGGACAATTTCTTAATTTTGCAACTGCTTCCATTATATAATTTGGATTTACAATGTTCTTAATGAATTATTTCCGGTTACCGGAATGACCTTTAAAACTTCGCGTTGGCGCAAATTCACCTAACTTATGTCCTACCATATTCTCTGTAAGAAAAATAGGAACAAATGTTTTACCATTATGCACGCCTACGGTCAAACCTACCATATCGGGAATAATCATAGATGCACGAGAATACGTCTTTATAACGGATTTCTTTTTCGTGCTTTGCGCTTTTTGAACCTTAGTTAACAGTTTATGATAAATATAAGGTCCCTTTTTTATTGATCGTGCCATTTCGCTTATTTAGAAATACTTAAATTACTTTCTCTTACGCTTACGTTCTGTAATAATCATTTTCGTAGAATACTTCTTAGGCTTCCGAGTTTTAAAGCCTTTTGCTTTTACGCTAGTTCTTGACCTAGGATGACCTCCTGAAGCTCTACCTTCACCACCACCCATGGGGTGATCAACAGGGTTCATCGCAACACCTCTAGTTCTTGGTCTAACACCTTTCCAGCGATTCCGTCCAGCTTTTGCTAAAACTTCTTGGTTATGATCCGGATTGCTTACGCGTCCCATAGTTGCCATACAAGTTTTAAGAATTCTGCGAACCTCCCCGCTTGGTAGTTTTACAATGGCGTATTTACCCTCTACACCTACAAGCTGAGACCCTGTTCCAGCTCCTCTAGATAGCTGAGCTCCGGCACCAGGTCTCATCTCAATACAATGTATCATAGACCCAACTGGAATTTCAGCCATAGGCATAGCATTGCCAATATTAAAAGGTGAATTTGGTCCGGCTAAAATCTCATCTCCTACTTGCAATTTATCGGGAGCAATTATATAACGCTTTTCACCATCTTTATAGGCAATAAGAGCTATATAAGCTGACCTATTTGGATCGTACTCAATAGATTTAACTATTCCAGGTATACCAAATTTATTGCGCTTGAAATCAATTACTCGATATCGTTTCTTATGTCCTCCACCGCGGTATCGAACTGTCATTCGACCTTGATTGTTACGACCGGCCTTCTGATGCTTTTTGCTCAAAAGCGACTTTTCCGGCTTATTGCTAGTCGTAAGACTTTCATGCCTATTGCTCAATCGAAATCGAGTTCCAGGTGTCGTAGGATTATATTTTTTAACTGGCATAACTTTTAGTTTTTTACCTATCTTAAATTTCGCCGTAATAATCAATGAAGTCGCCTTCACTCACAGTGATCACAGCTTTCTTGTATGCAGGTTTTCCTCCCATTACATGACCAGCCTTAGTTGCCTTCAACTTCTTTTTAGCCGGAATAATGTTAGTATTAACATGCTTTACAGACACATCGTACATGTCTTGAATTGCATTCTTTATTTGCACTTTATCAGCTCTCTTATCAACGATAAAAGTGTACTTATTCTCTTTTTCAGCTAACATTTCACTCTTTTCAGTTATTGCTGGCCGCACTAATACTTGAAAAACCATAATTCTTTCGTTTAAGATAAAAGTGTGTTCAATTTCTCTCCTGCTGATTCTGTCATAAGAATCTTATTTGCTTGCATGAGATCAAAAATATTTACAGAGTCTACTGTTTTAGCATTCACATTGGGCATGTTTCGAGCAGACAAAAATACTGATCTTTCATTCTCACCTGAAACAAATAACACTTTTTCACTTTGAAGTCCTAATGACTTTAAAATGCCTCTAAATTCTTTTGTCTTAGGCACATCAAATGAGAAGTCTTCCATAAATAAAATATGCCCATTAGAAAGCCTGTCTGACAATACAGACGTACGAGCCAATCGGCTTACTTTCTTATTAACACGCTTCCTGTGAGATCTTGGTCTGGGACCAAAAATACGTCCCCCACCTCTAAAAATAGGGTTTTTAATATCTCCTGCACGGGCCGTACCCGTACCTTTTTGCTTCTTAATTTTACGAGTCGAGCCCTTTACGGCATTACGCTCTTTTGTTGAATGTGTACCTTGCTGCTGTGCACTTTGATATGCCTTAACTGCAAGATATACAGCATGCTCATTAGCTTTAACATCGAAGACGTCTTCTGAGAGTTCGATTGATCGACCTGTAGACTTTCCTCCTATATCTAATATATCAGCTTTCATTGTCTATTACTTTTCTATAATTACAATACCACCCTTATGTCCAGGAATCGCGCCCTTTACCAGGATTAAATTTTTATCAGAAAAAATCTTGACCACTTCTAAGTTCTTAACCTTAACACGCTTACCACCCATGCGGCCACCCATCTTCATTCCTTTCATTACTTTGGCCGGATAGGAGGCTGCACCAATTGAACCCGGCGCTCGCCCACGGTTATGCTGACCGTGTGTTTGATCTCCAACACCGCGGAATCCGTGCCGTTTCACAACACCCTGAAAACCTTTACCTTTGGAAGTCCCAATAGCAGAAACAGAATCGCCTTCCTCAAAAACTTCACCAATCTGGATAGTGTCACCAAGTTTTTTATCAATAAAGAAGTTCCTGAACTCAAAAACATCACGCTTCGGTTCTACTGAAGCTTTCTTGAAATGGCCAAGCATAGCCTTGGAGGTATGCTTTTCTTTCTTGTCATGAACAGCGAGCTGAAGGGCATTATACCCTTCCTCGTCTTCTGTTTTGACAGAAGTCACAACATTTGGCTCAACTTCAATTACTGTGCAAGCCAAATTTTGCCCTGCCTCTGTAAAAACAGAGGTCATTCCTATTTTCTTACCGATTAATCCGTCCACGGTTTTATCTTTTCATTTTGACAAAAACATGCATTCAGGCTTAAACCTAAATCCACATGAAATAAAATATCTCTTATAACATAGTTAGCGCCAGGCTTACTACGTTAATTTCACTTGAATATCAACTCCAGAAGGCAGCTCTAACTTAGATAAAGCATCTACTGTTTTCTGTGTTGGTGTATATATTTCTATCAAGCGCTTGTGCGTCCGTAATTGGAACTGCTCACGAGATTTCTTATTCACATGCGGGGACCGCAAGACGGTGAATATTTCTTTCTCAGTGGGCAGCGGAATCGGACCGGTGACTACAGCACCGCTTGTACGCACTGTCTTTACGATTTTCTCGGTTGATTTATCAACCAAGTTGTGATCGTAAGAGCGCAATTTGATTCTAATTTTTTGATTCATGACCCAGTTCTAAAAGTTGTTTGCTAATTTATACGTTAATTTCGCCCTTGGCTTTCTCGATGATTTCCTTTGAAACCCCAGATGGCGCAGGTTCAAAGTGACTAAACTCCATAGATGATGTTGCACGGCCTGAAGTTATAGTACGCAAATGCGTTACATAACCAAACATTTCACTTAGTGGGATATCTGCTCGTATAACTACACCAGCACCTTTGGAAGTCTGACCTTTAACCAAACCACGTCGGCGGTTTAGATCACCAATCACACCTCCTGTGTATTCTTCCGGAGAAGTAACTTCGAGCTTCATGATGGGCTCAAGAATTACCGGCTTTGCTAGCTTTGAAGCAGCTCTAAACCCTTCTTTCGCACACAATTCAAAGGCAATTGGCTTTGAATCTACAGGGTGAGTTGATCCATCATATACACGCACCTTCATATTATCAATTGAATAACCAGCAAGTACGCCATTATCCATCATCTCATTAAATCCTTTTTCGACAGCAGGCAACAATTCGCGTGGAATAGAACCTCCTTTGATATCGTTCACGAACTGAAGTCGTTTTTTGCCAGATGTATACTCCTCACTTTCCAAAAACTCATCATCAACTGGTCCTAATTCAAACGACATATCAGCAAAAAGTCCTGAACCACCACTCTGCTTCTTCAAGCGCTCTCTATGGTCAACAGTTTTCGTTAATGCCTCTTTGTAAGTAACCTGTGGCTCGCCTTGATTTACCTCAATTTTGAATTCTCGTCTCAATCGATCAACAATAATCTCAAGGTGAAGCTCACCCATACCGCTAATAACAGTCTGGTTGGTATCCTCATCAAAATGAACCTGGAACGTTGGATCCTCCTCTGCTAGTTTACCTAAAGCCATACCCAGTTTCTCAAGATCTTTTTGAGTTTTAGGCTCAATGGCTAATCCAATAACAGGCTCAGGGAACACCATACTTTCTAAAACAATAGGTGCATCTTCTGCACACAATGTATCTCCTGTTTTAATATCTTTAAAACCTACCGCAGCAGCAATGTCACCAGCCTCAACTCTATCTACAGCTTTTTGCTCTTTAGAATGCATTTCATAAATTCTACTGATCCGCTCTTTCTTGCCGGATCTTGAATTATGAATATAACTTCCTGCTTCTAATTCGCCTGAATATACTCTAAAGAATGCCAATCGCCCTACATAAGGATCAGTAGCAATTTTGAAAGCAAGAGCAGCAAATGGCTCATTAACATCTGGCTTTCTAGAAATCTCTTCTTCAGTGTCAGGGTGAATACCTGTCACCGCCTCAACATCAACCGGACTAGGCAAAAAGGCACAAACGGCATCTAAAACGGCCTGTACACCCTTATTCTTAAATGCTGATCCACACATCATGGGGACAAACTTATGATCCAAAACAGCTGAACGCACAGCTTCTATCATTTCTTCCTCCGTAATGAGATTCGGATCTTCAAAGAATTTCTCCATTAAGCTATCGTCATACTCAGCCACTTCTTCTAACAGCTTTTCTCTATGCTCTGCAACCAATCCAGTCAGTTCTTCGGGCACCGCAATCCGCTCGTAAGTCATGCCAAAGTCCTCCTCATTCCACACTAAGGCCTCGCCAGTTATCAAGTCAACTACTCCTTTGAAATCGTCTTCTGCACCAATAGGTACCTGAAGGGCAACTGCTTTAGAACCAAGCATCTCTTCAACCTGACGACAAACCATAAAAAAATCAGCTCCCTGCCGATCCATTTTATTCACAAAACCAATTCTTGGCACCTTATAATTGTCCGCTAATCTCCAGTTTGTCTCAGACTGAGGCTCAACACCATCAACCGCACTGAATAAAAATACAAGACCATCAAGAACACGTAAAGATCGATTTACCTCAACTGTAAAGTCAACGTGGCCCGGCGTATCAATAATATTAACTGTATAGTCATGATCCTTCCAGGGCCATTTTGTTTTAGTAGCCGCTGATGTAATGGTAATACCACGCTCCTGCTCTTGCTCCATCCAATCCATGGTGGCCGCACCATCATGAACTTCTCCTATTTTATGACTGATTCCAGTATAAAACAAAACGCGCTCGGTGGTCGTGGTTTTACCCGCATCAATATGCGCCGCAATACCTATATTTCTCGTAAATTTTAAATCCTTATTTGCCATGTCTTGAAATTGTCTCTTTCTGTATATTTGTTATTAGCCTGTATGTAATTAGACTCTGAAATGTGCAAATGCACGGTTTGACTCAGCCATTCTGTGCGTTTCTTCTTTTCGCTTAACCGCAGCTCCTTCGCCTTTAGAAGCAGCAATCAATTCTGCAGCCATTTTTTCAGCTATCCCTTTACCACTTCGCTCACGTGAAAAACGGATTAACCATTTCATTCCAATTGACATCTTACGTGCCGCGGGAATTTCTGTGGGAATTTGAAAAGTAGCTCCTCCAATTCTGCGGGAACGAACCTCAACCTGAGGCATCGCATTGTTGATCGCTTTTTTCCAAACCTCATACGGATCCTCTTCCGTACGTTCTTTTATAATATCCATTGAATCGTAAAAACACTTAAACGCTGTCGACTTTTTGCCGGAAAGCATCATATTGTTTACAAATTGCATAACTAACGGATCCGAAAAACGAGGATCGGGCTGAATGGCTCTTATTTTTGGTCTTCTCTTTCTCATCGACTATAATTATTACGCTTCAATTTATTTTTTTGGTCTCTTGGCACCATACTTAGAACGACTTTGCAATCTGTCAGCCACTCCGGCCGTATCTAAGGCTCCTCTTACGACAGTGTATCGTACACCAGGAAGATCTTTTACACGACCTCCTCGTATAAGGACAATACTGTGTTCCTGTAAGTTATGCCCCTCACCCGGAATATAGGCTATCACCTCCAAACCATTCGTTAATCGAACTTTAGCTACTTTACGCAAAGCTGAATTCGGCTTTTTAGGCGTAGTAGTATATACACGAGTGCACACTCCGCGTTTCTGCGGGCAGGAATCTAATGCACGCGATTTACTCGCCATGCTGATTTTCTTTCTTCCCTTTTTAACCAATTGATTTATCGTAGGCATCTTGTCATCTAATTCTTGTTCACAATATTGTAACTCTTTAAAGACGCTATGCGGCTTCTTAAGCGACTGCAAAGATAGAACTATTTTTTTCCATTCCAAAAAATATATTCAAATGATATGTAAATAAATTTGCAATCCTAACAGCTGGGTTCTATTTCTCTTTTTCTTTTCCCTATTAATAAATCAAATATTACCTTAATTCCTTTAAACTTCTCCTCCCCAATTTGTTGATAGTACTATATGAAACTCATAGATTACCACAAACTAAAAAAAAGAAAATATGCAGAACTCGTTGAATCCCTTGGCGGCAGGTTCAGCTGGCTCAAACGCTTAAAGATGGGTGGCACTGGCGTAGGAGGTTTAACTTTGCCCAAACAGCAAAACCCTGATGTAATGCTTCGATTCCCTGATACTACTGAACCGGTCAAATTTTCAATCGAAATATTGCAAAAAGGAATTCTTTTAGGGTTCAACAATACTAAAGAAGTGAAAATTCTTCCCTTTATTCAACCTCGAGTTTCTTTTGACATTGTTCAAGAAGACGTTTCTTTAAAGGGATTGAGGAAAGTTCAAATAGTTGAACTATTAATAGATGATTCTTTATTTGTCGTCCAAACAGATGGTTGGAATGCAAAAGAGGTCTTTACATATTTTAGTAAACTGAATAGTTATTTCAATCAATCAGAAAATACAGTATAAAATTATGAAAAAGGGTCATTGGCTTTACAGCATTTTAAACTATAAGTGCCCAAAGTGTCACGAAGGGGATTTATACCCAGGGTCAGCTTTCGAATTCTCTAAGTTGTTCACTATGAATGAAAAATGCAGCCACTGTGGACAGGAATTTGAATTAGAACCCGGATTCTATTGGGGATCTATGTATGTCGCTTACGGACTTGCATCTGGAATTATGCTTACCGGATTTGCAATCTTATATTTTTTCTTCGATGTTGATGTCACTACTGGAATTCTCATTGTCGCTGCTGTTTTGTTTCTATTTTATGCTTGGGTCTTTAGAACAGCACGAGCAATTTGGATTAATATATATGTGAATTATGATAAACAAGCTGACGAACAACCTGAATTGTACAAATCGAATCATTAAGATTACTACAGATTTCATATCCTAAATATGTCTTGTCTTAATTAAAGAAGTAATCGTATAAATAAACATAACACCCAAACTCTGATTGATCGAACTTGACCTATAGATTCAAGGTTCTGATTTGCAGCTGGTTAAACAATTTATTACATATTTACGTTTAAAGAAATAAATAGCAATTATGAAGAGTGATTTAGTAATTATGAAGAGAGATTTTACTTACGGCATTTTATTATTCGTCGGTTTCCTACTCTATTTCTTTATAATGCTTGGTACAGATCTATACACTGAATTCAATTTGCGTATTTTCAATATTGCTATTCATGGCTTCTTAATTTATTTAGCTATCCGATCTTTTTATAAAACTCACCCAAATCAGGAATCAATAAATTATGTTAAAGGGGTGATGGCAGGTATCCGCCCAGGTGCCATTGGTGTTATACTATTTTGTATTTTTCAAATTATCTACTTACACGTTGATGAAACACTCATGATGACATTAAAGGAAAATGCAATGGCTGGTTCATACTTGAACCCATATATAGCATCGGGTGTATTGCTTTTTGAAGGATTTGCTGTAACTATTGTTGTATCTTATATTTCCATGCGTATAGTTGATGCTCAAATGCGAGACAAGTATATCCCACAAGAATAATTATACCTCCGAAAGCAAATTACGTAATCCCATCAACACATTTCTCCTCTCCCTTTCGAAAATAAACTAGATTTAAAGCTAATCCGTCTAGAAAAAATCGAATTCTCCAGCTTATTTATTGCGCAGAATAAACTGATCAGTGAAATTTAGGATAGGTGAAATTTGCTCATCAGAAAAAGTAGAAGAGATTTTTCGCTTTGCCTGATTGAGTTTGTCCTGGACAATTTGCTCAATTGTTTTTTTGATATCGTACTTGCCAAATAATGATTTTATTTTTTCTACGTCCCTATCAGACATCGAATTTTTCCAAATCATTTCAAATTGCCCGAAATCCTCAGCAACCATTACTTCCTTCAATTTGATGACCAAACAGGTTTCTTTTCTATTGTATAAATCCCCTGCGTTCCTCTTGCCTGTTGTCTCAGCAGAGAAAACATCTAAATAGTCATCCCACATTTGAAAGACAATTCCCGATTGCACTCCATAATCATATAAGGCCTTTGATAATTCCTCCGGAATATCTGAAGCCCTGGCTCCTGCATATAAACTAAATCCAAGTAAAACGGCAGTCTTTTGCCTAACCATCTCTTCATATGCATCCATGTTCCCAGAGGAACTCTCTTCAAAATGCATATCCATATCCTGCCCTTCACAAATCTCTTGACCTACTTCCAAAAATAATTTAAGGACATCATTCAAATCTCGAGTGGACTCTTGACAGGCCGATTGAATTATTTGAGTGGCTAAAATAAGCATGAGATCACCAGAGAGAATCGCCGCATTAGTTCCGAAACGCTTATGAACCGAAGCTTTTCCACGTCGTAAATCTGCATGATCCATGATGTCGTCGTGAAGTAAAGTAAAGTTGTGAAAAACTTCAATACCCAAGGCAAACTTATAGTGTAGGTCTTCAATTTTCCCTAAACTGTCCCCCGCCAGTAAAGTTAAAACGGGACGAAAACGCTTACCTCCATTTTCTAATATATACTGTATAGGTTCGTAAATAGTAGCTGAGCCATGGCCCCAATCTTTATTATTTAAATAAGACTCAAACGAAGACTGGTATGCACTAACTTTTTTCATTCTTTAACTATATATATTGGTGTGGAACCGTAAGATTTACTTACGAACCTCAAAAAAATCAAAAATATCTGTAGGTAAGCCGAGACTATCCAATGAAGGTGCCGCTCGTACATCTTTCAACTCTACATTCAATACTGCATTTTTATGGGATTGAGCTACAAGAGCACCGTTATACAAAGTGTCCCAATCCTCGAAAGTAAATTCCATTCCTCCTACAGGCACGATTGAAACCCACATTTGAAAAAACTCTGGCCTTCCTGTTTCGTTAACCCACCACAGGTAAGAGTCCCCTGGCGTTACACCTCCAGTTTCATAGGTCACCAAAAGCCCCTTTCTCCCATCTTGTTCCACTAAGCCGCGTTTGGTCCCGGGATCGCGAAGCTTAGTGTATGCATTGAGCCAGAAAGCGTCATTACAAAAACGCTCAAAAGCTTCTTTCAAATACGGCTCGTCATCAGCCACCTTTTCTCCTGACTTGAAAACTACGCCTGATATCTCATTTGGATCCAATAATACCTGAACATCATCCCAACTGACACGAACCTTATGTTGTTGCACATCCCAAAGATATTCAGCTTTATCCATAAACGACCATTGAATGTATCCGAGCGAATCCCAGGCGTTCTTGTTCACCGCAGCTAAAATTTCATCGGCTAAGTCTTCTGCTCGAGGACCTGATTCCGCTTCGGGTAGTGGAACGCTCTTCCAGGCCATGAAAGCCCAAATACTCAATCCTATAATAACAACAGCTCCTCCCAACCCAAGAATCCACTTCTTCATTCTTATATTTTTTATTTCAACACCAATTCAATGGAGAGGTTCTATTTTAATATATTTTTTTGGGCGTGTCCCTCCCCAGTTTCTGGGGAGGGTCGGGCCCCTACGGGCTGTCGGACCTTCGCTGAGCTCGGTCGGCCCGCTAGGCGCGGTCCCCCTCCATACCCCTCACGCAATAATATCTTTAAACTTTCAAAGGATTATATTCTCTATTGAGGCTTTAGTTCAAAACGGATATCGTAAGGAGTTCTGACTTGCTCCTTACCCTCAAACCTCGAATCCAACGATACAATAAAAGTATATCGACCACTCAACTCATAAGTGTCGGACCATTCTATCGGACTACCATTTAAGTTTTCCCGAAGAACCATCTTATCATTTATGTCCATAATCATCAATTGTATGGAAGGATGGCCTCCCTCTAAAACAACCGAAATATCAGACCCATACCCCCCGTCAATATGGTAATATTTGGCATCCCGACCTTGAATATACCCGCTGTACTCTGCCCAGTGCTGGGTGGGGTGGAACTTTTCAACTAAAATCATGTCAATCATAGGATCCCTATCCTCAACTACTGTTTGATCGGGTTCTTCTGAATTCGACTTTTCAGTTGACTGCGGGGCTGGATCCTTCTCTGACTCTTGCTGAGCACAGGATATGAAAAAGGTGAATAGAAAGCTAAATAATAATATGACTCGCATAGGACTTATTTTTTTACAAAAGTAATCAATTCGGCAAATTCACGAAGCTAGATTTTTAAATTCAGGAATACACTTGCCCTAAAACCTTCCTCACAATTTGTATCACATGGAACCAGACCTGAGGCTAATTTGGAAGCACCAAAAAAAGAATTCATTCTTAACCCTATTAATATTACGATTTCTAAACTCCAATTGGACAACTAAATAAACGTGAATAAAAAACAAGAAAAATTAATTCCCAGATGCCACCTTTAATTTTGGTGCTATCCACATTGCTAAAAGGCAAAAAGCGATGGACAAATAACCAACATAGTAATAATGGTCCAGGTTACCAGCCTCATTAACGAAAACAATAGCTCCCGCTACTAATGAGGCCACAGCAACAGAAAGTTGCTGCAGGGCAGACTTCACACTCATGAAGCTCCCGCGAGTTTCGGGGCCGACGGCCGCAGTAATCATAGTGTTGGGAGCAATCATGCGCCCACTACCTAGCACAAAAAATAAGGAAGTATAGACCAATGCTATAGGAATAGAGGTAGGCCCCATATGAGTAATAAACAATACAGGTACGAAAGAAAGCAGGACGACAACAAAAAAGGTTCTCAATGCCCCATACCGGTCCGTGATCCAACCAATGAGTGGTCCTGTCACAATCGTGAGCACGCCTCCGGCCAGATAAATATAGCTAATTTGATATTGCTCAAAACCTACATTTCTGACCATTGAAGGGGTTATAAATGGAATAATAAGAAAGTGCCCTAATACAAGAAATACACCTAACCACAGTGCGCGAACTTGATTAGAATCATGAACGATATCTTTTACGGTTCGCGTAATTGATCGTTTTTCAATCTCCGTGTGCGCCTTCATTTCTGGCATAACAAAATACATGAGAACGAAAAGAATTGCACCTATAGCAGCTAAAAAATAAAACGGGAAAGACCAGGTGAAAACAGCAGCAAAGTAAAGGCCAAATGGGACGCCAAGCGCTGAAGCTGCAGAAAAAGCAGCCATTAAAATTCCAATCGCTTTCCCTCGCTGCTTGAAACTGTAAAGGTCGCTGACGATTGCTAAAGCTAAGGCTCCAATTAATCCACCGAAAATACCCGTAATGAACCGTAAGCCGAGCAAAGATTCATAAGATCCTGCCCATCCACAAAAAAAAGTACTAATGGTAAAACCGCCATATACAAATAATAAGCTCTGGCGGCGTCCAAAATAGTCCAATGTAAAAACACCTAATAAGCTGGATAAAAATGCACCAATAGCATAACTAGATATTAAATAGGAAAACTGAGAGGCCCTAATACCAAACTCCTTCATGAAGATATCACTCAATGGCATCATTATCATGACGTCCATAATATGCGTGAACTTCACGGCGGAAAGAAGCAATACGAGCATTCGCTTTTTCATAATAAAAGGCTGAGTTGCAATATAAACTGAATATTAAAAGATGGTGTGAACAAACAAAAAAAAAAGGACTATCGGAAGAGACAGACTATATAAGGTATAATTCCCATATTTGTTTTCAAATATCTGACAAAAACAGCAGTGTTCATTTTATAAAAGTAAATTTTCGGATATTTGAACTACTGAGAATCAACTAAAAACGAAACAATGACTGCCATGCGAAATCGAGACTACGCTTTGCTTTTATTACGCTTACTTTTTGGAGGGCTTATGATTACACATGGATGGCCCAAATTGATGAAAATAGTTAATGCAGACTGGGGATTTGCCGATCCATTGGGAATGGGTCCAGCAGCTAGCTTAATTTTGACTGTTTTCGCAGAGTTCATTTGTGCAGCGGCTCTCGTAGTGGGGTTTAAAACTCGGTGGTGTGCCATTCCGCTAATTATAACTATGCTAGTAGCTGTATTTATAGTACATGGAAGTGATCCTCTAGGAGATAAAGAGCTAGCGTTATTGTATTTAGGTGGATTTTTAGCTTTGGCTCTTATGGGCCCGGGCCGTATTTCCATTGATGGAAAGTAGTGGTATTTTCAATCACTTGACACCATGTAGTAGCCTTTTACTGTAAGGATTTACCCTGTTCTTTGCGGCAGGGATAGTAAGGGTCGCGAGCGAAGCGAAGCGAGTCGCTCGGCAGTTTACAGCATTTCAAGATAAAGACTGCCGGAGTGACGGCACCCCTGAATAGCCCGACCCCGCTCCGCCCAGAGCGGGGTGCCGCCCAAAAATTTATAGCCAGAAAGGAACGGCGGGCGCAAATGCTTACACTTATAAGCGAAAATAACTAATTTATATATTTATGAAATCTTGTCAGGAATGCGGGGCGTCTTTCCGTGGGCGAACCGATAAAAAATTTTGTACCGCCGACTGTCGTTCCACTTTTCACAATCGGAAATATCGCGATCAAAATAATATGATGCGCAATATCAATAATTGCCTTCGACGGAATCGCAAGATCCTCAAAGAATTATGTGAGAAAAAGCTGGCCAAGGTGGATCGATACGATTTGCTGGAGCGTGGATTTAGGTTTGGCTATTGCACTCATGTAAGGCAAAGGGAAAAAAGGCCTGTTCACTATTGCTATGATATAGCCTATTATGAAAAACAGGGCCAAGTATTTGTAGAAGTAGAAACCGAATGAAAGATAAAAATGGACTGTAAATTATGCCTATCTTTGTATTATGTTAAGTCTACTTGCCGAAAATGAGATTTTATTACTTTTTGTAGTGGCAGCAGTGGGTTATGCCCTGAGCAAAGTCAGGATTTTTGGAACGAGTTTAGGTATAGCAGCAGTTTTATTTGTAGGCTTGATCATTGGGGGTTTGGATCCTGAACTGCGCATGTCAGAAGTAGTAATATGGCTGGGCCTAAGTATTTTTGTGTATAGCATAGGTCTCAATAGCGGCCCCAGCTTCTTCAGTACATTTAAGGATCGTGGGGCACGCGACATATTGTTTATATTATTGATGCTATCCCTTTCAGCAAGTTTAGCCATAGGTATTCATTATCTATTGCAATTTGAGGCAGCGATCACATCTGGTATTTATGCCGGAGGATCGACAAACACCCCTGCACTTGCCGGTTTGTTAGATATTATTTCCAAGGGCGACGGAGTCGAATTTATTCGTTCCGAACAGGAGAAAGCCGTCACGGGATACTCTCTGACCTACCCTATGGGTGTCATAGGAGCGATGGTATCTATTGCTGTAGTGCAGCGCTTATTTAAAGTAGACTACCAAGCTGAAGAAAAAAAACTGGAGCATTTATACCCTTCAAGACGCGCCTTGTCAAATGCAAATATTTTTGTTGATTGGGAAAACCCTAACCGTCTTCAGATTCGAGATCTCATCCGACAGCAAAAGTGGACTATTGTTTTCGGTCGTATGAGCCGAGATGGTGAGGTGAGTCTATCTTCTTACGATACTGTGCTTCGGCCCGGCGATAAAATCGTTGCGGTAGGTTCAGCTCATGCCGTTCAAGAGGTCATTGCCTTTCTCGGCCACAAATCCGATAAAAAATTAACGTTTGACCGCTCTGAATATGACTATCGGCGTATTTTCGTTTCCAATCCAAAAGTTGCCGGTCAGAAGATTGCAAGTCTTAACTTAAATGAAAGATTTTCAGCCCTCATTACCCGTATCCGACGAGGAGATATCGATTTATTAGCAAATGGTTCCACCGTCCTGGAGTTGGGTGATAGGGTACGTTTTGTTGCCCGTCGGAAAGAGATGAGCAGGGTTTCAAGACTCTTTGGCGACTCATATGAAGCTTTGAGTAAAATTGATCTTTTTTCGTTTGGCTTGGGTATGGCATTAGGATTGATTCTTGGCATGATGACCTTTGAGTTGGGTGATTATAATTTTAAATTGGGAATGGCCGGCGGACCACTGATTGTAGGCCTATTATTAGGTGCGCTTCGACGAACAGGACCTATTGTATGGTCTTTGCCCTTTTCGGCAAATATAAGTTTACGCCAAATTGGACTCATTTTCATGTTAGCAGGGATTGGGGTCAATTCGGGCTATAATTTCTTCTCTATAGTGGGCTCAGGTGGTGGTGGCTGGATTTTTCTTGCCGGTAGCGTCTTTAGCTTTCTTACCGCAACTTTCACCTTGATTATTGGGTATAAAATATTGAAAATTCCATTCAGTATCTTATTAGGTATGGTTGCTACTCAGCCGGCGATATTAGATTATGCCATGGAAAAAACAGATAATAAATTACCGGTGATCGGTTTCACCTTAATGTTGCCCGTTGCAGTAGTATTCAAGATCATCTTTACCCAATTCCTATATTCGTTCCTTGCCTAATGGTTGTATGAATTAACCAACTGCACCGAGATTTAAAACCACTGTTATGGATCCACTAATTTGGAAACTGCTATTATACTTTTTCCTAACTCTATTGGTAACCGCCATCATAATTCGAACGACTCGCTGGGTTTTATATAAGATATATCTCAGACTTAATCGAGGAGAAAAACAACGCTTTGATCCGACCAGTTATAGCTTTATATCTAATGCAATCAGTTTTTTATTCATTCTCGTTGCTCTGGTTACTTTTATTTTTGGCATTCCTCAGTTACGGGTTTACGGAGAAAAATTATTTTTAGGTGCCGGCCTATTAACTATTGCGGTGGGTTTTGCTTCTCAATCGGCTATTGCCAATATTATAGGCGGAGTCTTTATCGTGATTTTCAGGCCTTTTCGCGTAAATGACATTGTACATATCAAAGAAAACTTAGGTGTGGTCGAAGATATTACATTGCGGCATACAGTGATTCGAAATTTCGAAAATCGTCGTATAATCATACCGAACTCTATCATTAGCAATGAAACTATTATCAATAGCACCATAAATGACATCAAAATTTGTAACTTTTTTGAGTTTAGTATTGCTTTTGAAGCGGATATTGATCGCGCTATAGAGGTCTTACGTGAAGAAGCGGAGTCACATCCTCTTTATATTGACAATCGAAAACCCGAAGAAATCGAACAGGGCGTGCCAACTATAAAAGTGAGAATCGTGGGGTTGTTAGACTCCGGTATTCATATCAGAAGTTTGATATGGACTGAGAACCTGAGTGATGGCATAGAGTTGAAAACCGATTTGTTCAAGAAATTGGTCGAACGTTTTCGAGAAGAAAGTATTGAAATTCCTTATCCACATCGGACTATTGTAGAAAAAAAAGCCCCAGTGTTAAACACTAAGGGGCTTTAAGTTTGAATATACTTTATCAAATTAATTGTTTCCCAGAATTAGGGGGAGACCGTCATCTCCGCTACCTACCACAATAACTTTGGCATTGCTTGAATTAGCTAACTTGATGGTAGCGTTTATTCCTTTATCCTTTAAAATATTGGGGGTAAGACTTTTATTAAGTATAGAGTTGGCTTCTGCATCTGCTTCGGCAGCAATAATTTTTCTTTCGGCCTCTTTGCGTTCGCGATCCAATCTAAACTCATACTCTAGAGCTGCCTGCTCCTGCCCTAGTTTGCGCTCTATGGCATCCTGAAGTGTCTCTGGAAGATTGACTTCTCGAATTAGTATAGCATCGACTTCTATGTATCGGCGTTCTATTGAGTTTTTAGCTTTTTCATAAATTTCTTGCTGAATCGTTTCTCGCTTTGTAGAATACAACTCTTCCGGTAAATATTGACCAATAACCTCACGAGTCGCCGATCGTATCTCAGGCAGAACAATACGTTCATGATAGGTTCTTCCAACTTCATTATGCAGGTCTGCCAGGCTATCAGCATATGGGCGATATCTGTAGGAAAGATCAATCTCAATCGTCAATCCATTTCGAGAAAGTACAGACATTTTCTCATAATTCTCATTTACTCTTACATCATAAATAAACATGGTATTCCAGGGAGCTATCACATGGAATCCTTGTTTGTATATTTTGTCCATTTGTAGTCCACCTCCGAATCTCTTAAATAAAACACCGCGATGTCCGGCATCAATAGTAAGAAATGTGGTATTTGTCAGAACGACAAATATGATTAAAGCAACCACACCCAAAACAATCAAATTAATGACCTTTTTGGGGTTAGGGCCTTCATTATTTCCAGGAATATTAATTGTACTCATTTAATTTGTTTTAGTTCAATATTACAAAATATTTGGATCATTCTTGTTTAAAGAAAAGCTCAGTTTTTTACTATTTCTTTATAAAATGAGTTGACCTCTTCGGCAACTTCCATGGGGTCCCATTGGAGCATACATTTAAAATGCCCACGAGGACATTTGGCCTTGCCATATTTCGTGCATGGTCTACAGGGCAATCCATTAACTTTTATCTCGCGAATAGGTACTTCATTTCGACCATAATACGGATACATGCCAAACTCTTTACTTGTACTCCCCCAGAAAAGAACTAGTGGTTTTTTTAGGGCGGCAGCAATATGCATCATGCCTGTATCTGGAGCCATTACCAATCGAGCTTTTTCCAGCACAGAAGCAGACTCCTGAATGCTCAATTCCCCAGCCAAGTTTAACACAGGCCCTGAAATCTCCTCAGCGATTTGATTGGCTCGGTCTACATCATCTGGTCCACCTATTAAAATGATAGGCGCTGAGAGGCGATTCAACAATGGTATGGCCTGACTAACTGGAACTTGTTTTGTGCGGTGGGCAGCTCCAACTACGAATGCTACATAATTATCAAAAGAGCTATCTTGAATCGTATACTTCTGATCCTCCGCAATAAAAAAATCTAAACCTTTCTTGTCATTAACCACGTTCAGGCTGGAAAGGGTGTCCATATAACGATCCACAATATGTGTATCGGGTAACCTGTTCCACTTGCATTTTACAAACAGCCACTTTTCGAGGTTGAGTTTTTCAAATCGATAGGAAGGAACGCCTAGCAACTTCGATAGACTTATTGAACGCAAATTTTTATGCAAGTCAATGATGATATCAAAGTCTTCTCCTTTAAGCCTATTCGAAAGAGATAAGACCGTTTCGCCCTTTTTTAAGAGCCATAGCTTATCTACGTATGGATTATCCTTTAGCAGGCTTTGAAAACTATCTTTCGTTAAAAAATGCACTTCTGCCTGAATCTGCTTTTTTAGTGCTCTGGGAATCGGACTTGTTAGCACAATATCCCCCATAGAACTAAAGCGAACGATAAGTATTTTTTGTTTTTTCTTCAAATGTTAAGGCTTATAGAGATCCCTTCCCAGACACTTAAAGATATGTTAATGTCCCCTGAATTGTCAAAGAATTTATAATAATTATTTACTTTTGAATCATAACAAACAAATTACCATGAAAAAGTCATTATTCCTTTCCGTCTTATTTTTCGCACTAGCCTTTAGTGTTATGGGCCAAAGCGAAGCCAAAGAAACTACAGCTCAAACAGCTGAAAAAGTAACTGCAGATAGAAATGTGGTCACTGCTAAAATGAATACAAAAGTGATTACAAAGCGAGAAGCTGAAATCAAAGAAGCTTCCAAAAAATCTGAGTGCGGATCTAAAAAAGGTAAAAAGTCCTGCTGCAGTTCTAAGAAAGCAAAAGCATCTAGTGATGTTGAAAATGCTGAAGCATCAATTGAAGCTACTGCAGAAAACGGTACAGAAGTCGCCAGCGTTGAGAAAAAGAAATCTTGTTGCAGCACAGCCAAAAAGTGTTCTGGAAAGAAAGGTAAAGCCTTAGAGGCTAAGGTAGTAAAGCAATAGGCTATACTGATATTTTTTACAAAAGGCTAGTGCATGCACTAGCCTTTTTTTATTTGTAGATTTATTGCCCATTTTTGAGCCAGAATTAATTTTGGTATTATTAAAATAACTCACATGCCCTCAACTCAGACACCTTCATTCAAAAACTTAATTCGACAAGGGATACCTGATGAATTACCCCAAGCAAAAGCTCTTGATGCAGAAGTTGCTCATGCCCCCGCCCGAAACATCGAAGATTTATTAACGCTTGAGGATAAAAAGCTGGCCATTAGAAATGCCCTGAGATATTTTCCGTCGAAGTGGCACAGCGTCCTAGCTCCAGAATTTGCTGAAGAACTACACAAATATGGACGGATATACATGCATCGATTTCGCCCTCAATATCCCATTTATGCCCGTGGAATCGATGAATACCCGCATAAGTGCAAACACGCAGCTGCCATCATGCTCATGATTCAAAATAATTTAGACCCTCTCGTTGCCAAATATCCGCATGAACTTATAACCTATGGAGGAAATGGTGCCGTTTTTCAAAACTGGGCGCAATACTTAATAACTATGCGTATGCTGTCGGAAATGACTGATGAGCAGACACTTGCCTTATATTCGGGACACCCTATGGGATTATTTCCCTCTTCCTCGCATGCACCACGCGTGGTCGTCACTAATGGTATGATGATTCCAAATTATTCAAAGGTGGAAGATTGGAATAAGTACAATGCATTGGGCGTGACCCAATACGGTCAAATGACAGCTGGATCCTTTATGTACATTGGACCCCAAGGTATTGTTCATGGCACAACCATTACCCTTCTTAATGCCGGAAGAAAAAAAGCATTGGGAAATCAAGATTTAGGGGGAGCCCTTTATGTCACTTCTGGCTTAGGCGGAATGAGCGGGGCTCAGTCTCTTGCAGCAGAAATAACAGGCTGTGTGGGAGTGATTGCAGAGGTAGATCCCGCCATGGTCTCTCAAAGGCTTAATGACGGGTATATAAAACATGAAAACGTCTATTTAAACCTAGGCGAATTAACTGACCGTATAGAAAAGGAAAAAGCTAAAAAATCTGGAATAGCTCTGGTTTATCAGGGTAATATTGTAGAACTCTGGGAGTTTTTGAATGAAAAAAACATTAGAGTTGACCTGGGATCAGACCAAACTTCATTACACAACATTCAAGACCTAGGATACTGTCCTATTGGATACAGTTTTGAAGCAGCTCAAGAACTGTTGCATAAGGACAAAAATCAGTTTATGGTAGAAGTGCGTTCGAGTTTACGAAGACATGTGGATGCCATAAATAAACAAGCAGACCAAGGCATGTATTTTTGGGACTACGGGAATGCCTTTCTGAAAGAAGCCGGAGAATCTGACGCAGACATTTGGGCAGATAGTAATCATACTTCATATAAATATAAGTCATACGTTGAAGATATAATGGGTCCTATGTGTTTTGATTGGGGTTTTGGCCCCTTTAGGTGGGTTTGCTCATCGGGAAGCTTGAAGGATTTGAAAACGACCGATCGAATCGCCGAAAAAATTCTTCGCAAAGAGCTTAAAGGTGCAATCCCTGAAATTTCGGAGCAACTTCTCGACAATATTGATTGGATTTCAAAAGCTGGAGATCAAATCCCTCAAGTAGGATCCAAATCTAGAATATTATATGCAGATTCAAGCGGCCGAATAGCCATCGCTCAAGCTTTTAATGAAGCTATCGCAAGTGGAGAATTGGAAGGACCGATAATTTTAGGTCGAGACCATCACGATGTGTCTGGAACAGATAGTCCGTTTAGAGAAACCGCAAATATTTATGATGGATCTCAATTTACGGCGGACATGGCTATTCATAATGTCATTGGTGACTCTTTTCGAGGTGCCACCTGGGTCTCTATACACAATGGAGGCGGTGTTGGCTGGGGAGAGGTAATAAATGGTGGGTTCGGACTCGTGCTAGATGGCAGCCGCAATGCTGAAAAGAAAGCTTCAAGCATGTTGCATTGGGATGTAAATAATGGAGTATCTCGAAGAGCATGGGCCAGAAACCCTGAAGCAGTATCTGCCATCAAAAAGGAAATGAAGCGAACAAAGCAATTGAAAATCAATCTACCTGAGGTGGTTGATGACGAATTATTAGATAATCTCTTTTAATTTTCCATTCAAAACTGTCATAATAACATCATTTTCAGTATATTGGTAAAAACTATTAGTTATGATGAACGAACCGATATCCAGCATTATGACAAGGGATCTTTACACAGTGACTCCCGATGATTCTTTAGAAAAGGTAAAAGAAATCTTTTCTGAAAAACAAATACATCACATGCCTGTAGTTGTTGAGGAGGATGAACTTGTTGGTTTAATTACAACCTCAGACTTACTCTGGCTTAATGAAAGTTTTGACAGCTACAAATATGTTAAGGTAGATCGTGTCATGACGAAAAAATTGGCAGTTTTAGAGCCCGATGATAAAATTGGTACTGCTGCACAAGTGTTTTTACGTAATTGGTTCCACGCACTTCCAATCGTAAAAGCTGGTACCAAAAAGCTTCTAGGGATTGTAACGACCTTTGATATACTTTCTTACTCATTTAAAAAAGAGTATCCCGGAGAAAAGATCTAATCAAAGCCTCCTCCCTATAACTCTGCACACTGTTGAAACAAGTTAAATGGCGAGCCTCCTAGTTGTCAGTAATTACCGGTCGCTGGTCTCCCATCGACCTGAAGCCGAGGTGTTCATAGAACTTCAACAGCGTGGTCATAAGGTCACTATCATGACCTATGAAGATGCCTACTATATTCCTCGATTTAGGGAAATGGGCATTAAAGTAATTCCTTATCATCCCGTAAAAAAAACTGATAGAAAGGCTCGAGAGTTGATTCGAGAACTTCTGCTCAGCGAAAACGTTGAACTGCTCTTCCTTTTTAATAATAAATCAATATCAAATGGGATTGCAGCTGCATCAGCTTGGAAAGGAAAAGTCATATTATATAGAGGCTGTCCAGGCAATATTTATTTTTATGATCCCACAGCATATTTAAAGCATTTACATCCCAGAGTAGATTATATCATCTGCAATTCAGATGCAGTGAAAGACCATATGGATAAAGCATTGCTCTGGAGAAAAGATAAAAATTATATCATTCGGAAAGGTCATAATCCCGACTGGTATAATGATGTGAAACCCATGCCTCGTCAGGAATTTAATGTAAAAGATGGCGATTTCATACTAAGCTTTGTTGGAAATGACCGTCGGGTTAAAGGCATTCGATATTTACTTGAGTCTACTCATTTCTATGAAAAAGATATACCCATCCATTTATTTTTATTTGGTTCGGGATTAGACCAAAAAAAATATCTGCAAATCGCTGATAAAAGTCCTTTCAGAGAACGCATTCATTTTATGGGATTTAAAAAAAATGTAATCGAATGGGTGGCGGGATCAAACGCTCTTGTACTATCCTCCATCGAACACGAATCTTTGACAAAGTCTGTCATTGAATCTATGTGTGTAAAAACACCAGTAATCATTACAGATATTCCTGGAAATGAGGAACTTTTAGTGCATAAGGACAGTGGAATAAAAGTGCCTATAAAAGACGGAAAAGCTATTTATAATGCGGCTTGCGAATTACAACAGAATGAAGAACTTCAAAAAAATCTTTCAGAGCAAGGAGCAAAAAGAATAAAGCGTACTTTATCTCATGAACAAACCGTGAGAGATTACGAAACCTTCATTAAAAAAATAACAAGCTAGACAGCTAAACCGTTACTGCGTTCTCTGCTCGTTTCTTAGCCATTTCCTCTTTCATCTTCTTCCAGGATTTACCCATAATTCGATTCATACCCCTATCCACAACATAGTGTCTAGCAATGTTAAATAAGCCTTTTACACGCCGAACATAAGAATCGTTGGCACGAAGAGAAATGGAGTATCCGCCGTCTAGATATTCAATATAATGCCAGAAACCACTAGGCATAAAAAGGGTTTCTCCCGGATGGATAATGGTTTCATATCCTTTGACATGTTTTAAAGCTGGATATTTTTTGTAATCGGGATTATTCACATCTACATAAGATGCCACAGTAAATGGATGATGGTATAGGAATTTGCTTTGTTCAGGTGGAAATAGAACTACTCTTTTTCTACCATATATCTGGTTCAGAAAAACATGAGCTAAATCGATATCGTAATGTAAAGCGACATAAGAGCCTTCGCCACCGAAAAACATGAATGGAAAGTTATTTATAAACCCATCCATAATATCCAAATCCTTTATATCATCACACAATTCAGGAGCATGCCGAAAAATGTTAAATAGGAACATTCTCAACTCTGTAGGTCCTGATGATATAATATTTAAGTACTCACCAAAGGTCATTTGCTTCTCCGGTCCCATATAGTTTTTACCACCTTCAGACACTTTTGGGGAATAGACAGGAACATTAATTTCACCGTATTTTTCCCGAAAATACGAGATTGTCCATTTTTCTTTTGCAGGCCAATGGTCAATCAAATCAGTAAAGACAACAGGCTGTCTATTTGCTAGATAAGTCTCCGCAAATAATTCTCGACTTAAACCCGATTTACGATCAATTTTAGAGATTTCCATAATATCAATCAGTTTATCCTGACTTTCAAATATACGGTTTATTCCTTTAACTTGAATCATTGATTGAATGAGAAAAAAAGAGGACAAATTCATATTATAACTAGTTGTTATGTATAATTTTGTATCTTAGTGTTTGATTCCTTTTTTGGTATCTGCTCTTGGCATTTGTGGGTGTTCAGGGGAATGAAAAGTTGAAGTAAGAAAATGGCTCAAAGAAAGAAAAAAAAGAAAAACAAAAAACGATTCGACTATAAAAGCTGGTCACCTAGTGAAAGGTGGCGCAAAATTATAGGTGTTTTTGTAGGAGCTTTTTCATTGTATTTGGGATTGGCCTATTTATCCTACGCTACAAGTTGGAAAGCAGACCAGGCTCAAATTTACCAATTTGAATGGGGCCATTTCATTGCGGGCGATTTACCCATTATTAACCTGACGGGAAGACTTGGGTCAATATTATCCCATCAAATAATATACTGGGGTTTCGGACTCCCTTCCATAAGCTTTGTCATTTTAGGATTTAAATATGCCTACGAACTCTGGAGAGGGGTCAATTGGTATTCAACACTTAAATTTACATTTTATACAATTCTAATCACAGCATTTACCAGTGTGGTTTTCGATTTCACTTTTTCCAATTCTACTTTTCCATGGGGAGGAGCGTTTGGCGAGTCCATGCAAATATGGCTCTCAAATTTCTTAGGAGATATAGGCCTATTTTTTCTCATATTGGCTATAGTTATAGCCTATTTCATATGGCTTTTCAATCCTAAAATGAAGCCCATACCTGTCAAAAAATGGTTGAGATGGATGCAAGATGAGGATGAAGAATCCCTTGCGGGATCCGATGACAAAAATGAACCTAATAAAGAAACTGATGCTAGTCAATCCTCATCTGAGAAAGAGGACTATGATGGTCAAAAAACAAAAGAAAAAATAGAAAGTCCTGAGCCGAGCCCTATTCAAAGTAATGATTCTTCATCAAGTTTAGAAAACCAGGAAAATCAAACCGCTCAGGAAGAAAATGTCGAAGACGAGAGACTCAAAGTCGACTTAACACCAGATACATCAACTACTAAAGAGGACTTATCTAAAGACGAAAAAGTTTTAGAAGTTGAAATAAGCACAGAAGGGATGGATACACCAGAAATTAATGTGCAAGAAGAAGACAGGGGTAACATAAACGACCTGTATGACCCTACAGCTGAATTATCACATTATAATAATCCACCACTTGATTTGCTCCAGCAGCACGATGACGGAAATATTTCCATTGATAAAGAAGAGCTTGAGCACAAGAAAAAGCAAATCATAAAAACCCTTTACAACTACAAAATAGAAATCACAAAAATTCGAGCGACCATCGGGCCTACGGTTACCCTTTACGAAATTGTTCCTGCGCCGGGCATTCGAATTTCTAAGATAAAAAACCTGGAAGATGATATAGCATTGAGTTTATCAGCGCTCGGCATTAGAATTATCGCTCCTATTCCAGGGCGAGGTACAATTGGAATAGAAGTACCAAATAAGAATAAGCAAATAGTATCACTAAAAGAGGTACTGGAAGATCCTAAATACGGTAAAGCGAAAATGGAATTGCCAATCGCTATTGGCAAAGATATTTCAAATAAGGTTTTTATCGCCGATTTAGCTAAGATGCCTCATTTACTAATAGCAGGAGCGACTGGGCAGGGGAAATCAGTGGGTATCAATACGATTTTAATGTCGCTGCTCTACAAAAAGCACCCTTCCCAGTTAAAGCTCGTTCTTGTTGATCCAAAGAAAGTAGAACTCTTTCCGTATAGCCTGTTGGACAAACATTTTCTTGCCAGCCTTCCTGACAATAGCGAACCCATTGTTACAGATACAAGTCAGGTGGTAAATACCTTGGCTTCTCTATGTATAGAAATGGATGATCGATACGATTTACTAAAAAAAGCACATGCACGTAATTTAAAAGAATACAATAATAAATTCGTTTCCCGCAAACTCAATCCTAAAAAAGGACATAAGTTTTTACCATATATCGTTCTGGTAATTGATGAATTTGCAGATCTTATTATGACTGCAGGAAAAGAAATAGAATTACCCATAGGCCGTTTGGCTCAACTTGCCCGCGCAGTCGGGATTCATCTAATAATAGCTACTCAACGGCCATCTGTCAATATTATTACGGGTATCATTAAAGCAAACTTTCCAGCCAGGCTAGCCTTTAAAGTAACTTCAAAAGTAGATTCCAGAACTATTTTAGATGAAGGAGGCGCGGACCAACTAATTGGGAGAGGCGATATGTTATTTTCTTCGGACAGTAATTTAGTTCGACTTCAATGTGCTTTTGTGGATACCCCGGAAGTAGAGGCTGTTTTGCAACATATACAAAAACAGCAGGGCTATTCAGAACCTTATCAGCTTCCAGAATACGATAGTGAAGCTGGAGATGTACCTGGTGAAGTTTCTATAGATGAACTCGACGAAATGTTCCAGGATGCTGCCCGATTAATCGTTCAGAACCAACACGGATCGACTTCCATGATCCAGCGGAAACTCAAATTAGGATATAACAGGGCAGGTAGAATTATGGATCAGTTAGAGCATTTTGGTATAACCGGAGCTAATGCAGGTTCTAAAGCCCGGGAAGTCCTGGTTCATTCTACGGATGAACTCGAACATATTTTAGAAAGCATTGAGGATCAGAAAAATAGTACACCTTATTAACCCGAATTAGTCATAACTTTTACATGATATATTGGGTGAGGAAATAATAATTTTCTCGAAATCAACTTTTAACAAAAGGGTTAACCTTAAAAAAAATCAAATTTTAATATCCAGATTTAAGCATTTAAATGAAAAAGCAATCTATCTAGGTTTTTATATAATGAATTCAAAATCAAGGATTTGAATTTCTTCAGCCCCGCAGGGCGAAAAATGATTGCATTTTTCGGGGTAAATAACCCATCCCAGATATAGTCATTCCTATAATTCTAGTTTTATTCTTGAGTTACAATAAGTAAACCATACCGACAGTTAATACTGTAAAAACTATGCGAATTTTAATTTTCGTAATAATATCCTTTTTCGTTTTGCCAACCACAAATGCGCAGGAATCTGCTAATGATTTGATGCAACGGGTAAAAAATAATTTTGTCAATCAAGATCAAATGGCCTTTGATTTTAATCTCACCGTCAAGATCCCGGAACAAAAAGATATATCCTTAAATGGCTCTATAATTCGATCAGGCTCAAAGTTCAGTGCATCTCTAGGCGAGCGTTGGATAAAAACTGATGGCAATACTCAGTGGGTTTATGATCCAGATTTAGGCGAAGTTCAAATTTATGATGCTTCAGAAGAAAATGCCCTTCCACTAAGTCCTGAAGAAATCCTTAAAGTCTATAACTCTGATGATTTTGCTTTTGAGATTAGAGATGAAATGCCCGCAGAGGATGATCAATTATATTTGATCGAGTTTAAACCGCGAGACAAATCAAGCCAGGTTGTAAAAGCAAGTATGAAGGTTTACAAGTCCTCTGCAATACCTACTGTCATGAAAGTTTCGGAAAGAGACGGTATGCAGTATGAGCTTGAAATAAAAAATATTGATACTAAGCCATCAATTTCGCCTGACGAATTCACATTCAATTCCAAAAACTACCCCAATTTGAAAACTGAAGACCTTCGTGTCTCAGAATAATTTGCTTTACTGCCTAACTTTAAGTAATTTCGCGGACTAGTATGAGGTATAGGGTATCATTGCAATACATTTTGTTTCTGTTCTTATTTTTCTCACTTGCGGCTTGCAAATCAAATTTTGAGCGAGTTCGGACTAGTGGAAACAGTCAGGTTATGTATGCCGCTGGAATGCAATACTATGAAGAAGGGGAATACTTGAAGGCTCAGACTCTATTTGAACAAATTGTTAGTGCTTACAAGGGGAAATCAGAGGCAGAGGAATTATACTTTAAATACGCCTACACCTATTACCACTTAGGGCAGTATATTCTAGCATCCTATTACTTTAAAAACTTTAGTACTACATTTGGAACTAGCCCTTTTCGAGAAGAGGCCATGTTTATGTCGGCCTATTCA
This sequence comes from uncultured Saprospiraceae bacterium, assembly GCA_964627995.1. Lineage (GTDB taxonomy): Bacteria > Bacteroidota > Bacteroidia > Chitinophagales > Saprospiraceae > JAWLFI01. The sequence goes on from CAZVLN010000005.1 coordinate 91,637, forward strand.
AATTACTTGCTATCGCCAAGCTATAGATTAGATCAAACGTATTCCAAACAGGCTATTGATGAACTCCAAACTTTTGTTAATACATATCCCAATAGCGAAAGAGTTTCGGAATGTAACAACTTGATCGATGAACTACGGAAAAAGTTAGAAAAGAAAGCTATTGCTAGGGCTGATCTATACAAGAATATGAGTCGATATCAGGCTGCAGTGCAATCATATGAAATTGTATTGCAAGATTATCCAGAAACTCAGGCAGCAGAAAAAATTCGGTACCACATGACCGAAGCTCAGTATAAACTAGCAAAAAAAAGTATTTATTCAAAGCGAAGAGAACGATACGCAAATACGCTTGAACTCGCTGACCAATTTTTAAAAAGGTATTCTGATAGCGAATATGCGGATGAGGTTAAAAAATTCAAGTCCGATTCATCAGAACAAATAAAATCACTACTCAATGGATGATATTAAAAGCAGGGCGCAAGGCCTTAATCCCAATGCGGAAGCTAAACGAATAGAAGATCTCATTGCTGATACAGGCAATGTATACGAAGCCTTAACTATCATTGGTAAGCGTGCAAATCAAATTAATGTCAACCTAAGAAAAGAGCTGTTGGCAAAACTTGAAGAGTTTGCAGCTATTAATGATTCTATTGAAGAGATTGAGGAGAATAAAGAGCAAGTAGAAATTTCCAAATTTTATGAGCGCCTACCCAATCCGGCTCTTATAGCAACATCTCAATTTCTTAATGGAGAACTTACCTACTACTTGCCGGAAGATCGCCAGGAAGAGGACGAAGATTAGTAGCTATGAGTTTGGCGGGCAAAAAAATTGTCTTGGGTGTTACTGGAAGTATTGCCGCCTATAAATCGGTGTTTTTGACCCGACTCCTTATCAAAGAAGGTGCAGAGGTTAAGGTTATCATGACTCCAACAGCTCAAGAGTTTGTTGGCAAGATCACCTTCAGTACGTTATCCGGACACCCTGTTTTTAGTGACCTTAGCAAAGAAGGGAACTGGAGTAACCATGTAGAGTTAGGCCTTTGGGCAGATCTTCTATTAATTGCTCCGGCCACAGCTCACACCCTTGCTGGTATGGCCAATGGATTTGCAGACTCTATGATTTTAGCAACCTACCTATCAGCCAAGTGTCCTGTCTGGATAGCCCCAGCCATGGATCTAGATATGTGGAAACATCCTGCAAGTCAAGAAAATGTACAAAAACTTCAAAGTTTCGGACATCGGATACTAGATGTAGAGAATGGATTTCTCGCCAGTGGCCTAAATGGAAAAGGACGAATGGCTGAGCCTGAAAAAATTGTTGAGCAATTACTACAATTTGACTTTTCAACCCAAGACAAAGATCTTCAGAATCAAACCATACTCATCACAGCAGGTCCGACCTATGAGCCTATAGATCCCGTTCGTTTTATTGGAAATCGATCAAGCGGAAAAATGGGTGTGGCATTAGCCACGGCTGCCTTAGCTCGAGGAGCAAATGTTCACTTCGTTCATGGCCCTTTAACGGTTTCCCTGCCCAAGCATTCCAATTTTAAAAGTCATCCCGTTACGACTGCTGCTGAGATGCTTGATGCTGCAAAACGAATCTACCCCAAATGCACTGGGGGGGTTTTATGCGCTGCCGTTAGCGACTACAGGCCAAAAACTTATTTTGATCAAAAGCTAAAAGGAGTAGACAAATTAGAACAAATTTCCCTAGAGAAAACTGAGGATATTGCGGCCCAATTGGGCTCCCAGAAACAACAGACTCAATGGCTAATTGGATTTGCACTGGAAACACAAAACGCAAAATTAAATGCCGCCGAAAAAAGGGAAAAAAAGAATTTCAATTTTATCGTTTTAAATACAACCTCAAAAAACGAATCACCCTTTGGCTCAGAAGAAAATTCAGTTTGGATTATTCGCAAAAATGAGGAGCCTGTTGCAATTCCAAAGGCTGCTAAATTGAATGTCGCACACGATATTTTCAATTACGTCGTTCCAGTTATACGTTCACTCAAAAAAAGCTAATCCATGCATCGCATATTACTTGCATCCTTTCTGCTTGTCTTTCATATTTATCCTCTTTTGGCTCAAGAAATAAAACTGGATGTTAATATTTCAACACCGCAACTAACTACGGTTGATCCTCAAATTTTTGAACAACTAGAAAATAGTATTGAAGGTCTTTTTCAAAATACACGCTGGACGGATGAAGACTACCTTCCGGAAGAACGCATCGAAGCCTCTATGCAGATCAATATTAAAACTGATAACGAAAGAAACGAATTTAAGGCAGATATTCAGATTCAAACTACTCGCCCCGTTTACGGCTCTACTTATAAGACTCCAGTAATTACTTTTGTTGACAAGAATATAAACTTTAGATTCGACCCCTTTCAACCTCTGCAGCGAAGCACAAATAATTACATCAACCAACTATCTTCCTTGATGTCTTATTATGCTTACATTTTCTTAGCTTACGATTACGATACATTTGAAAAGCAAGGCGGAAGTGAATATTTAACGATCGCTCAAGAGGTCGCAAATTCTATACCTAATTCAACTGCTGGTGCAATGGGTGGGTGGCCCGTGGGTGGATCTTCCAATCAAGGAAGAACGAGGTATGCTCTTCTTGAAAACATGCTAAATAGCAGAATGGTAAGTTTTCGTGATGCATTATATGTTTATCACAGAAAAGGCTTAGACTTAATGCACAGAAACCCGGAAGAGGCTCGGAATAATATCAAGCAGGCTCTGGAAGATATTCAATCCGCAAATAGCCAATATTTCAATTCACTAGTAGTACAGATGTTTTGTAATGCGAAAAGGCAGGAATTAATTGAAATTTTTAAGGGTGGTAGCCGGAAAGAACGAATGGAGGCTCATGGTATTTTAACGGATATCGATGCAGGCAATGCAAGTGATTACATTGAATTGGACTCATGAAACCTGCACGCATCGCCATTTTTGCTAGCGGATCCGGAAGTAATGCTCAAAAAATAGTAGAATATTTCTCAACTGTTCAGGAAGTATTCACACCTCTACTTATCACAGATAATAAAAATGCTAAAGTTCTGGATCGAATGAAAAAATACGATCTAAAAAGCTATTACATCCCTCTTTCTAAAATCAATTCACCAGAATATATACTACCCTTATTGCAGGAACAATTTAGAACAACCCATATTGCTCTAGCTGGATATCTAAAGCTAATACCAGCATTTTTAATCCACGCCTACCCTAATAAAATAATCAATATTCATCCCGCATTACTACCGCAATACGGAGGAAAGGGTATGTACGGGAAGCATGTTCATACTGCAGTTAAGAAAAATATGGAGAAACAATCGGGAATCTCCATTCACTATGTCAATGAAAACTTTGATGAAGGAGCAATAATTTATCAAAAAACCACTCCCCTCCTACCAACGGATTCGGTCGATGATATTGAGCAAAAGGTACAAGAATTAGAGCATAAATATTATCCCTCAACCTTACATGAGGTAGTTATGCGTTAAAATAAGTGGTTTTATGCTAAACCCACTAGGCAAAGTCTATCGAGAAAAGTACTCAACACTTCGATTACCTTGAAGCCCTCCCGTATGTATATATAGAACATTTTTATCACGTGATATTTGATTACTTTTCACTAGTTCCACTAAGCCATAAAACGCCTTACTGTTGTATATAACATCCAGGGGTAAATCAAATTTGGACTGGATGTCATCAATCCAATTTAAAAGTTTTTGATCGTACCGTCCAAATCCCTTCCACTCAAACCCTTTTATAATTTCAAGTTCTGACAATTGACTTAGTGAAGGAAAGTTAAGCTTAAGCCGTGCCTTAAGATCGTCATCTTTGACCACACGAATGCCTAAAACGCGAATAGAGGAAGGCAAAAAATGACGCAATACCGCAGCTGTTGTGCCCGATCCAACAGGCAAAACAACAATATCAATCTTATCGTTTGGTTGACTCAAAATTTCTTGAGCTAAGTCTTCAACACCTAAAAACGCCCCAGGACCCAATCCACCTTCCGGAATAAACTTCCAATTTTCATATTTAGATTGGAATGAAAGCGGCAAATAGCCAGAATCTCTTATCAAACGATACTGCGAACGCTCTATTCGGATAATTTCCCCGCCCCACTTTTTGACATCCGATAATGTTGGGTTTTGTATGTCTGCTTCCTTCCCTCGAACCAAACATACCAGAGGAATAGCTAAGTATTGGCACAACTTAGCTGTTGCGTGTAGGTGATTTGAAAAGGCTCCCCCTAAAGTAACAATACCTTCCTGCTGAAAAGAAGATATATATCCCTTTAATTTCCGCCATTTATTCCCACTAATATGCGGGTGAATTAAATCTTCCCTTTTAATGAGAATTGAGCGAGACGTACTATTAAAATGTAATGACTGAAGCGGAGATGGGATTGCGAGCTCATTCGACAGGGCTGAAATAGGATTACGCACGAATAAAGACAACGCGCTGAGTGAGCAAAGGGTTTCCTTTTGAATCGAAGACCGTGTAAAAGTATGTGCCTCTATTCAAATGAGTGAGATCAGCTGAAAGGAGACCTTTGCCATCAATATAAACCTCTTCTTCCCATAACGGTTGACCAACTATGTTTCTAACCTTAATCTTATATCGATCTGCCTTTGCTCCTTTAAATCTAAACTCTAGCATTCCTATTCCCGGATTCGGAGATGCGGTAACAGAGAGTTCTTTATGACGATGAAACGGATTTGAGGTGGTAACATCCTCCGCAATATATTCAATGGAAACCGGATTGTTGTCGTCATTCATGTTTACAACGGCTATGGGCTCCTTTTCTTCATCATTAAAGAAGTTATAAGAAACAATTGTGTCGGATGTACCTATACCTGACCCTTGCAGTAAGGCTTCTATCAAAGGAGTTACATCTTGCCAACCTAAAAAAGGTAGTAAGGCTTCAACTCCAATTCGACGTACTTCTTCTCTACGCTCTCTCAACACATCATAAACGCGCTGATTCACCTCTAAAGTGCCCCATGCATCAACTTCGTCTGCCCGTTGTATAGAAATATTCAACCGTAAAGAATCTGGCTGTAGTGGTAGTTCATTTAATAAGGAATCCGGCACCAAAGAAAGTGGAATAGGAAAAAACAGTCCTGACATCTGAGAAAAAGTAGAACCGTAAACTAAAGGCGCTCTTCGTATTGTGATCGGTTGGGAGTATACACCATCCACCTCAAACATACCGACTACCGGGTCCTGCCCAAAAACCCCTAGTTCAAGCATCTCGTTATCATTTATTTCGTAGTAAAACTCGGCACCCCCCGGTGCAATCGTTACAGCCGTTGCCGCAGGGTAACTTGTGCTCGTCCCTTCTGAGGGATCTCGAAATATGGTCTCAATTATTGTCGCAGAACTTAAATTATTAAATATCCATTCTCCTCCCTCAACGGGTTGAATATCAAAACTAACATTTGGATTGGGATCAACTGATGTCCGTAAAGTGTCATTGACCTGAGGTAAGGTATTGCTTTCCACTGTAATTTGACCAGATACAAGCGCGATCTGCACAAAACAAAAAAGAATTGATAAAATTACACGCATGCAAAAAGCTTTAACTCTAAAGAAAATTTTCTATTGTAAATATATGTTTTTTTTACACATTTTGCAAACGCACCATATTTTGATAAACTCCATCCTCCGCCATAAGTTCTGCATGAGAACCTTGTTCCACGATCTGTCCATCCTGCAGCACCACAATTTTATCGGCCTGATTGACCGTCGATAGTCGGTGAGCAACCATGATAGCCGTTCGATTTTTCATCAAGCGATCCAGAGCATCCTGCACGGACTTTTCTGACTCTGAATCAAGCGCAGAGGTAGCTTCATCCAAAATCATAACTGCTGGGTTTTTCAATATAGCTCTTGCTATAGCAACTCGCTGCCGTTGCCCACCACTCAAATTTCCTCCTCGATCTCCAACAACCGTTTCTAATCCTTCCGGCATATTTTGAATAAAATTCCAGGCATTCGCAGCCTGTAACGCCTTTATCATTTCTTTTTCTGTAGCACTTGGTGAGGCTAATAATAGATTATTCCGTATCGAATCATTAAATAAAACAGGATCCTGTGAGATATAACCAAAAAGATTGCGTAGAGCCTGCTTATCCATGGATCTAACATCAACACCGTCGATTTTAATAGAGCCGGAAGTCACATCGTATAATCGATTTAAAAGAGATAACAAAGTGGTCTTCCCACTCCCCGACTCTCCGACAAACGCAACGGTTTTTCCTGCAGGAATAGACAGATTGAAATTTTGGATTACCGCAGTTTCACCATATTGGAAATCAACGGAGTCAAACACAATACCGTCCTTCACGCCATCTACAGGGACCGGATTCTCAGCTTCCGGAAGTTCGTTTTTAGTATTCAACAGATCCAATACACGCTGGCTAGATGCCTCCGCGCGGTTGAAATCATAAAGCGTCTGACTCAGGCTTTTAGCTGGAGGAATAATCTGGTAAAATAGAAGCACATATGCAATAAATACAGAGGGTGATAAACTATCCTCATCCAATATCAAATACCCGCCATACCAAATTATAGCAGCAATAAGCATAAAGCCCAGTATTTCACTGACGGGGGATGAAAGCTCGCGCATCAATAACATTTGATCCATGTTCTTTTTATAGTATTGATTGGATCGCTGAAATGAATCGTGAAGCCTTTTTTCCGCCTGAAAAGATTTGATGATCAATAGTGCCCCTAAATGCTCTTCCATGTGAGATACGATGCGGCCTATTTCTTTTTTGGCTCGCTTTGACGGAGCCTTAAGCGTTTTGCCCACTATAGAAATCAAATAGGCGGCTACAGGCAGTAAAATCAAAACATAGATGGTCAACTGAGCTGAGAATAAAAACAAAAAGAACAGTGTCCCGATGATCATAAGTGGATCCTGAACCATCTTATGTATGGATGCTAAAATGGCCCATTGAATTTCGTGTAAGTCAGTCGTAATTCGGGTTAATAAATCCCCTTTTCTTTGTCGCGAATAAAATCCCATTTCCAGGTCCAGGATCTTAGCGTGTAAAGCATTTCGAATATCGCGCTCCACCCCATTTTGAATCAAAACCAACATGGCGCGGCTGAGATAGCGAAATATATTTTTCAATAAAAAGAGTACGCCCGTAAATAAAATCACGCGAAGCAATAAATCCTTTTTCGTCATCACCTCGAGTTGCTGTCCAATCCAATAATTGAGGTTCCCGAGCACATAATCTCGGATATCGCCAAACCCTGTGTAAGGAATAGGCTCGGCCTGTGGATCGGTGGCATCGAAGATTATATTCAACACCGGAACCAAGGCAGAAATTGAAATCAGCGAAAAAACAACCGTAAATAAATTGAATATAAAAGAGGCGATCAGCTCCTTCTTATAAGGTAGTACAAAAGCCAAAATGCGACCTAAATATTTCATAGGGCAAAGATAAAAAAGTTTGACGCCTAATGACTTTTTAAACCGCCCTCAATACGTATTAGTAGGGGGTGCCCCTCGAGGGGTCCGCTACAAGCGAACCCCTCGGGGTCGGGCTATGCAGGGGTTCCGTCC
>CAZVLN010000006.1:0-88164 GCA_964627995.1 uncultured Saprospiraceae bacterium
GGGCGGTGATAGAGCGCCTGGCTCAGTCAGTCTAAATTTTCCAAATGAGGCTGGATTTCCGACATGATGAATCCTCGTTGTAATAAAAAGCGTATGATTTTCTGCCTTTTTTCGAAGGAAGGAAGATCGGTGGATAAACACCGTCCTTTTTTAGCGACCAGGTCCTCGATATTTTGGTCGTATTTTGAATCGTTCAGGCTTTGTAAAGCCGCGTCAATATTGTAATTAGATATCCGATGCTGCTGAAGTCCATTTTTTATTTTCAACCTACCCCATTGATTCATGCGCATTTTACTTCGGGCGTAAACCTGAGAAAAGCGTTCTTCATTGAGAAAGTTCTCTTGAATTAACTCAAAAATGACATCATCGTGGTTGGCAGCGGGGATTCCCCAGTCAAACAGCTTCTTCTCCACCTGAAATCCGCTTCTCTCCTGTTTTGCGCAGTAGTCCCGAAGTCGTTCTAAAGCTTCATCGACTGTGTATTTCTGTTTTTTGGCACCCAATTTTATATTTTTTATGGCATTCCGCTCGTCAAATTGATAATTATATTTACATTAAGCAAAAATAAATACAAAAACTCATACTTATGGAAGAATGGTTTTCAAGCGAAGGTATCACAAATCAAATCATTGACTTTGGTGGAACCGTGGTTATTGCCATAATCACGCTCATTATTGGATTCTGGATTGCCGGTTTTATTGGTCGGATGGTAAATAAAAACATGCAAAAAAGGGGTGTAGATGATACAGTGCGACCTTTTTTGGTAAAATTAGTCAAGGTGGCCTTAAAGGTCATGGTACTCATCAGTGTAGCTGGCGTTTTTGGGATCAAAACGGCTTCTTTTATCGCTGTTCTCGGTGCGGCCACTTTTGCTTTGGGTCTGGCACTCCAGGGAACACTAGGTCACTTTGCCAGCGGTGTTCTTCTTCTGGTGTTCAAGCCTTTCAAGGTTGGCGATGCGGTTGAAATCCAAGGTGAGCTGGGGGTTGTAAAAGAAATTACTGTCTTTAATACAATTATACACACCTTTGACAATCAAAAAATCATCTTGCCCAATGGGATCGTAACCAGCGGAGCCATAACCAATATTTCAGAACTCGGTACACTTCGCGTGGAGTGGAGCATCGGGATTGGATATGAAGATGATATTGATAAGGCTCGGTCTATTATTATCAAGCTCATCAACGAGAATGATAAAGTAATAAAAGATGAACCTATCGACTGCTTTTTGGCTGAATTAGCCGATAGCAGCGTAAATTTCAAGGTTCGTTGCTGGACGAAAACGGAAGATAAGTGGGCCGTATATTTTGATATTATGGAAAAAGTTAAAAAATCGTTTGATCAAGAGGGTGTAAGTTTCCCCTTCCCTCAAATGGATGTTCATCTAGACAAGTAAACTATAACAAGCTACTTTATGCTTTTAAACCTGCTCAGAATTTTTCTGAGCAGGTTTTTTATTCGCTGATTTTGTCATTCGAGCTCACTTACCAGGAAAAGGTCTGATTGAACCGATACATATCATCCGCACGACCAAAGAGATACAACAAGTCTCCTTTTTCTATCTGTGCTTTGTAGAGCTCTTCGGTAATATATTGGTCCCCTCTTTGAATCGCTAAGACGGTAATTTGAAAACGGCCTCTGAAGTCCCACTGTTGAAGGCTTTTACCATGTAAAGCATACGCAAGGTCCTCGTTAACTTTTAGTGTTACTATCTCCCGCTCTGGAATTTCTAGTGACAAGGCAGAGGAATGACTTTGCAAGGCATCTTTATCTGCTAGCATCAAATAATCGAAAGAACGCACGTCTGTGATGAAAGAGCGAATTTCATTATTCGGTACCATATACTTTTTCAATACTCGAGTGAAGATTTCTATAGATGTTTCAAACTCTTCGGGGATGACGACGTCTGCACCCAATCGAAGATGGTCTTCTATCTGACGAACATATCTGGTTCTGACAATGATGTATGTCGTTTTTGATAATACTCGAACTGCTGTTAATATCCGATGAATGACTTCAGAATCAGAGATTGCAATTACCAAAACACGAGCCTGAGTCACGAACAACTTGTCTAAAATCAGTGGATTTGAAGCATCACCAAAAATAACATGTTCGTGTTTATCCTGTGCCATACGAAATCCATCCGGATCTAATTCACAGATTACATAAGGTATATTTGCGCGCTTTGCCGTATATGCAATATTACTTCCATTGATACCATACCCCACAATAATTAAATGGTCTTGTAATCCCGAATTTTGACCTCTTTCTTCGGTATCGTCACTCTTCGGGTTGGGATGATAGCCAAATAAGCTCAAAATTTTATCCACAATGGTATTTGACTTTTCCATTACAAACGGAGTTACAGCCATGGTAATAATCGCTACTGCCAAAAAGTATTGGTAAACCTCAGTGGGAATAAGATCGGTATTCAAACCTACTTTAGACAAAAGCAGTGAAAACTCCCCTACTTGAAATAAGCTTAGGCCAGCGAGCAGGAAAACCCGGGGTGGAAACTTGAAGAGGCGAACTGTACCGGCTACGATCAAGAACTTGATTAACATGACAGCGGCTACCAACAATAAAATTAGAGTCAGATTTTCCCAGAAAAAATCTAAGTTTAACATCCCCCCTATTGAAATAAAGAAAAAGCTAATAAATACCTCCCGAAAAGGCATCACATGCGCTGTTGCCTGATGGCTATAGTCAGACTCCGATATGATCAAACCAGCAAAAAAAGCACCTAATGCCAGGGATAAACCCGCCATGCTCGTCAAAAAAGCAATGCCCAAACAAAACACGGTAACAGTTAAAATGAAAATTTCCCTGTTTTTTGTTGCAACCACCAACTCCAGCATTTTGGGCACCACATAGCGTCCTAGAATGTATATTGCTCCTATGAAAAAAATAACCTTAAGAACCAATAGGCCGAGCTCCTGGAGCGGTTCCTGAGCCTGGCCGGCTAACAGGGGTGTCAGAAGCATCATGAGAACCACTATAATATCCTGATATATTAAAATAGATATCGCAAACTTACCATGAGGCGAACCTACCAAATTTCTTTCTTCCAATATCTTTAGCACAATGGCGGTGCTGCTCAATGCGAACAAAAAACCTAAAAAGATTCCAATATTTTGCTCAAGACCTAAAGCCGTAGCAATACCCCAAGTCACCAAAATAGTTGTAAAGACCTGAAGACTTCCTCCACCTAAAATTCTAAACTTTGATGCAGCCAGGTTTTTTAAAGAAAACTCAATTCCAATAATAAATAACAAGAAAATGATGCCAATTTCCGACAACAGTTCTACTTCGTGAGCAGAAGAAATTAAATGAAGCCCATTTGGACCAACTAATACACCAACGATTAAAAACCCTAAAAGCGCGGGCACTTTAATACGTTGAAACAAAAGAATTACCAATAAGGAAAGGGCCAACACCAAGACAACATCCTGCAATATAGGGATATCCATAAGCGGACATTTAAAAGCGGGTAAAAAACACCTTACTTAGATTATTTTAAAAAAGCTCTCCGGAAATTCCGGAAAGCTTTTCTAAAGTACCGAAGGTGGGAATCGAACCCACACGGTATTGCTACCACTGGATTTTGAATCCAGCGCGTCTACCAATTCCGCCACTTCGGCATCGCGGTATCAAATGTAAGTTTTTTCACAGTTATCCACAACCTTTTGAGCCATTAAACTTATTCAAATAGACGCAAAATGTCTAAGCCATTCGCATAGATTAGTAAGCTGAATAGAATGACAATCCCAATTAAAGTAGAAACTTCCATGACTTTATCGCTGGGCTTCTTTCCACTTACCATTTCATACAACAAGAAGATTACATGGCCACCGTCCAAAGCCGGAATAGGAAGCAAGTTCACAAAACCTAAAATAAGGGACAGAATAGCTGTTACCGTCCAGAAAGATTTCCATTGCCATTCCGGTGGAAACAACTTTCCAATTGTAATAAATCCACCCAAGCTTTCACTAGCTTTAATAGAGCCCGTGAACATTTGGGAGAAAGCTTTAATCTGATCTGATAAAAAACCAGTACCTTTTTTCACACCTCCCCATAAGGCCGAGGCTATGCCGTACTCTTTTCTTGCTGTTTCAAAAAAATAATCCGGCCCATATGGTGCAATTCCCAAAACTGGTGGTTCCTCTAAAGTTACTTCAACCTCTTTTAACTCTCCCTTTCTGTAATAGCCAATGTTGAGCTCCTCGCTAGCTGAAGTCTGAATGGCCTCCTTAAATCGATCAAAAAACACTAACTCCTCCCCATTTACAGAAACGAGTGAGTCGCCTTCCTGAAAACCTGCCTGGTCTGCAATTGACCCTGACTGGACCTTACCAGCCACATAAGGTAAACGGGGGTAAAAAAGCACCTCCTGACTCCCAGATGCGGTGGCTAGTTCACTACCTAGGCCTACGGGAATATTGAGTGTTTGTATCTTTCCATTCCGTCTAACTGTCAGTTGATTGGCATCATTCAAAATTATTTCCCTCACAACCGCTCGGTCATCCAGCTGCTCAAGTTCTACTTCGCCAACTTTTAGGACGCGGTCCCCGGGCTCTAGCCCTATTTCACGGCCCATAGAGTCAACGGCTATTCCATATGTAGCATTTTCGGGTGGCAAATATTCTTCGCCGTAAGTGTAAAGAAGCAATCCGAAAATCAAAAAGCCCAACAAAAAATTTACCGTTACACCACCCAGCATAATGATTAAGCGTTGCCAGGCAGGCTTAGAACGAAATTCCCAGGGCTGGGGTGGGCGTTTCATTTGGTCTGTATCCATACTTTCATCTACCATACCGGCTATTTTGACATATCCGCCTAATGGCAGCCATCCTACGCCGTATTCTGTCTCGCCCTTTTTAACTTTAAAAAGTGAAAACCAGGGGTCGAAGAAAAGATAAAATTTCTCCACTTTCGTTTTGAAAGCCTTTGCTGGAAAAAAATGCCCCATCTCATGCAATACAACAAGTATTGAAAGACTGAGCACAAATTGAGCTATAATAATAAAGATCTCCATAATTTAATTCGGTCTACATTTCAAAAAAGACAATGAATAGCCTTATAATAGAATTCTAAGAATTGGGGGCAAAATTATAATTTTACCTGCGATTCTGTCATATATTCACATAAGAATAAAAAGAACCTCGTGAATCTATTTCATGTGCCACATTTACAAACAGACACCGTCACCCTCGAAGGAGATGAGTTTCGACACTGTGTACAGTCCTTTCGACATCAAGTTGGAGACCAAATTCTCTTAACCGATGGGCAAGGAACCCGCGCAACTGCTCGTATAGACAAAATCAAAAAGCGCGCTTTGATAGCCACAGTTGAAACCCGACAAAATGTAGGCTCTGGAAGAGACTATACCCTCGAAATTGTGATCGCACCTACAAAGAACATAAATCGCATCGAATGGTTTGTCGAAAAGTCAGTTGAGCTCGGAATAGACAAAATTTCCTTTATTACTACAGCGCACTCTGAGCGGCGAAAAATTCGGCTAGATCGAATGGAGCGCATAGCTTTAGCATCCATGAAGCAGTCTCAGCAATATCAAGTTCCAACAATAAAAGACCTCCAGTCTCTGGAAAGTTATATTAGCAAAGCCCCTCTTTCTGATTCGGAAGAAGGCTGGTTAGCTCATTATCATCCCGATGCTGTTGACTTATCCGCATCACATACCAAAAAAGGAAATTATCGCGTTTTAATTGGTCCTGAGGGCGATTTCTCCGAAGAAGAAATAGATTACATTCAGTCTGTAGGTTGGAAGATATGTACCTTGGGGGACAAGCGACTCCGAACAGAAACAGCTGGCTTAGCCGCCGTTTCTTATTTCCATTGGATACACGTTTAATCAAACTAATATGATATCAAGAATTACTTTGTTGCTTATACTCTCCCTGATCAGCTGGAATGTTCAGGGTCAACTGCAACTTGCCTTATTGAAATATAATGGCGGCGGCGATTGGTATGCAAATCCAACAGCCCTTCCCAATCTGGCTAGTTTTTGTAATCAGTATATCAAAACAGATTTTAAAAGTAATTATGCTACTGTTGAGGTGGGAAGTGCTGACCTTTTTAACTATCCCTGGGTTCATATGACAGGGCATGGCAATGTTGTATTCTCTGATGCGGAAGCAGAGAACTTGCGCACGTATTTACTTGCTGGAGGGTTTCTTCACATCGATGACAACTATGGGATGGACCCCTATGTTCGAACTGCAATGAAAAAAGTATTTCCCGAGAAAGATTGGATAGAACTCCCCTTTGATCATCCTATTTATGATCAAAGATTCCGGTTTGCAAATGGATTGCCAAAAATTCATGAGCACGATGGGCTCCCACCTCAAGGCTTTGGCATACTTCATGAGGGACGGCTACTGGTATTTTACAGCTATGAAACGGATCTTGGCAATGGATGGGAAGATCCCGGTGTTCACAATGACCCACCTCGGAAACGACAACAAGCTCTCCAGATGGGTGCGAATATTTTACAATTTGCTTTTACCCAATAAAAAAAGCGCAGAGGCATAAGCCTTCTGCACTTTTAATTACTTTATCTATTTCTTCGCTTTATAAAGGATTAGCAACCAAACGTCCCTCAAAGTCGAATTGAGCCGTAAAGTCGACTGGAGCCTGATCAATTTGGCCCACAAGAACAATACGTAGCGTATGGGGTGCATTTTTAATGAGGCGATTTAAAGACGCTAAGCCATCCTCATCCAACTCTAAGGTTTCTGGTGAATCCATTAACGAACTAAGAGTAACTCCAGTTAAAGAAGATACAATAATTGGCTCAGATCCATCTGCTTTTGCAACCTCGATTCTGGCTTCTACGATCTCTTGCTCAGGCTGACCGTCATTTCGCGTAACCCGCACTTCTATTTTCTGGATGTCAATTTCTTTAATATTGTCTCCATATTCATCGATAACATCTACTTTATCAGCAAGGTCTATCAAATCACTTGAAAAGTAAGTGTTTTCATCGCTTACGACATCAACTTCGTGAGTAAAGGAAAAATCTCGCTCTACATCCAGTGTTGAACAAGAAAAAAATGCCAAACTAAGGATGGAAACAGCTACAATAATTTTATTCATGACTTTATTTTTTACAAATATACATCTTAATTGTATTAATAATTGTATTAATTTTTATTCCTAGAATACCTGACTTGCTTTTTTGATGTTGTGGACATGATGTTCCTTTAAGGAATAAAAACTAGTTCTCCTTTTAATTCTCAACCTTTTTGCTACTTTTGCGGCTTCAAAATTTAGAGGACTTGTCCTATTTCACCAACCGATTCTATTTCGACCTGCCATGACCCCCGAAGTCTTGGTAGCTGTATTCAAAAAATTAGAATAGCTCGGGTAGTTTGAAATGCCTCTCACCTTTCCATTTGATATACGACTATGAAGAAATACTTAAACCTATTTGATTTTCAACAAACCGTTGATTATAAAACTGAAGTGCTCTCAGGTCTTACTGTAGCTATTGCTTTGGTGCCTGAGGCCGTTGCTTTTGCTATGATTGCTGGCCTTTCTCCACTCACTGGGCTATATGCAGCCTTTGTTATGGGGTTAGTTACTTCTATTTTTGGTGGAAGGCCTGGTATGATTTCGGGTGCTACAGGCGCAGTGGCTGTGGTCATTGTAGCTCTTGCCATCTCTCATGGACCAGAATATGTCTTCGCTACGGTTATTTTGGCAGGTATTATTCAAGTGCTGGCCGGATTTTTTCGCTTGGGAAAACTCATGCGCTTAGTTCCTCACCCCGTCATTTTTGGTTTCGTGAATGGCTTGGCCATTATTATTTTCATGTCACAATTAGCTCAGTTTAAAACGCCTAGCGGTGAATGGTTGACCGGGTCTTCACTATATGTGTTGTTATCTCTTGTTTTACTAACCATGCTCATAATCTGGTTATTACCCAAATTGACTAAAGCAATCCCCGCTTCACTCGCTGCGATTTTACTGGTATCGGGCATTGTCATCGGCTGGGGAATAGAAACTCGAACCGTAGGTGATATTGCCTCAATTAGAGGTGGATTCCCTCCGTTTCACATCCCTCAAGTCCCTCTTAGCTGGGATACTTTCATCCTTATTTTACCCTATGCGGGTATTGTAGCCGGTGTGGGACTCATAGAAAGCTTACTGACCTTAAATATTATCGACGAGATCACAGAAACACGAGGTCGCGGCAATAAAGAAGCCGTGGCACAAGGAGCTGCAAATATGTTGTCTGGTGTTTTTTCGGGCATGGGAGGCTGTGCGATGCTCGGACAAAGCCTTATAAATGTTTCGAATGGTGCTAGAGCGCGCCTATCTGGAATCGTAGCTGCTGTGGCGCTCTTAATCTTTGTGATGTTTGGTGCCGGTCTTATTGAACGTTTACCCATGGCGGCATTAACAGGCCTTATGATTATGGTCGCCATAGGAACTTTCGAATGGGCCAGCCTGCGAACATTTAATAAGATGCCTCCCTCAGACATCTTTGTAATGGTCGTGGTGACTCTCGTCACCATTTTCCTTCACAACCTGGCTCTAGCTGTGCTTATTGGTGTTATTATCGCGGCGCTCGTTTTTGCATGGGACAATGCCAAGCGTATCCGAGCCAGAAAGAAAATTGACGAAAATGGAATAAAGCATTATGAAATCTATGGGCCCTTGTTTTTTGGGTCAGTCAGCGTCTTTAACGATAAATTTGATGTGCGAAACGACCCCGATGAAATAATCATTGATTTTCGAGAGAGTCGAATCGTCGATATGTCAGCCATAGAGGCTTTGAACAAAATCACGAACCGTTATTTGAAAGTCGGTAAAAAAGTACATCTCAGACACCTGAGTCCTGACTGCCAAAAACTATTAAAAAATGCTGATAAGATCATTGATGTCAATGTTTTGGAGGACCCTAGCTATAAGGTGCTCGTTGATGATCTATAATTTTCGCCCTGGAGAAGTAAGCGGTTTATTGAACTATGATTATCTTTCCATAACTAATCAGGCGCCCCGTGAAGGTGGCGCTGCATAAATTGTCGTCTTATCAGTAATCCATTATGGAGATCGATGAATTCAGAGACTATTGCTTAGAAAAGCCCGAGACTTCGGAGTCTTTTCCTTTTGACGAAGATACGCTGGTTTTTAAGGTGGCAGGCAAAATGTTTGCGCTCACCTCCTTACAGAAATGGGAAGCGGGCGATCATTCTATTAATCTTAAAAGCGATCCTCAGCTGGCAATAGAACTTCGCCAAAAATACCCGCGAGATGTTCTACCCGGATATCACATGCATAAAAAACACTGGAATACAGTGACCATTATCAATTCCGCTCTTTCCGAATCCTATATTCGACACCTCATTAATCATAGCTATGAATTGGTCGTCAGTAAAATGCCAAAAAAGAAGCGAATGGACCTTCACAAGCAGTATCCGGAGTATTTTGGATAAGATAAAAAAGTCGAAAACGGAAAGGAGAAATAGAAAAATGTAATGGGCAAGGAAAGGAATACGCATTGGGGAATGTATTAGACTCAGGATGCATCTGAGTGTTTTCCTATTTTGGAGTCAAGTACCAGGCCATAATCTCAAAAGCGTGAGGGATAGAAGCGGCAGGGACAGATCGCACGGTCGGTCGACGCACTCATAAAGGGAGGACCTGACCTTTATTAATGGCAATAGCACCTGGAAATTAAACGCAGCCAAAGATCCCTTGTTTAGGAATCGAATTGGAGCAGGACGCTACGGATACCGACCGGGCGATCTGGCACTACTAGCGGATAGCCCGGCCTGCTCGCGGTCCTCAATAGTGAGACCGCGAGGAGGACACGCCCAAAATCTTATTCATTATATGTGAACCCAAAGGGTGTGCATTATCGTTTAAATTATATGAAAAGAAAATGTCTGTTGAAGTTTCCTTTAAGAACTTTACTTACTGCCATTATAGTTATAGGGTTGGGAATTTCGGCGCGGACTCAAGTGTTTGACCTCGTGAAGGAAGGAGAAACATTGGAGATTCCATTCACTTACACTCAAGATTTCATTCTTGTGGAATTGAAGTTGTATAATAAAATACCGCTTCAGTTGATTTTTGACACCGGAGCGGAGAATACTGTCATTTTTGACAAAGTTTTTTTAGATATTTTCTCTGTAGAGTACGATATGACGATTCCGATTATCGGCAGCGATTTGCTAGCCGGCAGTTCGGCGAAGGTGGCTCGCCGTATTCCATTTCAGATCAACGCGGCAAATAAAACATCTCTGGACGTATTGGTTTTGGAAAATTATACCGGAGAGCTAAAAACCTATTTGGGCACAGAAGTCAATGGCATATTAGGGAGTTCGTTTTTCAGGCATTTTATAGTTGAAATCGATTATAAAAAGAAGCACATTATTTTGAGCCGAGACCGGGAGACCTTCAACCGTAAAAAAAGAAAATACGAAGCCATCCCCTTAGAGATTTACCGAAATAAGCCTTATGTGCGCGCTGAGGTTGATGTTGCTGAGCAACATTCTGACTCAGTGCTATTGCTTATCGATACGGGAGCCGGTATCCATTTTTTACTCCACAGCAACACTGCACCGGATATCGAAATTCCTGACACGACGTTGGTAGGGCACTTAGGTATAGGAATTGGAGGCTTGCTCACAGGTTATGTGGGGCGTACTGAAAAATTCCAATTGGGTCAGCAAACCTTTAGCGATTTGCTGACAAATTTCCAGGATGTAGATTCGACTATGGTGGCTCAGCATCGGATTTTACGAAATGGAATATTGGGCAATCCCTTTTTAAGTCGATATCGTGTTATGATCGATTATTCCAATGAAAACTTATATCTGCTTCCACGAAAAGGGGCCACGCGTTCATTTCGCTATGATCGATCCGGCTTAACCTTAATCGCATCGGGGCCTAAGCTGAATCAGTATTTTATTCAATCTGTTCGCCCGGGGTCTCCGGCAGCTGAAGCTGGTGCCTTACCTGGTGACGAAATACGCTGGGTTCAACGTTGGCCGAAGGCATTTTGGAGTCTGGAAGGACTTGTTGAATTATTCAAAAAGAAGGAAGGAAAAAAGATACGCCTGACTGTAAACAGGAATGGAGAGAAGGTAAGACTTAAGTTCAGGCTTCGAAAGTTAATTTAGGAGCTCTTATCTGCCCTAAATAGGCCTAAAAACCACGCCACTCCCTATTTTTCGCAGTCCACTCGTTGTTTCTATTTGCGTCAACACCTCAAAAAATATGTATAAGCTCGTGTAATGCAAGGAGATAGGCAATCAATGTTGTTTGATTCAAAAGCCCAGGATACAGAATGTGGAATAGCTGGGGTTTTTTGGGGATCCTATTTGTTTTATTATTGCCAAAGCGTTATCTTTGCGATCCAATAAAATTAAAACAGATGTTTGTAATTGTAACCATCGCCGGTCAACAGTTTAAAGTTGAAGAAGGAAACGAATTATTCGTTCACCGGCTGGATGCGAATGAAGGCGACCAAGTATCCTTTGAGGATGTCTTACTCGTCGATCAAGATGGAGAAGTCACATTAGGTAAACCCACGGTTGATGGTGCACAAGTAAGTGCATCTGTCGTTGAGCACCTTAAAGGTGATAAAGTCATCGTATTTAAAAAGAAAAGAAGAAAAGGATACCGGAAGAAAAATGGTCACCGTCAACACTTTACGAAAATAAAGGTAGACGGGATTACGGTATAATTGTTAAAAACAAAAATTTATAGCCATGGCGCATAAAAAAGGTGTAGGTAGTACGGATAATGGAAGGGATAGTAATCCTAAATTTTTGGGTGTAAAGTTATTTGGTGGTCAGGCCGCCATAGCTGGGAATATTATAGTTCGCCAGCGAGGTACGCGATTTCACCCGGGTGACAATGTAGGTATTGGTAGAGACCATACCTTATTTGCCCTTACAGACGGTTATGTTACTTTCAATAAAGGCCGACTTAACCGCACATATGTGAGCATTGAGGATCAGCCGAAAGGTTAATCAGCTCATTAATACGGAATAATAAAAAGGTAATGCAATATCCATTGTATTACCTTTTTTTGTGCATTCAGGGATTCATCTGGGTCTCCTTTTATTTGTTGAACTTCTGTCGGGGCTATTTGCCCATAAATGTAAGGCATCAAACTCTCGTCAGCGTTCAGGGCTCCGATGTTCTGTGGTTTCTGCTCGCCCTTCCAATCGAAGCCCTCAAGTCGGTACGCCAAGGGATCCACCTCTTTAATGGGTATGATTTCACCTTCGATCTCTGAAAACCACTTGATATCCCGAATGGTAGCAGTAGAATCAAAAACGGCCTGGATCTGACCAGATTTTGAGGATTGTAGTCCCATAAAATCTCCCGCATCATCTTGCACATAATAATACATTTCTGCATTCGCTAACGCCCATAAATCTTTTATTTGCCCTTTTACAAAGCGGGCTTCCATAGTTTTACTCTTGACTTGCTGAAAGACTGGTCCCAAAACCTGTTCCAACATAAAAGCATTA
Source organism: uncultured Saprospiraceae bacterium (assembly GCA_964627995.1). Lineage (GTDB taxonomy): Bacteria > Bacteroidota > Bacteroidia > Chitinophagales > Saprospiraceae > JAWLFI01. The sequence continues at coordinate 12,516 of CAZVLN010000006.1, forward strand.
CCAAGCGCGAACATTCTATCCAACTGTCCATCAGCTAAATGAAGAAATATACTATCCCCAGAAATTTGGCTGCTATCTGACCAAATAATCGGATCGGTGTACAGTCGGAAGAGGCTGTCCTTTTCCTGGTAAACTAATGAGTCACAATGGCCCGAAAAGTCAGCAGACCAAATGCGCACGTCTCGAATAGCAAGTAAGGTTCTACTGCTGTCTACAGTACTCGTTATACTATCAACCATATATCGCTGTGTGTCCAATTGACTTTCAATGATTTCTGCCGCAACGAAAATGCTATCACCTGCTGTGGAGGAAAAAACCATAACTGACCGACCACCACTCGTTAAAACTTGCTCTCCCTGAGATTCCAGTTGAGGACTATAAAGAGTTATTCCCTCAAGTGTGTCTCGCCAGATGACTCCGCCAACCGCTATCGAGCGATCACTTTTATCTTCCCGGAATGTACTATCGGCCATTAAAAATTGTCCTTCTCCAATTTGAAACTCTGCTCGGCGTGCTGCCATAATATCAGCAGTCTCGTTCATGTAGACCAATTCCGGCCCTCTAACTTGATTCTCCCCATCTTCATACAAGACATTACCACGCCAAATGGTACGACCCTTCTTTTGATCATAAATGAGCGTGTCCGATTTTGTGCTTCTCTTGTCTCCCTTATAATCCACGTTTCCAACGAGCACAGTAATAGAGTCCTGTCCGTAATGATAAATATCATCAGCCTGAGTCACGTCATTTTCTGACACGAGCTGCGGACGGTCCATTAAATGAGCAAATTGATTGTCAATTTCGTAAAAGCCGGACTCACAATAAATGCGTTGCTCATCAAAAGTAATCAAGGTGGGCCCTAAAAATTCGATCCGGTTACTTTTTGTATGAAACAAAAGGCGCTCGGTTTTTAAAAGAAAATCAGGATGTTCAACTCGTACACTATCGTAGAAATACATTTCCCCGGTTTCAGAGTAATAAGTTCCTCGCTTACTAATAAGTCGAGCTTGACCCTGTGTCAATAGTCCCGGAGTGTTATAGCTAGCAACCTTAGTGCCTACATCGTACAAAATAAAATCATTAAAAAGAGTAAGGTCGCGATCTATTAAGGATACATTATTGTATAAATAAGCTAACAGAGAGTCGCCTTCATACAATAGTGAATCAGAAAAAATGACCAGGGAGTCTCCCTGTTGAATATTTACGCTATACCAGGCATTAAAGTTGTTGTTTTGAAGGATGGCTGTATCTGAAGAGAAAAAAACACTGTCTTGCCTTGCTCGGACATCACCATAGTGCCTTTGAACATATCCCTCCCCCTCTCGAATAAATCTAGAGAAGTCAGAGTTGTCGATAGTTACCTGCCCGGGTGCCGAGGTATCTGCTGAAGTCGTTGAAGCTTGCGGCGACCCCTCTTGTCCCCAAGCATTTGGCATGATGCCAATTAAGAAGAAAAACAAAAAAACTGTGATATACCTATTCAAGATTTGCTAATTCGTTTTGCCATTTCACGACCAAGATACGTGCTTAAAGCGACTCCCATGCCGCTTAAGCGAGCAATTATAAATTCACCTTCTCGAACTTCTTTTAGTATTGGGTTTTTCTCACTGCCCATTCCTAAATAGCCTGCCCAATACGCAACAGGCTTAGCCTCTGCAATTCTTTTGCCATCCCATAAAAATCGATCCGCAAAATCTAATAGGTATGGAAAAACTTCTGCTCCATTATCTGATAAATCTTTTCCCTGGTGGGCCTGGTTATGACGGCCTCCTCCAATGAGTAACTGATTCCCCACATTGCGTGCGTATACATATCCGGCTTCCGCGTGAATATTTCCTACCCACTGAAGGGGTGTTTCTTTTGAAAATACCCAAACGTGATTTATTACAGGGCTTACGTCTAGCTCGGGATACACATCCGAAATCGATCCATTCGTGGCCCATAGTATTTTTCGAGCAGAAAAAGCAGGACCTTTTGTCTTCACCTGATATCCTTCACTAGTTGGGTTTGCGTTCTGACATTCCAATCCCTCCCAAATATCTACTCCCAATTCTTTGCATTTCCGAATCCATGCCTGGCAAAGCCGTGCTGGGTGCAATTGGCCTTCCCAGGCATGCGACACAAATTGTGCGCCGGAGGGTAAAGGCAAATGTGCTCCCCCCATTTTAAAATATGGTCTACCGACAATATCCTTCAAGCTATCGTTGGCCTCATCCATTCTATTCAAATAAGAATCAGCGCCAAAATGCTGACCTTGAAAAAAAATCTCTCCAGCAGGTACATCGCTGTAATGAATATCATCATGGGAAAAAAGATCACGCATGAGCTCAAGTCCTTTCCATCGATTTTCAATTAAGTTCAAAACAGCACCCCATCCCACTGAATCTGCATCTCGAATAAGCTCTGAGAGACTAGAAATACAAGCCATACCGGCATTTCGCGTACTTGCCTTACGATGAAATACTTCTTTTTCTAAAATGGCAATCGACATCTCGGGGTTTTGACTAGCCAGGTAGTAAGCTGTGGACAGACCAGAGAATCCACCTCCGATAATTACAACATCATATTGCTTTTGAAATAAATCTTGCTCCCAGAAACTCCACTCCATTTCTAAAAAATATTATTTTTGACTAAACGACCTATCATGATACAAAGAAAGCAAACTTTATTTTTTATTCTGGCAATCATTGCCATTGGTCTAACCTTTATTTGGCCCTTAGCAACGAGTACGGAAAGTCAACATCCATACTTTTCGGATGATAATGCATATACCTGGTCAGACCACCTAGCTTTACTAAGCGCCGTCGGGCTCTCCTTATTTGTATTAGTCATTAGTATTTTCAGTTACAAAAACAGATCCATGCAAATCAATATTGCTTATGTAGCTCTCTTGTTATGCCTGTTTATTCCAGCCTTAGCTTGGATATTTTTCTATTCGGAGCAACCTGACCCGAATGTAGCAACCAATCTTGACCTTGATTTAAGTCCTTTTTTATTCGTTCCGGCTGTTATACTGATTATTTTAGGCATTCGTGGAATAAAATCAGATGTTAAACTCTTGAAATCGAGTTCTTCCCGATTAAGATAATAAGATAAGATGTTTCCTAAGCCAAGCTTTAGAAGAAGCCGCCCTTTGAGGTCCATCTACAAAAATATGAGTATCGTATAAAGCAAAACCTCTAATACATAGAGCTTCAAAATACTTATCCCTACATATTACGAAAATAAAATGGAAGCTATTAAACAAGAAAAGTTGGTGGCAATAACCGGAGCTTATTCCCTAATCGCCCCCTGTCGTGGACGAGCTGAATAATTAATCTTGAGTTGTCCAGATTTCCTGAGCTGTTCTTTCACATCACTTACAATACCCATAGTAACATCACCATCTACACGAAGAGATGTCGTGATTTGAGGGCGTTGCACCTCAGGAACAGTGATCCTGTGTTGCTCCATATATAATGGGATATCAGCAGGCTCTGCAAATTTGTCTCCAAGCTGAATACGCGGTGCGTTTCCATATCTCAAGACATCAGCCTTTTCTTTAGGCTTACCGATATAGATATAATTTACAAGAGATTTTTTCTCCAATTTAGTCAATTCAGTAGCCTCGGGCACGATTACTTCAACTTTGACGGTTGCATCCCGCAAAACGGTTACCATCATGAAGAAAAAGAGGAGCATGAAAATAATATCAGGTAGAGAAGCTGTTGATACAGCTGGTTCCGCTTTGCTTCTTTTCTTAGAAAATTTAGACATGGATATTCTATTTATTCTTCTCCAAAATCAGTGGATTCCGCTTCAGACAGTTTCATCGGATACACCTCAATAATTTGTTTCTTTTGATCCCGGGTTAGGCTTTCAAAAACAGCCCCGAAACGCTTTTCCGACTCTTCATCCCGCAGCTCCCTATAGGCTGCCTGCAGTTCATTATAAACTGTCAGATAGGTCTCGTAATTGGTGCCCCTATCATTTTGTAGAGACACAATAGCCTTGTCAGGTGACTTTGGACGATCTTCCCGCGCAGTTGGGTTTGTAATGAAGTCTATAATTCTATTTTTCAAAGAAGGCAATTCTTCGGGTTCACCGTTAACCAATAGGTCGTTATTCGCATTTACAAGTACAGAAATCAGATTTCGTTTTTCTACTTTAGCTTCCAGAGGGTCTTCTTCAGACCACGGTGGAAGTCTGACGAGAATTCCTTTATCTACTTCAATTGTTGTAGTTACGAGGAAGAAGATCAATAAGAGAAAGGCAATATCTGCCATAGACCCCGCATTAATCTCCGTATTGACTCGATTTCTTGAATCGCCTCTCTTTTTGAGCATAGTTGAATTATTTAAACAAATTCGACACCTCAGATACTATAAAAGCTAAGATAGCCCCGCCACCTAAAACAATGGCAGTGGAAATGGCACCTGAGATAAATCGACTGGATTTTTCTTGAATTCCTTCCTCTAAAATAGTTCGAGCAAGCGAACCTGTACCCTTAGGATCAGCCATATTATATGCTATGAAGAATATAATTATGATGACAGCTAACCCAATAAGTGCTTTAAGAGAGTTTTTCACATTCAAAACCGTGAAAATTAGCCCAGCAACTAAGATAGCTGCTGCACACAGAACGGTGAGAATGATGGCAGAGTAAAGGCCAAAGTTGAAAATGGATGTCTCCATTTGCTCCGACTCGCTCAAAGCATTAAACTCTTCAGCGTTAGAAAAAGCCGTGATCAAAAAGATCACAGTGAGCAAAGCTCCAAGCCCGAAGGCTATTAATTGTCCGTATCTCGATAAAAAATTATACATCGGTTTAAGGTATTTTTTCTAGTCAATCACATTGTTGCGCGCCATGATATCTACTAAGGCAATGGAAGCTTCTTCCATTTTATTTACAATACCATCTATTTTACTGACAATATAATTGTAGAAAATCTGAAGTATAATCGCCACAATCAAACCGAAAACGGTTGTTAAAAGGGCAACTTTAATACCTCCTGCAACTACAGATGGTGATAAATCCCCTGCGGCTTCGATATCCTCAAAGGCTCCAATCATACCAATTACCGTACCCATAAACCCAAGCATTGGAGCAATGGCGATAAAAAGTGAAATCCAAACTAAACCTTTTTCTAAAAGTCCCATTTGCACTGACCCGTAGGAAATGATTGCTTTCTCAACTGATTCAGCGCCTTTATCTGCTTTGTTTAAGCCTTCATAAAGAACACTTGCAGTAGGACCAGAAGTCTTTTTACATACTTCTTTCGCTTCTTCAATATTGCCATTACCCAGCTCCTCATCAATTTTGTTAAGCAATTTATCAACATTGGTTGTCGCAATACTAAGTGTAATGATGCGCTCAATACAGAAAGCCAAACCTAAAATCAAGGTGACCAATACAAAACTCATGAAGACCCAGTTCCCATCGATAAACTTCTCTTTAAGAACCTGGAATGCGCCTGTCGTGGCTTCACCGCCGTCTTGCGCCATTAGAGCTGCCGCGCCTACAAATGAAACGAGGGTAAATACCGCCGTAATGGAAAAAAGTCTTCGTAACATATTCTGATTTTTCATGTGGATAATGGTTACAAGTTTAAAACTTATGAGACCAATATATGAATATCTTCTGAAATAATCCATTGATACACCTATATTAATTTCTCATTAAGATGCGGAGAGTGAGGGATTCGAACCCTCGATACCCCGTTGAGGGTATACACGCTTTCCAAGCGTGCGCCTTCGACCGCTCGGCCAACTCTCCGTATTAACTAATACTGCACAAATGTTGAAAAACTCCTGCAGTTATCAAAATCTTTTTTTTATTTCGGCTCTGTTGCCTCAGCTCCATCCTCATTTTTTTTCCTAACTCCGAATATTTCTTCAGCATTTCTATTTGTTCGCTCAATAATTTTTTCGACATCCATTTGATGTAGCTCTGCGATCTTCTTAGCAATAAGCGGCAAATATGAAGGTTCATTTGTTTTAGATCGATAGGGATGTGGAGCTAAATAAGGTGCGTCTGTTTCTAGCACAAGCGAATCAATGGGTAGATCTGCCACCACTTTGTCTAAGCCGGCGTTTTTGAAGGTTACTATTCCCCCAACTCCAATTTTGAATCCCAAGTCGACTATAGCTTCGGCCTGCTTAGGTGTTCCGGTAAAACAATGGAAAATGCCTCTAATCGCAGGCCCGGCAGCCTGGATAATCTCAATTGTATCATCAATGGCTGAGCGAGAGTGCAAAATAATTGGCAAATCGAGCTCTAAGGCCCATTCAACATGTCTGCCCAAACAAGCTTTTTGTTCCTTCACATGCGCTGTATCCCAGTAATAATCCAGACCGGTTTCTCCAATACCTGCAAGCTCGGATAGCTTCAGCTGGGCTTCGATACGATCCATATGTTCGGCCCAATCCTCCCCAACATAGCAAGGGTGCAAGCCCAGCATGGGCTTCAAAAAAGAAGGATAACGATTTGCCAAGTTCATCATAGGTTCTATACTATCCCCGTTAATATTGGGCATATAAATTTTCTGAACCCCGGCAGAACGAGCGCGTTCCAACATTTCACCTCGATCATCATCAAATTGCTTAGCAAAGACGTGTGCATGAGTGTCGATCATAGATTATCACATTTATCTGACTTCGATAATGGCAAAGTAACTCTAATTCCACATGAAAACAAAACACCTTTACAAGCAAGCCTATTTCTATAGATACAAGGACTGCTTTTTTGTATCTTCGATTCATGGCCAAAAAACAAAAATACTATGTCGTTTGGGTGGGTGAAACTCCCGGCATTTACGATAGCTGGGGAGAATGTCAACTTCAAATAAAAGGCTACCCCGGCGCAAAATATAAATCTTTCACCTCCCGCCAGGCTGCCGAAGAAGCATATCACAATGGCCCAATATACCAAAAACGCTCGTCCGCTAAAACACCCAAAAACTTACTTAGGCCTCCGTCGGATTTAGATCCAATGGCACTCTCTGTAGATGCGGCCTGTAGCGGCAATCCCGGAGATATGGAATACCGGGGGGTGTGGGTGGCCACTGGTGAGGAGTGGTTTAAAAAAGGTCCTTTTCGGATGGGCACAAATAATATTGGTGAATTTTTGGCCATAGTTCACGCAGCAGCATTATTACAACAATCCGGGATAACCACAACGCCTATATATACGGATTCTCGAACGGCCATGGCTTGGATTCGCAAAAAAAAGGCCAATACCAAGTTGAAGTTTGACCATAAAAATAGAAAGTTGAAGGAGCTAATCACGCGGGCAGAGGCTTGGCTTCAAAATAATACCATTACCAATCCCATTAAAAAATGGGAGACCAAATCCTGGGGTGAGATCCCGGCAGATTTTGGTAGAAAATAGTTTGCTTTTATTTTTTTGGGCGCTTCCCCGCATCTATCGATACGGGGCCAGGCTGTCCGTGGGTTCCGTCCTGCAGGGCTTTGCCCTTTAGACTCCCGCCTGCGGCGAGACCACTCCCATCCTTAGCGCATAGGAATCCATTGTGGGTTTTATTTTTACATCTACACCTTATTACTAGCGTTGCGCGAAATGGATAGGGTATTCTACTTTTACGGACCCCCTCCGTACTTTATCCAATTTCCGTCTTACCATTCGCTTGCGAAGCGGTTTCAAGTGCTCCGTGAAAAGAACACCAAGGATGTGATCATATTCATGCTGAATTACACGCGCATCCATACCCGTATATTGCTCTTCATGCCATGCTCGATCTACATCTTGATACCGGATGGTGATTTCTTTTTCTCTCTCAACGTCTCCATGAACCTTAGGAATGCTTAGACAACCTTCTTCATAGGTCCACAGCCCTCCTTTTTCCTCAATTATCTCTGGATTAATAAATGCCTGTTTAATCCCACTCTTGCCTTCTTCATCAAGTTGGAGCGTATCCACCACAAAAATTCGGAGTGATTTACCGACTTGAGGCCCTGCCAAACCCACTCCCTGTGCATTATACATGGTAGCAAACATATTAGCCGCAAGCTGCTCCAGGCCCTCAAAGTCATCGGGGATGACTTGTCCAGGTTTTTTCAAAACACCGTGTCCGTAACCAAAAATTGGTAAGATTTTATCTCCCATAAATCAAATATCAACTTCTTTTCTTTATTAAATATGCCCCAGATAGTCTTGTAAAATTAAAACAGCACTGATTTTATCAATGCGCGCTTTATCTCTTCGTTGCTTTTTCTTTACTCCAGCTTTAATAATAATCTCCGAGGCTCTCTTTGAGGTATAATCCTCTGGATGTAAAACAATTAAAAGTTCAGGAAAGTTCTTTTTTAGTTTTCTAGCTAGACCTTTTATATGAGGATAAAGCATTGTGGGCGATCCATCCGCATGTTCCGGATACCCCAAGACCACCTTTTCTACTTGCTCTTCTTTAATATAAGCTTCCATAAAACCCCAATAGTCCTCCTGGCTCTGTGTTGGGAGCCCATTCACTGTAATTTGTAGTGGGTCGGTTGTGGCAAAGCCTATGCGCTTATTTCCATAATCGACCGCCATTATTCTAGCCATCATGCAAATATAAAAGTTTTCGACACGGTCAAAAATATCCCAAGATTAAAGATAATAGGCACAAAATCTATCTTTTGGCACGGTAGTTGCAGCTATAAATTTAGTTTTAGTCGACAAGTTGGGATAAAAAAAGACCCCCTCCACACATTTGTGGAGAGGGGTCCCATCCCAAAAACAGTAAACAGTAATACTTAGCCGTTATTTGATAACGACCATTTTCTTGGATGCTGAGTGATTTCCACTTTCCAATTTATAGAATACCACACCTTCAGATCTTACATCCTGAACGGAAAGCTCAATTTGGTTATAACCTTTTTGTCCTTCCTCTTCCACGACATGCAATTCTCGTCCATCTCCATCAATAACCGTTAGTGTAAAGTCTCCGCGCTCTGGTAATACAAATCCAACAAGTGTTTTGTCGCTAAACGGGTTAGGACTGTTCTGATAAAGTGCAAATTCATTAAAGTTCTCTTCTGAAGAACGGAACTTGACAAGTGTTGATTTTATACCCACATTATCATACGCCTCTGACTTAGTAATATCATCAGAAAGGCTTACAGTCGATGCCATAGAACCGACTCTTGTTGTTTTAAATTCGAGTGTAAACAAGACTTCACTTGCATCAAATGATTGCGGTTGTACATCGTTCCAACTGAAGGTTACAGCCTTTTTATCTGCGTGCCACCCAATATTCCCGGATCCTAACTCAAGAGCACCTGGGTTTACGTTAGTTAACTCCACAGCTGAACCATTATAATACATGGTCATTTGGAACCCAAGGATGTTGTTAAAGTCTTCCGATCTCACGGGGATTGAAATAGTCTCTCCTGCTTCAAACTCTACATCATTCATAACCCATGTCAACGGATTGTTACTTCTTCCACCAGCTACATCACTTACACTGCCATCTATATCTCCGACCTTTATTGCGTAGAAGTCAATATCTGTCATGTCAGAATTCAAGTTTGCAATGCCATAGTTTTCTTCAAATTGGTCATTCAATGGATTAGCACTGAATTGGTAATCCTGATCTACATATCGCCATGCTGAATTATTAGGGAATTGATCTTCAATACCCAAAATAGCTCTACGTAAATCAATTATATCAGCTCCTGTAACCCGCCTATCGTTGTTAACGTCAGCGGCCAATAATCCGTAGGCACCTTCCATCATATTTATCCCTAAAATATGTTGCTGAATAAGCAGTACATCAAAGGTATTTACACCCATTAAAAGGTCACCATCTCGATTAGGCATTACTTTATATTGCCCTCCTTCAGGCATAGGGCTAAAGCTATAGTTTCCTTCTTCATCTGTAGTTGAAGACGCAAATGCTCCTTCTAAATCAACCTCAACTTCATTTACAGCAGATTGAGATATAGGGTTCATAATATTACCTGCAATCGGGAACGTGAGTCCTTGACCACCCTGATCGCATGCTCCATTCATCGCTTGTACAATTACTTCAACAGAGCAAAAAGATGAGGTCCCATTACTAGCATGTACCCATACTTCAACTGTAGGAGTATCAATTACATCATCGCAAGTAAACATGTATAAAGTATCGGTAGGGTCATCTTCAGAGTAAGATACGGTAATATCAAATCCACAAGAATGGAGTGAGCCTCCATCAAAATAACTTACAGGAAGCTCAAGCATACCTCCGTCAATCTCTCCATCGCCGTCGGTGTCCACAGGCATCAGGCCAACTATTTTCCTCTCACATATAGGAGATGGGCCTTTCTCGCTTGAAATGGAGAATATGTAGCTGCAAGAAGTTACATTACCACATTGATCAGAAACTGACCACTCGATCTCGTGTTCACCGACTGGATAATCTCCTGATGCAACGTTTGTCGTTCCAAAATAGTCAAAAGTGCCGTCCTTAAATTCGTCAATTCGCCAGCTGAAAACAAGGTTTTCGTTCGCTGTGCAGTCGTCTTCGGCGTCTTGAAGTAAGGTCACAAATCGACCATTACAATCATTATCTATTGATACTAACATGGTATCCGTGCATGGCAATGTAAATGTCGGTGCAACATTGTTCATAACTTTGATAACCTGGGTTTGCTCATAGGGCTGGTCGCCTCCACTTTCGTAAGTACACCAGTCTAGAACTTTCCAAGTCCGTAAAATTTTATAACAAGCTGGATCATTAGGGTCATCGATTGGGAAGAATGCATCACTTGAACTAATAGCTATTTGTGCACACTCTTCGCCTACAAAAGTGGGGAAACCTTCTCCCGGGAATTCACTCTCGATAAATGCCGGAGTTAAGTCTGAGCCCAAGTTGCAATTATTGATAAGCACTACATCTTCCGGGAAATCAATATTATCCTCAATAAAAGGGGTAGGGTTTTCAAAGGTAATCGTTTGGATATCCATCGCCTGCATTTCATTGCCTGCGCCCATAGCCATAAATGTTCTAAAGATATTTCCCGTACCACATGACTCTATATCAATGCTATCGACAACGGAAATGGTTACATCGCAATTATCATAAGCAAAACCATCCAATCCTCTGAATTCTGGTCCGGTAACTCCATTTCCTGGATCATTCAAAATGATGCTATCTCTTGGGTCTAAAGATGGATCAAAGATATCGTTTGGATTATCTACTATTTCTACATCTCCAAAAATGCTTAAATCATTTTCGTCAAAAGGAAACTCGCAAGTAACCGTGATATCATCTGGTGCTTCTATCGAGGCAGGTAGTTTATCCTGAACCTCCACATTGACCATACATTCATTACTATTTCCCGATTCATCAGTTACCCGAAGGATTACTTGAATGGAGTTGTTCGGAATATCTTCACAGCAGAACTCAACTGATGGGCCAAAAGTAGTAGGCTCTCCATCGCAATCCAGGTTCATCCTCGCCACTTCGTATGTCATTATAGGACCGCACTCATCATAACTTCCGTCATCAATACTAGCAGCAAAGACTTTTGCTCTACCGTCAATGGTTAATGAAACAGATGTGTTCTGGTCACATACAGGAACAGGAGGTGTATTGTCAATCACGTTGACATCTATAGTATCTGTGCCAGCTCCGCTACTAAAACAATCGTCATTTGCCGTTATAACTACCTCCCAACTTCCAATAGGTAAATTCAGTGCAAAAGCCACAGGAGATGTTGACTCTTGTGTAGTCACACCCGGCGCATTGGTGCTTACCGCATAGTAAGTAATAGTATCGCTGCAGTTATCCGTTACCGTTGCCGGGGGAATGATTACAGTTGCATTACAGGAAAAATGCGAGGTCGTCACTTCAATAAAATCATTCTGAGCAACTACTACAGGCGGTTCTTCATCATTAATTTTGATGACTTGTATGTATGTGAATAAGCGATCAGACCCACTACACCATTCCATGCCAGTCCACTCTCTAACGATTTTAGTTCCACATTGTATGGGGAATTCGTGATCCACAAAGGTGAATGATAAATTACATGCATCCACAGGATCAGGATATAATGGTATACCTTGATACTCGGGAACCCCAATTTCAAACCAATCTGGATAATTGTTGCCATTATCATCCCAACTAGGATCATTGCATAAAAGCGATGTATCGTTAGCAGGCCAGTCTATAATTGACGTGTCTATACGTGTAAAATAAGTAGTGTCAGTACACATGGGTGATCTATTACCAGAAGCGTCTTCGGCTTGGTAATCCCGAATCATGTATTTTATAAATTCGTCATCGCAAATACTTATGTATTGACGAGGCCCTACTATAATTTCAATATCAGCTGAATCCGTGCAGTTATCAGATAGAGAACCTAAAGCCGGCTCCAAAATACCCTCCAGACAACTCACTGTGTCATTCCTGCATTCTATAATCGGCGGCATCTTATCCTCAACTAAGGCATTGGTCCAACAAAAATTATTGTTGCCACCTGCTCCAGTGTAGTAAACTTCCACCATCACCTCTTCATCTAAGTAGGCGTGCAAGTCAACAACTAGATTTCCAGTATCACTACTAGCGATCGTGTCACCGCTTGTATCATAAATAATAATAGCAAAATCCTCGTCGTCTGGACTTTGGTTACAACCTACAGGCAAATATGCCAATGTAGACCAATTTAGATCAGCTTCACAGCTTTGACCAACAGAAATGTTCACATTTTTACAACTAATGGAACATTGAGCTTGTAATTGATTTGCCACCAGGGCAAAAAGGAAGAAAAGTGCTAAAGTCAAAGTTGTTTTGTGTTTACCGTTTGCTTTGCGACTTGATCTTCCGATGGGTACGAGTGTAAAATTCGTTTTCCTCATGAGATCTTAGATTTAAATTTGAAAATGATACTGTTTGTATAGTGCACAGCAAATGGGATGGGAACATCCATTCACCGCTTTATCCAAAATAGCGCGCCCTCATAGATACTTTTATCTAAAGGAACAATGCTGGATTCATTATCAATTTAAATCAGGTTGGTTGGCAGTCCCAAGCTAAAAGCTCAAGACCATTTGATCGGGAAGAGTGGTTGGTCTTCCCTTGTGGGTTGGAACGAACGAACTTTTTCGTATCGCTATTGCAAATATATATTAAGAATATGAATATATATCTGAGATTACATGGTATTTTTCATATTATGCGTTTATGATATTCTTAAAGTGCTGTTTATTAGTATTTTTCGAATATGCATAAGTAAATATATTATAAAATAAACTAATATAATTCATAGTCTCTTCTAAATTGATCGCATAAAAAAAGGAGTATTGAAATTCAATACTCCTTTTTATTATCCTTGAAAATTGATTATAACTTATTCTTTTACTTCCGCATTGCTGTCTTCTCCACCTTCTTCGGTTGTCTCACCTGCATCTTCTCCTTCTTCAATATCAACAATTGCTCCCTCTTCTATCATCTCAGCCACTGTCTTAATCGTTCTTGGAACCTGAATGGAAGCAATAGGAATACTTGGATGATTTACGATTTCGAAAGACGCGTCTTCGCCAATGTCTTTTACCCGAACCGTGTCACCCATACCCATTTTAGATATGTCGATAAACAGTTCGTTAATTAAATGTTTAGGGGTCGTTTTGATTTCTACTTTACGCAGAGTCTGGACGAGTCGACCGCCATCAGTAACTCCTGGCGCTGTACCGTGAAGGTGGACAGGAATCTGAACACGAACTTTTCGATCCTCAACGAGTTTGAGTAGATCGATATGTAAAATTTCATCTGTAACCGGATGGAAATCCACTTTCTTGAGTATACAGCGATACACTTCACCGTCAACTTCAACCTCAACTTTTTTAAAGTCGGGAGTATAAATCAAATCCTTAAAATCAATAGGATTTGCTGAAAAATGTAAAGACGTACTTTTTCCATATAAATTGCACGGTATCAAACCTTCTCGGCGTAATGCTTTTGTAGCTTTTTTACCTAGGTCCTTTCGGATTTCTCCTTTCACTTGTATTACTTCCATATCATCCAGTATTTAAACGGAGGGCAAAGATAAAAAAAGCTAATTAATTCTCTAGCTTTATACCTGCATTTTCTTTATTCAACAAAAAGGGCCGATATAGATCGATGCTCATGTGTGTTTCTTATGGCCCTGGCAAAAAGCTTAGCAGTAGATAATACTCTGATTTTAGGCGACTTTTTCTCTAGTGGTATCGTATCTGTAACGATCAGTTCTTTCAGCTGAGAATCTTCAATGTTCTCATAAGCAGATCCTGACAATACGGGATGCGTGCAAATGGCCCGAACGGTATTGGCTCCTTTTTTCATAATAGCGTCCGCTGCTCGACATAGTGTGCCGGCAGTATCTACTATATCATCTACTAATATAACATCTGCTCCCTCTACATCTCCAATCACCGTCATACCTTTCACCTCATTGGCCTTTTCCCTTACTTTATCGCAAATGACTAGAGGGCGATCAAAAAACTTACTGTATTTACGAGTCCGTTTTACTCCCCCTACGTCTGGAGACGCAAAAATGATGTTGGACATGTCCTGCTTTCGCAAATAGGGAATATAAATTGCATCTGACTTTAAGTGATCTACCGGAATATCAAAAAACCCTTGGATCTGGTCGGCGTGAAAATCCATGGTCATTACTCGATCCGCACCTGCGGCCTGGAGCAAATTTGCAATGAGCTTTGCTGAAATTGGCACTCGGGGCTTATCTTTACGATCTTGTCGAGCGTATCCATAGTATGGTATAACAGCAGTTATATACCCTGCGCTTGCTCGTTTTGCCGTATCTATTAATAAGAGTAACTCAAATAAATTAGCCGTAGGCGAAAAAGTGGACTGTATGAAAAATACATAGGCGCCGCGCACAGACTCAAAAATTTCAGGTTGCATTTCACCATCCTTAAATACATGCAATGTACTTTTGCCCAATGCATAACCGTAGTGGTCTGCAATTTTCTCAGATAAATATTGGGAATTTGCTCCGGAGAATAGCTTTACTTCGACCATGTTTTCAAGTTGTTCCATATTATTAAATGCAGTTAACACAAATTTAACACTTTCGGTAGTATACAAAAACAAACACGACTAATTCTGTTTTATAGTTATGAAGTACTTAGCTCATCACACTACGAAAGCCATTAATTTTGGATAACAAAAAGGCCTACAGCTGGGCCATTCTTTTACTTTTATCGCTTATTTGGGGCAGTTCATTTATTCTAATGAAAAAAGGCCTTGAAGTTTACAGCTCTGAACAAGTAGCCTCACTACGCATTGGTTTAGCTGCTATTTTGTTTTTCCCCATTTTTCTTCGCTATATACCGAAAATCAAACGAAAGCAGATTCCATACATTTTGCTTGTTACTCTTACAGGAAGTGGGTTGCCAGCCTTTCTCTTTGCATTCGCCCAAACAGAAATTAGTAGTTCCTTAGCCGGGATTTTGAATAGTCTTACTCCACTTTTTACATTCATTTTTGGTTTGCTTTTTTTTGGTCAATCGTTTCAGTGGCGCTCTTTTTCTGGAGTATTTCTTGGATTGGCTGGGGCCATTTTATTGGTCTTTATGTCAAGTAAATCTTCCGTAGATGGAAACGTCCTCTATGCTTTACTGGCAGTTCTAGCTGCTATTTGTTATGGGATAAGCGGAAACACTGTGCATACCTATCTACGATCGATGACAGCATTTGGCTTAAATGCTACGACGTTTAGCCTATTGGGGCCTTTTGTAATCGCATATTTACTTCAAACTGATTTTTTGAACATAGTTCAACACGAAGATGGCGCCTGGGTCGCTTTGGGCTATATAGCAATCCTCTCATGGGTTGGAACATTTGCAGCCACCGTTCTATTTTTTCAACTGGTTCAGTGGAATGATGCAGTTTTTGGCAGTTCAGTGGCCTATTTGATCCCTCTAGTTGCTTTGATGTGGGGTGTAATTGATGGAGAACAGCTAGGTGGGTACCATTTGGTAGGTCTAGGCCTCATAATTTCTGGCGTGTATGCCATACGTCAAGGAAAAACCAAAACGCAACCTTCAGTCGATAATGAGTCCTGAAATCTCTTGGTTTTTATTAAGAAGGAAAACTGAGGCGGCTATCCCCATGGTCTAGGAATTCTTTATTTATCTTCCATTTCTCCTACCCTACCTTCTATATGATCCGAAAAACTAATTACCCCCTGCTTAGGCGTATTCCCGGCTATTGCATATCGCCAAACCAAGAGGCATACTTTTTATAATTTTCAGCAATTCTCTGAATCTTATCCTGAAGGTCTTTCTCAGACATTTTTCTCAGTTTCCTTGCCGGTTGCCCTACATAAACATAGCCGGACTCTAACTTTTTATTTTCAGGAACAATGGTTCCCGCCCCCACAATTACGTTTGAAGGAACATACGCATGATCCATAACTATAGCTCCCATACCTATAAGAACATCATCTTCAACATGACACCCGTGCACAATCGCACCGTGACCAATGGAAACATTGTTGCCTATCTTTAAATCAGCATCCTTATAAGTGCAGTGTAGAATTGCGCCATCCTGAATATTTACTGAGTCCCCTATGCGAATGCGATTTACATCTCCCCTAATTACTGTTTGAAACCATACGCTGCAAAAGTCACCCAATTCCACATCCCCAACCAGAGTTGCATCTGGGGCGACCCATGATTTCTTTCCCCACTTTGGATATGCTCCAGCTAGAGATACAATGTTTGGCATAATCAAGATTATTTATTTCCAAAGAAACGAATCCTGCTTTCAAAACGCGAATCTTCTTTGGAATTTAATTAACTGTGTTGTTATATATCGCAAAGTAAAAAAATTAATCCAATTAGTTTATAATAGACTGCCAACAAAGCAACTGCCACTGAACAGTAATCTAAAGTTCGCAAAGCAATAAGAACGCACACAACGTCCGGCTGTTTAGGGAGCTTTCCCTAGTTATAGATTGCTTTACCCTCAATCGGCGAAGTACTTTTTATACTAAGAACGCTTTAAAATAGGAGTGAGCTGAAAACCTTCGGCACGTAAAAGTTGAATTACACCCTTTTCGCCGCCCAAATGTCCCGCTCCTACTGCAAATAAAGTTGGTCGTATCTTCATCTGCTCTTTAATCAAGGGAATCCAATTCACATTTCGCTCATTGAGTAGGGCGTCTTCTAAGCCCTCAATTTCTTCCTCCGAACCCAATGACTGAGCCATTTTATTGATGTCCATAGAACGATACATTTCAAATATACCTTCCTCCATAGTTCCGCCTTCATCGACTTGCTTTATACTCTCCACCAAATACCTGGCTTGATCTTGATAAGAGATCTGATCAAACAAGCTCATTTGGAAATCAATAGTCTCCAAGCCGGAAACAGATTTATTTGCAGCCTCTGCAATACTATTTAACTCGAATTCATAAGATTTCATATCATCACCAAAAGCATTGCCAAGATCAGTCATCCCATTTCCTCCCATGGGGATGTCACCGTCCATGCCTACCATGGCAGACAAAAACATAGGTTTAATTTTTTCTAAGAAAAAAATAGGTAAACCTTTCTCTTTAAAAAAGTCTGTCACTACTTTATAGTCCTCTGAAGATAGCAGCGTTTGGAGTGTAGTATCTCCGTTCATCGTGAGCTGTGACATTATACCCATCATTTGAGACATGTCAGACATGGCATTCATATCAATCTCAAAAACAATTTCATCTGTCTGATCGATTGCCGTTAACAAGCCTTGAGGTAAAAAGTAGTCCGTTGAGGAAATCAGGTGAATCGTACCAAAAAGATAGCTATCCTCATCTATCGAGGGGTGGCTGATACGCCATAGAAGCGCATGCTCAAGTGTGTCTGGCTCCGAAACAGAAGAAGAACACTGCTCTGCAAGCGGGGGCATCACGGTCACAGAACTAAAAAAAACGGAAAGAAACCAAAGAATAATCATATAGGCTTTTATTTATTTCTCTGAATGAAAGTTTCATATAAAATGATGCCTGTGGCAACACTTACATTAAAAGATTCAACTTGACCTTTTTGTTCAATTTTAAAGATGTTATCTAGAAGTCTAATAATATGGGGTCTAAGGCCCTCGCCCTCGCTTCCCATTACTACAACTGTCGGTGGCTTGAAATCAATCTGACGAATGGTTTTTTCCGCTTTGCCGTCAGCTCCAATAATCGCTAAGCCCATATCCTTTATTTCGCGAAGTGCATTCTCTAAAGAAGTCGCTCGAATTAGCGGTACATTTAAAATAGCACCAGCCGAACTTTTTATCACAAAATCATTAATCATAGCTGTCCCCTTTGCAGGAAAAAGTAAACCGTGTGCGCCCAAAGCGTCAGCTGAGCGAGCTATTGCCCCAAGATTTCTGACATCCTTGACTCCATCCATCGCCACAATAAATGGTGCTTCTCCTCGGTGGTAAGCCTGGTCGATCACATCGGAAGCAGAATAAAATCTTACAGGAGACCGGAGTGCAATTAGTCCCTGATGATAAGCATCAGACCATTTTTCCAATACCTGCCGGGGTACCACCTGAAAAGGAATGTGATGGTCTTTACACAAATTCCTTATCTGCACTTCCATTTCACCCGTTATTCCCTTCTGAATCATGATCTTCTGAATAGGCTGCTGGGCTTCAATCGCATCGACAACTTCTTTTCGGCCAACAATGGCCAGAGCTTTATCCTTTGATGACTTTTCTTTCATAATATTGTGATATTTACGTCGGCTCGCACCTTTTTATATGGAATAATTATTTGTGCGACCCTTGAAATAGAAAGTTTTTTTACTTTTGGAGTAATCCTAACCCAAATATGAAGATTATATGAGAATTTTTACCCTATTAGCCCTTTTTTGTTGTGCTTTTATGCAGAATACTTCCGGACAGTCTCAGATTAACGCGGAAGATAAAGCACTCGAATTTATTCAATCCCACACAGAAGAATGGAACGTCGAGCCTATTGATGTTCGGGAAATGAAGTTAGTAGATGCATATCGCGGATCAGTTTCCGGTGTGTACCATATGTATTTTACACAACAGTGGAATGGCATTGACATTTATAACGCTATAACAGGATTGCACATTGACGACGAAGGAAAAGTGCGATATGCAGCCCCTCGTATTCATGGTCAATTGCAAAATAAGATCCAAGATTTCAACCCAGCCATTAATGCACAAACGGCAGTTCAACTAGCAGCCAGCTATCTAGGGGTGAAAAATCCAGAAACTGCCTTAATGGCCTCATTGAAAAATGATGTGGATGAAGACATTTATACCTTTGCACCAGGGAATATATCCGAACGACCTATTCCGGCGCGTCTGGTTTATCAGGAATCGCCTGATGGGAATTTACGATTGGCTTGGGATTTATCGATTGATGTTATTCGACATGAGGATTGGATGAGCATGCGCATTGATGCTATTACTGGAGCACTACTCGACGAGAATAACTGGACAGTTAAATGCAATTTTGGAGGTGCACATGCACACGGAAAAGAATGTCTGGAAGCAACTGATGACACTTGGGTTAATACTGCTTCAGCTCAGGCAGATAGCGGCTCCTATCGAGTTTTCGGTCTGCCCTTTGAAAACCCACTCTTCGGTGATCGAAGTTTAATTGTCAACCCGGCCGACCCCGAGGCTTCGCCATACGGATGGCACGATACCGACGGTCAGTCAGGAGCCGAATTTACAATCACTCGAGGGAATAACACTCACAGCTTTCCTGATCGAGCCGGAAACCTAACCCCTGATTTTGAAGTAGATGGCGGTCAAGATTTAGTATTTGACTTTGCCTTTGATCCAGGGTTAGAGCCTCAAAATTATTCTGAAGCTGCTACAGCAAATCTTTTTTACGTGATTAACATGATGCACGACATCGCTTATTATTACGGATTTGATGAAGCTGCAGGTAATTTTCAGACCACAAACTATACAGGACAAGGAGTTGAAGGTGATGCCGTTCGAGGAGCCGCGCAATTTGATGCCAACTCCGGACAAAATATAAATAATGCTACATTTTCAACTCCAGCAGATGGAGGGAATGGGACCATGCGGATGTTTGAATGGAATAACGAGTCAGCTAGTACTGAATACGTTACTGTATTGGCTCCACAAAACTTTGCGGGTAAGTATATTGCAGGAACAGCTGAGTTTGGTGAGCAACTCAATGCATTCGGAGTAGAAGGAGATGTAGTTATCGTGGACGACGGTATACAGGTACCATCAGATGGTTGCGAAAACATTGAAAATGGTCCAGAACTTGAAGGCAAAATCGCTCTGATTGATAGAGGCGAATGTTCATTCAGTTTAAAAGTTTTTAATGCTCAGCAAGAAGGCGCAATTGCCGTTATTATTTGCAACAATCAAGGAAATGGGGTTATCAATATGGCTGGCAGGGAAAATGCCGACCTCGTAAATATTCCAAGTGTCTTTATGTCGCGAGCCGATTGTAACGAGCTACGCGTAGCAGCAGGATCTGATTTGCGCATTAAATTGGCTTTACCCGATGAAGCCACGGGGCCGGAAAGATACGATGGATCACTAGACAATGGAATTATTGCTCATGAATACGGACACGGTATCTCAAACCGCCTGACTGGTGGTCCCAGTGCTGCCGGCTGCTTGGGGAATGATGAGCAGATGGGTGAAGGATGGAGTGACTTTTTTACTGTGGCTTTAACTGTATCTGCCGATGATGAACCTAGCGACCCCAGAGGAATTGGAGCTTACGTTCTCAGAGAAGATATCAATGGTCGGGGTATTAGAAATTTCCCATACTCCACCGATATGGACGTGAATCCGCAGACGTATGAGGATATTATTTTATCGGGTACGGCGCCACACCCTCTTGGTGAAATATGGAATACAATGCTTTGGGACCTATACTGGGCACTTGTCGGAGAATACGGCTTCGATCCCAATCTTAAAACAGGAGACGGTGGAAACAATATTTGTATTCAGCTCGTAATGGAAGGTATGGCTTTACAAAATTGTAGCCCTGGATTTATCGATGGACGAGATGCTATTTTAGCCGCTGACTCTATAATATATGGCGGAGCTAACCAATGCTTGATTTGGGATGTCTTTGCGCGTCGAGGGCTGGGTGTGCATGCTGATCAAGGTAGCACAAACAATAGACGTGATGCCCGCGAGAATTTTGATTCGCCAATATCTTGTGTAAATGATATGTTTATACGGAAAAGTTCAACACCTAACATAGAGCGCGGCGAAACATTTCAAGTTGAGATTCAACTTGGCAATTTTACGAATGAAATGCAATCCGATGTTACTGTGACTGATGTTATCCCGGATGGTTGTAGTTATGTTGCGGGTTCAGGCACAATTGTGCCTTCCTTTAATGGCAGTGAAATGGTATTTACCTTGCCTCAAATGGATGTTAATGAGGAGTTCACTATTCAATATGAATTACAATCTGATGATGCTCTTGCATCAAAATGGATAGAGGAAGAAAACTTCAATATTACAAATGAAGTTACTGCAGAGTGGATTGCGTCAAGCTTTGAAGGAAATGACCCCTTCCGATTAATGGAGGACATGGGGCCAGACACTTCACAGGCGTGGTTCGTACCCAACACCTCTGTTGAAAATGATCAGTTTATTTTCAAATTTACAGGTCATGATCTTGATGGTGAATTTCCAATAATGAGATTTACGCATGATTATTTCACAAATCCGGGTACAGATGGGGGTATCGTTGAAATTAGTACAGATGGAGGAAATACCTTTAATGATTTAGGACCCTTAATGTTTAGAGGACCTTACCGAGGAAAGTTAGACTATTCGACCTTTGCCAAGGTTAATCAGCGTGCTTTCTGGGGAGACAGTGAGGGCTTTTTTACTACATACGTAGATCTTCGACCCTTTGCAGGTGCACAAGATGTTTTCCTTCGATTCCGATTTGGGAGTCAGCAAATCGCACCTTCTGAAGGTTGGACAATTGATGACTTCCATCTTTTTGATGCCTTAAGTTACAATACAGAAGCAACTGTAACTTATAGTGGACTAAGTAAATCTACAGTTACTGAAGAGTTAGGTACTATTGTAGAGCCCGACTTTTCAGTAAGCTCGGAGCAGCCGACGGTAGATAATTCGATTGAAATATTCCCTAATCCAGCACGTGACCACATTCAAGTCCAGATGCCAAAAAGAGGAGGAGATGCCGTCTATACCCTTTTTGACATGCATGGACGATCAGTTCTGGAAGGACAATCAGTAAGTAGCCAGGGGCTTGAAACCATAACAGTAAGCCAGCTTAATGCCGGTATGTATATCTTACAATGGATTCAGGATGAACGCGTCTATCAAACCAAAGTAATGATTCAATAATGAATTCATAAATGCTATTACATAAAGAAAGCCGCCAAATTTTTTGGCGGCTTTCTTTATGTAAGCAAAATTGCAATACCCTCACTTACATTCCTGCTTATTAAGGTAAAATAGAAGCGCAAATTGATTAATATCTTGAGAAATTAAATTCTGAATGATGTACTTCATATTCGGCCACTATCCTATATTTGAAAGGACTTCATAAATTATAGCTAGTAGATGAATTGCTAACTCAGTGTAAAATCAAAACATTGTCAAACATCCCCTAAAACCTTTCTTTCTTTTACAGGTTTACACATTACAACTTTTAAACGTGCAATTTTTCTTAGTTTTGCACTGAATTTAAAAATATTACAATGCAAGCAGTAGATCAAAAATTAAATTACAAGGTTAAGGACATTTCTTTAGCTAATTGGGGAAGAATGGAAATTGAACTTGCCGAAGCAGAAATGCCCGGTTTGATGGCCCTCCGCGAAAAGCATGGTTCTGATAAGCCTTTGAAAGGGGCTAGAATTGCCGGATGTCTTCACATGACCATACAAACGGCCGTGCTTATAGAAACACTTATTGAGTTAGGTGCTGAAGTGACATGGTCTTCATGCAATATTTTTAGTACACAAGATCATGCTGCCGCTGCAATTGCCGAAACAGGTGTTCCTGTTTTTGCATGGAAAGGCATGACTGAAGAAGAATACGATTGGTGTCTTCGCCAGACCATCAAGGGTTTTTCGGAAGGTAAGCCCCTAAATATGATACTAGATGACGGGGGTGACTTGACTAACATGGTTTTGGATAACTATCCAGAATTAACCGCAGACATTCAGGGTATCTCTGAAGAAACAACTACTGGAGTTTTGCGCTTATACGAACGTGAGAAAAAAGGTACTTTACCAATGCCTGCTATAAACGTAAACGATTCGGTAACCAAGTCCAAATTTGATAATAAATACGGGTGTCAAGAATCTTGTGTAGATGCAATTCGAAGAGCAACCGATATTATGATGGCTGGAAAAGTTGCCGTGGTTGCAGGATATGGAGATGTAGGAAAAGGATCAGCTGCCTCTTTGCGGTCTGCTGGATGTCGAGTAATTGTTACTGAAATTGATCCAATTTGTGCTTTACAAGCAGCTATGGATGGATATGAAGTAAAGAAGATGAAAGATGCAATCCCTCGTGCAGACATCGTAGTAACCGCAACAGGTAACAAAGATATTATTTCGGAATCCCATTTCCGTCTTATGAATGATAAAACCATCGTTGCCAATATCGGTCATTTCGACAATGAAATCGATATGGCTTGGCTAAATGGAAACTTTGGAACAACTCGCCAGGAAATCAAGCCTCAAGTCGACAAATACACTGTAGATGGTAATGATATCATTGTTTTAGCAGAGGGCCGATTAGTAAATTTAGGTTGTGCGACAGGCCATCCTTCTTTTGTAATGTCAAACTCCTTTACCAATCAGACTTTAGCGCAAATAGAACTGTGGAATCGGAACGATAACTACGAGAATAAAGTTTATACGCTTCCTAAGCGATTAGACGAAGAAGTAGCTCGACTTCATTTGGCTAAAATTGGCGTAGATTTGGAAGAGTTAACAGATGACCAAGCAGATTATATTGGCGTTAACAAAAAAGGACCGTACAAATCGGATGCTTACCGTTATTAGAATATAGCGAATTAATTTAAATAAAGGGCTGTTATCCTCGATAGCAGCCCTTTTTCTATATCTAAAAGAAAGCTTCTTAGGTTTTTAAAAACATCAACTACGTCACAGCTGTTTTCATTTTAATATTTGACAAATACTTATGAACAGAATTATACAGTGGTTTAACAATTTGAAAAAACAGCCTCCTGTTAATGAGCGCCGTGAATATATTATTGCCGATGACATCAAAGAAGGGCTCAAAATTTGGATCTCACAGAAAGATTTTGCCGATATACTGAATGAGCTTCGGTCTGCTTACATACAGTTTACACAAGATGGCCCATCGCACCCCGATATTGACTTCCTTAAGCAAGATGCCTCCAACGGTTTTATTCTCGACGTCCATCACTGGCAACTTTCACCCGAAAAATGCCTGATGCTCCTAGCTTTTTGGAAAGAGCATTTGCATGAGGAAAAGTATATCAATTCCATGTCTGATTTGCGTCTTAAGGCGCGGGGCAGCCGTCAATATAGCTGGTATCGCCACTACCTCAAGCCATCACTGCGAAAGCTCGCACCTGGCAATCAGCGCTTTGGAAATATTGAGCTCGTATGTCAAATGATTGATGGACAGCCGGATCATATAAAAGTCCAAAGCAATGCCTACGTAGATTCGAAATATGATGAGGCAGAAGACTTTGGCACCCTCTTATTTCAAATGACAGAAATCCCATCTTAAAATTTTTTGGCCGTGCGCCATGATGCCAGCATCATGGCGTCCCTATGCTCCGCCGCTCGCTATTCGCTCGGCCCTTGCTTCGCTGCGGTCTCCCTCCACAATCTGATGGAGGGCCGGCTGCGCAGCGGTCACGGATTTATAGTATTATAAATATACACTTGTTGTTTGCAATCTGTAGTCCCCATAAAAATCTAGTTCCATTATCCATTACTTATTCAAAAAACTCACGATCAAAGACTTAATTTCTGCTATACATTTAACGAATAAATCTAAAAGTAATAAGGTCTTGAAAAGCAGTTCAGTTATAGCAAAAACTTTATTCAAGAAAAAGCAATAAGGGGTATAATACTGTTTTGAAAGAAGTAAAATGTCAATTCCCGCTTAAAAGCTCTAGGTATATAAGCTTAATGCTATCAAGGAAAAAAAAGGACATCAAACCATAGCATACTAATAATCGAAAGCAGAAATATTAGAAGCCCTCATTCTTTATCCGATTATCTTTTGGTCCAACTTTAAAAAAAACGATGATCAGAATGTCGATAGATGAAACTTTTGTATCTTAAGATAGCATTAAGCTTTTAATTGAATAATTAATTCCCGGATACCATGAGATTTTGGAGCTTTTCTATTATCGCGATCTTACTTTATTCCATAATTCTAATCTTCAGCCCAACCGACGGGGAAAAGTCCAGCTCAGCTGTCTACTCCATCTGCACTTGCCAATTCGAAACGCCCCTATCTAAGGACAAATATCCGCGAGAGATGACCCGTTATATTTACGTTATTGAAAAATCCGATAGTCCGTCATGTTGTGAGTCAGAGTTAAAAAAAGAGACCTTGGCATTTAAAGAAACCCATAAAATGATTCAATCTTGCCCCAATTGGGGTTTAATAAACGTGGATACCCTTAGCTCCACCAATGCCAGAGAATTATCCTGCTACATGCCAGATGGGGTTTTTGCAATCTACCCTGTTGAAAAAAATAAAGATTACTTAGACCCAGTTTCACAGGCTTACTACCCAAATCTGAATAACTAATACCTCATTTTAACCTTTACCAACTAGTCCTAATTTATCGGATTCTTACGCATATATACCTCTGCATATCCTAGCTAGGCAGAAAAAGTAAAATTCAACACCCAAAAGCACAACATCATATATATTGACCCGTTACACCATTGAATTTTTAAATCAAAATGTATTTTTTTTCCAAAAAATACACCAAAAAGCAACAATAATTATGGCATTTTTACAAAAAGCAAGCCTTTTCTTATTTTCAATTGCATTATTTATAGGTTCAGTATCGGCACAAGAACAACCACAACAGGACATTAGCGATGCTGACCTGAAGATGTTTGCCGCTGCCTTTCAGGAAGTGCAAGCTGTCAACCAACAGCTACAAAATAAAATGGTAGGCGCTATCAAAGAACAAGGCCTAGACATCCAAAAGTTTAATGAGATTCAACAAGCCTCGCAATCTGAAGGTGAAAACTCTGAAGTTTCTGAAGAGGATATGGCAAAATACCAACAATCTGTCCAAGCGATGCAAGCAGTACAACAAGAGGCACAACAGAAAATGAAAGCATCCATTGAAGCTTCTGGTATGGAGTTAGAAAAGTACCAAAATATTATGCGCGCTGTGCAGGAAGATCCGGCGATGCAAGGTAGATTGTCTGAACTTATTGCAAAATAGAAGTCTGAAACTCTATTTAGAGAACGTAAAATTTTACAATCCTTTAGTTCACTCGTTGGGCTGAAGGATTTTTTAATAAAAAAAAGCCGTCGAGTTTATTACAAACGTCAACGGCTTTTAAAAAAGTGGTACCTCCAGGAATCGAACCAGGGACACCAGGATTTTCAGTCCTGTGCTCTACCAACTGAGCTAAGGTACCTCAACTTTTTAGGCGATGGCAAAGATAGGTTTTTCTTTCAAAGGAAAAAATAAATCTGTAAAAAATAAGTGATCTCCCCATCAATTCCGCATAGTTTATTACCTTTTCATTAACGTTTAAATATGATATTATCGCGAGCCATATATTCAGTCCTCGGTCTCCTTTTAGGGCTCGTTTTATACTTGGTTTTTGTACAAGATATTGCCATATGGCGCTGGGGGATTTTACCCGTATTAGCGCTGGGGTTTTTAACCTATATTTTTTCTTCTGAAATAAACCATTATTGGCTAAATCGTTTTCCAATAGAAATTGATGCTCGTGAACATCAGTTTTTATCCAGGCATTTGCCTTACTATTCCAGCCTACCGCTGTCTGACCAGAAAGAGTTTGGAAAAGCCTGCATTGCCTTTCATCGACATCGCGATTACATCTTACAGGGAATGCCCAATTTCCCGGATGACTTAAAAGTTTTACTAGCAGCACAAGCTGTCCTTTTATCGCATGTCTTTGAGCTCTCGCTCGACGATTGGAATGCTTATGATAAAATGGTCTTATATCCGCACCCCTTTATCAGTCCCGAAATAGACGTAGTACATGCTTCTGAAACCCATTTCTCAGAAGGTGTTTGGTTATTTTCTGTTGATCAACTGATACCGGGGATGACACAGCCGCGCCGCTTTTTTAATACCGGTCTCTACGAGTTTATTCGGACCCTTAAAGCTATTCACCCGGAAAAACTATCGAAACTCTCACAATTTGATGAATCGACACTACAAAATTTAGCAGCGAATTTTTCAAAAATAAAATATGAAAACATTCAATACTGGTTGAACATCAAAGAGCCAGATCAAGAAGCAGTATACCTTACTTTACTTCTTACAAATTATTCCCTTTGGTCTACCTATTCAACAGAGCAAATCAGCTCTTTTCCCTTAGCCAATCTCATTCGCGATAAACTCAACAAACAAGGTTTCTCCCCGCTATCTCAATAATTATCTCGACAAGTATAAAGATCTATTCTTAAAGAGCTCTCTAAAATAGGGGTCCTCCGGACTATCGACGAATCGTATCGCCTCACCTGTGGACTTCATTTCAGGCCCTAGAGCCTTATCCACTTTAGGAAATTTGTCAAAAGAAAAGACAGGAACCTTTATTGCAAACCCATTTAGTTTCTTTTTAATAGTAAAGTCCTTCAGCTTTTTACTGCCTAGCATCACGTGTGTTGCAACATTTAAATAAGGTACACCATAAGCTTTTGCAATAAATGGTGTGGTGCGAGAAGCTCTTGGATTGGCTTCAATAACATATACCTTATCGTCCTTTATTGCAAACTGGATGTTGATAAGACCTTTCACGTCTAATGCTTTAGCAATTTTATGGGTATAGTCCTGCATCAATTGTAAACTCTCTTCTGAAATGCTGTAAGTGGGAAGTACCGCTGAACTATCGCCGGAGTGGATACCTGCAGGCTCTATATGTTCCATAATGCCCATGATATGGACAGACTCACCATCACAAATCGCATCTATTTCGGCTTCCTTAGCCCGATCCAGGAATTGATCAACCAACACTCTGTTATCGGGCATGTGTTTGAAAATACTTAGAACTTGCCGCTCCAATTCATCGTCATTGATCACAATGCGCATGCGCTGACCACCCAATACATATGAGGGACGCACCAATACCGGATAAGTAACTTCGTTAGCAATCCGAAGCGCTTCATCAGCATCAGCTGCCACCCCATATTTAGGATATGGAATATCCAATTCCTTCAATAGATCTGAGAACCGACCTCTATCTTCGGCCAAGTCCATCGATTCACAAGAAGTTCCTATAATGGGTATATCGTGCTCTTTAAACTTTTCAGCCAGTTTGAGAGCTGTTTGCCCGCCTAGTTGAAGAATAACGCCCTCTGGTTTTTCAAGGTGTATGATTTCTTCTATATGCTCCCAAAAAACAGGCTCAAAATATAATTTATCAGCTACATCAAAATCCGTTGAAACGGTTTCAGGGTTGCAGTTGATCATTATAGACTCATACCCTGCTTCTTTAATAGCCAGTAACCCGTGAACACAGCAATAGTCAAACTCTATACCTTGCCCGATTCTGTTAGGCCCTGACCCCAACACAATAATTTTCTTTTTATCGCTTCGCTTACTTTCGTTTTCTTCTTCAAAAGTCGAATAAAAATAAGGCGTGTGAGCTTCAAACTCAGCAGCACAGGTATCGACCATTTTAAAAGTACGACGTATATCCAACGACATGCGCCTCTTAAATACGTCCGATTCGTTTACGCGCATTAACCAGGCCATTTGAGCATCCGAGTATCCCAACTGCTTCATACGTAAAAAGAATGCATGGGGAATATCCTCAGGAAGATTGTACATCATGAGTTTTTTCTCCGTATCGACTAACTCTTTGATTTGCTCAATAAACCAGGGATCTATTCCCGTAAGCTTGCATACACTCTTAACAGGAACCCCTAATCGCAAAGCATCCTTTATTCGATACACCCGATCATCAATAGGCGTTTTTAATCGCTCTAAAATATCTGGCGTCCGAATCCATTCTTTTTTATCTGCACCTAAGCCCATTCGGTTATTCTCCTGCGACTGAGCTGCTTTTTGCAGAGCCTCATTAAAACACCGACCAATAGCCATAACCTCACCTACTGATTTCATCTGAAGACCAAGCGTATGGTCAGCACCCTGAAACTTAGAGAAATTCCAGCGCGGCATTTTAACGATTACATAGTCCAATGAGGGTTCGAAAAGCGCTGAAGTGGTCTGGGTGATTTGATTATTAAGTTCGTCTAAAGTGTAGCCGATGGCTAGCTTTGCAGCAATTTTTGCAATCGGATAGCCTGTGGCCTTACTCGCAAGCGCCGAAGAACGAGATACACGTGGGTTAATTTCTACTGCTATTAAGGTCTCATCTTCTGCATTCATGGCAAATTGCACGTTGCAGCCACCACTAAAGTTACCCATAGAACGCATCATTTGCATAGCAGCATTTCTCATGTGCTGAAAAGCGGTATCCGAAAGCGTCATCGCTGGAGCCACTGTTATGCTATCTCCGGTATGAACACCCATAGGATCCATATTCTCTACCGTACAAATAATAACTACATTGTCGTTTTTGTCTCTTAGCAATTCAAGTTCGAACTCTTTCCATCCCAAAAGCGCCTTTTCAACTAACACTTCATGGACCGGTGAACGGTCCAGTCCTCTGCGCAGGGCCTCATCAAATTGTTCTTCCTTAAAAACAAAACTTCCTCCACTTCCACCTAAGGTATAAGAGGGGCGTATTACCAAAGGAAATCCTAATTTTTGGGCGGCTTCCTTCCCCTCCAAAAAAGAGTTTGCAATATATGAGGGCGCTACATTCTGCCCTATGTCTACCATATGTTGCCGAAAGGCTTCTCTATTTTCAGCTAATTCTATAGCATCAATATCAACCCCAATCATGCGAACGTCGTATTTTTTCCATAAACCTATTTTATCTGCCTCTATGGCTAGGTTTAGGGCCGTTTGCCCTCCCATGGTTGGTAATACAGCATCGATCTCACGCTCCTCTAGGATTTGCGCAAGACTGTCAGTCGTTAAAGGAAGAAGATATATATGGTCAGCAGTAACCTCATCTGTCATGATGGTCGCGGGATTGGAGTTTATTAGTGAAACTTCAATTCCCTCCTCTCGTAAAGATCGAGAAGCCTGGGAGCCGGAATAATCAAATTCGCAGGCTTGCCCAATTACAATGGGACCACTACCAATAATAAGAACGGAACGTATGGAAGTATCTAACGGCATAAGAGTTGGTTTTAGCCGCGATCAAAGGTAGTTAATTTTATGGAGTTCACAGGATTTGTGAACTAAAAGATGTAAGGAAAATTACTTATTTAGATATTGTGATATCTCCAGTCTCTTTTATGCCTTGGGGTGTCTCGCATAAGAAGTAGTCCATCCTAATAATGTAGGCAAATACTGCTGGATCCATGCCCGGTCCTTTAAAGCGACCATCCCAACCAAACTCATGATCCCTCGAATCAAAAACCATGTTTCCCCAGCGATCGAAAACTTTCATCTCAAAATCGAGAATATCCATTTCCTGCGCCTTTTCAAGGCGAAATACATCATTAATCCCGTCCCTGTTAGGTGTAAAAACATTGGGAATATGATACGGACGATCGTCAGCATTGAATGGAGAAAAATCCAGAGTGAATGATTCCTCAATAAAATCGCAATCAGTCGTAATTTGTGCGGTATATGTCCCTACCTCAGTAAAAACGCGCTGTGCACTATTATTGCCATCACTCCATTGAATTTCTGCTTCTGCCTCCGCATAGGACGATAAATCTACTTCATACTCACTATCCCGACACAATAAAATACTATCGGGAAAATCCAAAGGGGGAAGATTCGGAATGATAAATACAAACTTCTCAGTTCTATACACGCAACTACTATCTGATACAACCTCAACTTCATATGTGCCCGTTTCAGTTACCTCTATAGTTCTGGTAGTTTGCCCGGAAGACCAATTGATCGACTCAATGTTCGCTGGACTATTATTTTGAATCTCTAATAAAACAGTTTCTCCTTCACAGGCCTCATCATCCCCAAGTATTTCGACTGTCGGTATAGCCGCAAACCCGATCGCAGCTGAATCTACAAAATCGCACTCACCAATGGAGTAACTTGCTACATATAGATTATTCTCTGTAATATTAATTTCTGTCGCCGTTTCACCTGTTGGCTCCCAAAGTACGTTCACGGCGCGATCATCTAACATCAAGTCTGTCTCGTTTACGCCACATAAGATCTCATCTTCCAGTCTAACCTCGGGGTTGATCAAGGTTAAATTGAAGGAGTCAATAAAAACGCAATTACTCTCTGTCGCTGTAACAGCGTAAGTTCCGCTTGAAAAAGCTCTAAATGTTCGAGATTGTGCGCCTGTATTCCATAGGTATTCAGGGTCTTTACCTTCCCTCGAAGAAGTCAGGTCTACGAATGGTTCGCCACAAACTAATAAAGTATCTATATTTGGTGGCTCTGCCAGAATCGTTTCAATTGTCAAATTTACGGTATCAGGTTCTAGACAACTACTATTTGAACTAGCAATAAATAATACATCGTACGTGCCTATAGAATCATAGGTGTTGATGGGAGCAAACTGGTCTGAAGTATCGCCATCCCCAAAGTCCCAAAAATATTCATCCGCACCAATACTGTTGTTTATAAATTGGGCCTCATAAGGGGCACATCCAAAGGTGTCTAATTCCAAGTCAATACTGGCCTCTAACCTGGATAGTTGAAAGTCAAATTTAATAACCGCTAAATTACATCTCGAACTCGTTCCATTCCTTCTAGACCAAGCTCTTGGCGTGGTTGGGAAATCATCAAAGCCCCCGCATCCTGCACATACTGCTTGATAAATGATACCTTTATCATCAAATCGACTCGTACCTCCATCAACGTGGTCATTTGCATTGGATACATTGTCTAAGCGGCCAAAGTAACTTCCATAAATTAATTCCGTTAATCCCTGCTCCATCACCATAAAATAAAAATCACTGCCATCTGTGGTTTGTTGAAAAGCGTCAGGGGTGATGGGCAACCCATCCGTAGTGGAATTATTCAGTCGACCTCCTAAATTGTTTGTGATGCCGCCCCAGCCAGAATAGAAAATTCGCTTACAAGTATCAATCATAAATGCTGAAGGTGAGATATCAACCTCACCACTTCCAGTACCAAAATTCGTAGAAACTAAAACAGTTGAAAGATCCTGTGATAATCGTTGAATAAACTGCCCACTGTTAGGATTGCTATATACATTTTGCGAAACGGGAAAGCCTACATCAGACTGTCCCGTGATGTATATTTCATCATCATAGCTTAAAGCACACAAATAAACCTGATCGTAGCCAGTTGTGCCAATATAGCTAGAACTCAACAATGCACTTGCATCTGGATTGAAAAGTGCGATGTAACCATCAATGTTATCTTGATAGCGAGTCTGTATAGCTCCTCCTATTACTGGATAATCGACGCTTGTCGTTCCGCCAACGACGTAAATCCCACCATCAGAGCGCCGTTTTAAAGAATAACCTGCTTCTGAGCGGCCACCGCCCAAATAGGTGCCAAATCTTAAAGCATTACATCCTGGAGTTAATGAAAATAAAACCGCATCCTGTCCACCGTTATTATTACTTTGATAGGCTGTAGCTGAAATGGGAAAATCGGTAGATAAGGTCGAAGAACTAACGTAAATATTGTTTTGCCTGTCAACAATAACCTCTCCACGCAATTGATCCCCATAGTTTACCGCCAGTTCGCCGAGAGTACCAATATTTACCCCGTCATTTGCCGACCCGCCAATATAAGTAGACCCACTTAGATTGCTGCCATCATTCGATAATACAGCAACAAAAATATCTGACCCATTTTCATAAAGTATGCCATTGATCTCAAAAGTACCTGCCATTGGGTTTCCACCTCCAAATCGGCGTTGGAAGGCATTGGGTAATACCGGGAAATTTGTAGATGAAGTAGTA
This sequence comes from uncultured Saprospiraceae bacterium, assembly GCA_964627995.1. GTDB lineage: Bacteria > Bacteroidota > Bacteroidia > Chitinophagales > Saprospiraceae > JAWLFI01. The sequence continues at coordinate 45,665 of CAZVLN010000006.1, forward strand.
CCCAGAATTACTAACTCTCCATTATTATTCTCAATAATACTATGTGGAACATCACTACCATTTCCGCCTATGTAAGTGGAAAACAAAAGCTGAGTACCGTCTGAAGAAAACTTGCTTATTGCTACATCTGTTTCGCCCTCTAAATTACCAAGATTATAAGCTGTTTGGAAAGCTCCTAGTGTCGTAGGGTAGCCCGGCTCAAAAGAAACTCCGGCACCATACGCCTCTTCATTATCTGCAGGTGCAGCTGACATTCCCCAATTGTCTCCTGTAGAACCCGAATAAGTAGAAAAAACCAGTTCAGGATCAATAGTAAGCGGGTATTTCTCGTTATAAGACCCTAAATCAAAACGAACAGTCTGCCCCTCAATTTTAAAATTGCACGAGATATACTTTCGGTTTCCGCGAATCATCTGAAAGGCTATTGGCTGTTTTTCAACAAGCGTATCTACGGAAGTTACAATGTGTAATTCGCCGTTTTTGATAAACAAGGTATCAACTCCATCATACCGAAGGGCTATTTGTCGTGTATCAGCACCTGGGCCGGCGACAAAATCGTACTTTAAGGTTTGACCGGTCTGAAAGATTTCATAGTCAATTCCAGAGTATACGCCTCGCAGACTTACTTTCCGATAATTCCTGACATGAGACGCCCACTTGGAGGACTCCATTCCACGCAAGTAGTTTTTGTAATTTTCACTCGTATCTATACTTACCACACTCTCCGGCTCTTGCCCTCCTTCAAATATAATTTGAAAGGCATGATTGCGAATAATGTGCTTGCTTTCCTCTTCTGAACACGATCCGTGAGGCTTGCATTTGTGAGCATTGCGCATATCCTCCTCATTCTTAAAATGCCACGTCAACCCACCCTTCCCCAAATAGAGCGTTTTTGAGCCCATTTGGGCACGATGATAGATAAAAGGTTTAAACTGACCTTTGTTCTCCTCAAAGACATAAGATTGCCCCGCTTCAGTAGGCACATTGCGTGCAACCAAAGGAGTATTTATCCCTAAAAAATTAAAGGATAAACCTACTAGTAAGAAAAAAATAAGTTGACAAAAAAGTCTATACATCAATGAATTATCGGTGAGTCAAAATTATCAAATATTACACTAGTATAATGCAATTTTGGCGCATTAAGTTTCTAGTAAAACGCCTATTTACCCCATATTGGTATTTTATGATCGTGCCTTTACCAAAAAGCAGGTAAGACAGGGGTACATATCTCAAATAAAACCTTAGCTTTCCCCTATTAAATATAATGACATTTTCTTTTTTTGGCCGCATCCCTCGAGGGCCTTGCAGGCACCTCGGGGTCGGGCCATCCGGGGCTGTCGGTCTCGCTCGATATACTTACAATTGTACAACAATCCTTCTAAAAAAATATGTAGACCTTCCGTTATTCAGTTTTAAGAGAAGAGCGAGACATCCGCCTACCGGCGTATCCCCTACTACCCCTTGCGGAGGGCCGCCAAAGCCGGCCATGTTCCGCTGCCAGGCACACCCACCTAGCCTACATTTCTTAGCAGATATTAAATATTTCTCCTCACAATAGGAACGCCTGAATACGTGAGATACACTCAATAACGATTGTTTTTTAATTGATACTTATGACTTATGAAAGAGGATTTTTTACACTACTTATGGAAAGTGGGCAAATTTGATATGAGACGACTGATCACAACAGGGGGCGAAAAGCTCCATATCGTCCGGCCAGGTATACACAATGAAAATGCAGGTCCTGACTTCCTTAATGCCAAAATTAAAATTGATGGCGTAGTCTGGGAGGGCCACGTGGAAATACATTTAATGGCCTCCGATTGGATAGCACATAAACATCAAAACGACGAGGCTTACAATACAGTAGTCCTGCACGTCGTCATTGAATCCGACCGCCCTGTTTATATGAAGAATGGACAACCCATGCCCACCCTCGAACTGAAAGATAGAATTCCGGCCGGAGTTCTAGGCCGCTACAAGCAGCTTTCCCACACTTTGAGCGAAATACCGTGCGAAACTTTTTTAGACCGATTGAAAACTATCCAGGTAGAACAATGGCTTGAACGACTTGCCGTACAGCGCCTCGAACGTAAATCTATTGAGGTGCAACGTTTGTTCGACCAATGCAATCGAGATGGAGAACAAACTCTTTTCTTCCTATGGTGCAAATATATGGGTGGAAAAGTAAATACCGAAGCCTATGAAGAGCTGGCTCGTCGAGTCAATGTGCGATTCCTTTGGAAAAAAAGAGCCTTCTTACAGCAAATTGAATCATACCTTTTGGGACTTGCCGGGCTAATTCCATCCCAGGCAAAAGAAGTATATCCAGATCTTTTGAGGCGAGAGTTCCTATTCCTGGCAAAGACCTATAATTTGCGACCGATGAATGGAGTCGAATGGCGCTTTTTTCGCATGCGCCCGTCCAATTTTCCCACGGTTCGCCTGGCTCAATTATCTATGATTTATCACCGCTTAGGTCGATGGCTACCATGGGTTTTAGAAGCAGATATTAATAAACTTCGCGAAGCTCTATGTGTTGAGCCATCTGCCTATTGGTCTGAGCACTATGTGTTTGATAAGAAAAGCAAAAATGCCCTAACCACTGTTGGTGAAGATCAATTTCAGAAATTATTAATCAATGTGGTCATACCCTTTCGGATAGCCTGGTCAAAATTACAGCCCGGAGCTGCCAGCGCTGCGAATGCGCTTGAATTACTAAACCAATTGCCTCCTGAAAATAATAAAGTCATACGCTTATGGCGGAAAAAAGGAATTTCGGCGCAAAACGCGCTCCAATCTCAGGCCTTGATTGAGTTGAAAAATAACGGATGTGATAAGCGCAAGTGTATGAATTGTGCATTTGGAAACTATTTTTTGAGTACACATCAAGAATTGGATGTGGTTAAAGAGGCTTTCGTGACCTTACAACCTATCCGATAAGCCGTAAAGTATTCCTTTTTGGAGCAGATAAGATACTTGCATAAGCAAGGCAACTTAAGGCATAAGTTGAAAGCCAAAAATTTATTGACCAACCACAACTGTGCCTTAAGTCACTTCACCATCCATAGATTTCTACTACCTTTGGTATATGGTTAGAAACGTACTTATCCGTATTCTTTTAATTCCCTTTTCCATTCTGTACGGTCTGGGTGTATCTATTAATAATCTTCTCTACAGATGGGAAGTACTAAAGCCCTTTAGGTTCTCTCTCCCTATTATTTCCGTTGGAAATCTTACCGTGGGAGGATCTGGGAAAACACCCCATACTGAATATCTTATTCGATTACTATCACCACATATTTCCATTGCTACCATGAGCAGAGGTTATGGTCGTAAAACTAAAGGCTTCTTGATTGCTCACGATAATATTTCCGCTTATGAAATTGGAGACGAACCTTTGCAATACGCCAGGAAGTTTGAAGATATTGTCGTTAGCGTGGCCGAAAACAGAGGAATGGGAATTCCTAAATTAATATCTCAGCATCCAGAGGTGGAGACCGTACTTCTAGATGATGCTTTTCAACACCGCTCCATTGAACCCGGGTTAAATATTCTTTTGACTGAATATTCTAAACCGTACTATGATGATTTTCTCATGCCCACAGGTCGTCTTCGAGAATGGGCTAGCGGAGCTAAACGCGCAGATGCAGTGGTTGTATCAAAATGTCCTCAAGAGGTCTCTTTGGACGATATGCAAAAGATGGAGAAAAAACTAAAACTCCAACCTAATCAGGAGCTCTTTTTTTCCCACTATAAATATCTTCATCCGTATAATGTATTTAACCCCTCTCAGAGAGTTGACCTATCAAATTTTGACTCTGTTTTCCTCGTTTCAGCCATTGCAAACACGGATTATCTGCTCGAATATTTAGAAAATCAAGATTTGAATGTCTATGACTTATCTTTTGCAGATCATCACCGATTTTCAAATTATGAAATATCTAATATCATCCATCGTTTTGAACAGCAACCGGGTGAGCAGAAGATATTGTTAACCACGGAAAAAGACGCGATGCGACTTGAGCTTCACAAGGGATATTTTTTAGAAAAAGATACACAAGTATTCGCCCTTCCAATAGAAGTTCGTTTTCATCCCTACCGGCGTTCTTTTGACGAATATGTGAAAGACTACTTATTGAATGTCAAAGTCTAAAAGAGAGTTACGCAGGAAAAAGAGAACACACACTAATAAAATGACTTGTAGTCCCTACTAACACAAAGATATGCCAAATCGGATGGTGATAACGCCAAGATTTATTCACGTAGAAAATTGTACCTAGTGTATAACTTATCCCACCGGCAAGCAAGAACGAAAGAGTGAAAAGAGTTCCCAACTCGATTAGCTGACGAATATCGAATATGATCAGCCAACCCATAAGAATGTAAAAAATAAGCGACACCCAAGGGTATCGTTCACCGAAGATTAGTTTAAAAGAAGTACCTAGAAGCGCTAAAAACCAAACTGTTGCCAATATAATGCGAGCTGAAGGGCCCTCGAGAAGTAATAAGGTGAATGGTGTATATGTGCCCGCTATTAGAAAGTATATGGCAATGTGATCAAACATTTTTAAACGGAAGGCATCCTCGCCAGTTTTCCAACTGTACAAATGGTATGCGGTAGAGGCTAAATACAAGACACACATGCTCAAAATAAATACGACAGCAGACATCATACCCCAATCCAAATGCCTAGTTAAAGCCAAGCGAAAGAGATATATACCTCCTACGATACTCATAAGAAACCCCAAACCGTGAGTTAACACATTTAAGAACTCTTCGTCCTTCAGTAATGTTAGCTTGTTATCTTTATCCACAACGCTATTTTTTAGCATGAAAACCTTTAGGTAAATAACACGAAAGTTAGTCACTATGTTTCCTATCAAAAATATAAAAGAAACTCCTGGCTTCTAAAAAGTATGCTTTTCTCAATTTAACAAATCTTTGTACTTTAGCTACTCTAGACTATTTCGCAGCCTAATTTTTTGTGTAAAAAAGTAAATTATGACACAAACCTCTGTCAATTCTCCAGCTGAAAGTGAACATAATTTAGTATTTTGGTTCCACGTCCTGATCACAGCCCTTGCCTGGTTAGGTCCTTTTCTTTTCAGTTGGTGGTTAATGGCCACGGCTTACGGCATTGTCACCCTTCAGTTCATTATTTTTAAACGCTGTTTGCTCAACTCAAAACATGCACTGAACGATCAAGAAGATGTTACCTTTTACACATATATTTTCGAACGTATGGGCGTATCTGTAAATAGAAAACGACTTAAACTTTGGGTTCGCAACCTTATTTATCCCATTCTTGGAGTATTTAGCTATATATGGCAAGAAATTTGGAATTTCGAACCCCTACTGTTTTTCTAAAATCGGAGTTCCCCGCCGTATTTTCTCAACCACCGTTCCTTTTCTTTATATTTTGGATCTATACTTTCTACAAGTTTCCAAAAAGAGGCAGAGTGATTCATTTCTTTTAAATGGCATAGCTCGTGAATGATAATATAGTTGAGCACGTTTTCTGGAGCGAGCAAACACCGCGTAGATATAGAAATATTTCCGCCCGTACTACATGAGCCCCATCTTGTGCTATTGTGCCGTAAACTCACCTTTCCAACCGATTCTTTAAGGTGTTCCCGATTTATAGCTTTTACTCTTTGATCGATCTGAGGTAAGTACCATTGCCGCATGGCGTTAGCCACAAGTTTACCAATTGAAGGGTCTGAAGTGCTGTGATCAACCGAAAGCTTAATTTGTAATTGACCCTGATTAAGTTTAGCATAAATTCGATTGTGATGTTTATGGCGCACAATAGATACCGAAAAATCTTGATCAAAGGTGGATAAGGTATTTCTTGCTCCATAATCCACAGGTATATATTTGTAAAAAGCAGATGGCTTACTGTCATACAATTGATGCAAATAATCCTTTACCCAATTCAAGATTTGATCGCGATCGCTAAACCGTCCAAAATTGGGAATCCGCACCAATACTTCTTTACTGCCTAGAGAAACCCTGGCATTTCTTCTGAATTCAGAAATGATTTTGATCGGAAAATACCGTCCCTGGATTTCAATTTGCCCAGTACTTTCCTTTTTCATACAAATTCTGAAGTAAAATGAAACTCAATTTCTGGAAACTGCTCTTGAGCCATTTGTAGCATCCACGCTGATTCCGCTAAAAAGACGAGTTTACCATCTTTATCTAAGGCCATGTCCTTTTTACGACGCCTGCGGAAAGCCTCGAGCTTTTTAGGATCCTCAGCGGACACCCAACAAGCTTTGTGAAGTCGCACGGGTTCATAATCGCATTTAGCACCATATTCATTTTCCAGGCGGTACTTTATAACCTCAAATTGTAACGCCCCTACTGTACCTATGATTTTTCGATTGTTGTCTTCTTTAGTAAATAGCTGCGCCACACCCTCATCCATAAGTTGAACAAGACCTTTATCCAACTGCTTATATTTCATTGGATCTTTATTAATCACATAACGGAATTGTTCCGGTGAAAAAGCGGGTATCCCTTTAAAATGCAATTCTTCTCCCTCTGTTAAGGTGTCTCCAATTTTGAAATTACCCGAATCATACAAGCCTACGATATCACCTGGGTAGGCCATGTCAACAATATCTTTTTTCTCGGCCATAAAAGCAGTAGGGTTAGGAAATTTCATGGTGCGTTCAGCCCGGACGTGCAAATAATTTGTATTTCGCTCAAAATTCCCGCTTACTATACGACAAAAAGCAATGCGGTCCCTATGACGGGGATCCATATTCGCATGGATCTTAAAAACAAAACCAGAAAATGCGTCTTCATTAGGCTGCACTACACGTTCCTCCGCAGTTCTTGGCCGCGGTGCCGGCGCAACTTCTACAAAACAATCGAGAAGCTCTTTTACTCCAAAATTATTAATGGCACTCCCGAAAAAAACTGGAGAAATTTCTCCTTTCAAATAGGCATCCTGGTCAAAATCGGGATAAACGGTTTCAATCATTTCCACCTCCTCTCTCAACTCTGCTGCAGCGGATTCGCCAATATGATCTACCAGTTTTGGGTCGTGAATATCTTGAAACTCCAACTTCTCTTCTTCGACCTTACCTCCATGCGGCTGGAATAAACACAGGTTTTTTTCATACATGTTGTACACACCCTGGAAACGCTGACCCATTCCGATCGGCCAACTTAATGGACAGACCTTCAATTTTAGCTTGGCTTCAATCTCATCGAGCAGATCCATCCCATCTTTCCCCTCCCGGTCCAACTTATTGATAAATACAATCATGGGCGTTTGCCGCATTCTACACACTTCGACCAGCTTTTCCGTTTGTTGCTCCACCCCTTTGGCTACATCAATAACTACAATGGCACTATCCACAGCTGTTAAGGTCCGATACGTGTCTTCGGCAAAATCCTGGTGACCCGGAGTATCTAAAATATTAATGCGCATCTCGCGATAAGGAAAAGCCATAACTGAGGTCGCTACCGATATCCCCCGCTGCTTTTCGATCTCCATAAAGTCGGAGGTCGCATGCTTTTTGATTTTATTCGATTTTACGGCTCCAGCCACCTGTATCGCTCCCCCAAACAAAAGAAGTTTCTCCGTAAGTGTCGTTTTACCGGCATCGGGGTGACTAATGATGGCGAAGGTGCGCCGGGGCTCTCGAGGTGCTTTATATGCCATGTTTCAGACGAAAATTTTGGCAAAGGTAAAAATATGTTTGGCACTTCAATAATCCGATCTTATAACCTATTTCGTTTGACGAAAGCTTATGTAATATTAGTCAATATCTTATGATTTTTTAGAACCATATTTCGACTTCATATCCCGGCCGAATTTCCTTACTTTCTCGCCGAACTCATTAACTTCCTCTTCTACATTATGAGCAATGCTTTCCACATTGATAGGTGCACCTCTCATAGCTAATCGATCCGAAGCCGTTTTGGCCTTCGGAACGATAATCCACATGATGATATAAACCAATAATCCAACTCCCGTGGTGAAAAAGAGCAGTACAAAAATGATACGCATCCAGACAGGATCTTGAATACCCAAGTATGCTGCTAACCCAGAGGCAACACCTCCAATAACTTTGTCAGATGGATCTCGGAACAACCGTTTCGTCGTACGATGTGGTTGAGATCCTCTTGATTCCCTTCGATAAGAATCATCTTTTGATTCACCTTCAAAGTCGGATTTAGTGTTCGCTCGGTCTCCACCGAAGTCTTCCGGTACACCCATAATCTCGATAACCTGCTGCACTTCTTTTACACTCACAATATGTTGACCTTTCATCTCTTTGAGAAAAAGTTCAGCTATTCGAGTCTCGATATCGTGAACTATTTCCTCTCGTCCTTCAGACTGTGCAAAATAATTATCAATACGCGCAAGATATTGATCGAGAACCTCGAAAGCGTCCTCGTCAATAGTGATGGGGTGACCACCTAGATTTATGTTAATTGTCTTTTTCATAGATTGGTATTGTTTGTTCTACAGATTGTTTCAAATTTTCCCAGGCTCCAGTTAATTCGCGCACAAATTTTTCCCCTTCTGGGGTCAAGTGATAATACTTTCTGGGCGGACCGGATTGTGATTCTTGCCATTCGTAACTTAGAAAACCCGCGTTCTTTAATCGTGAAAGTAGCGGATATAAGGTTCCTTCTACAACAATAAGATGTGCCTCCTTTAATTCATCAAGAATATCTGAAGGATAGGCCTCTTTCTTAGAAATGATGGACATGACACACAGCTCCAATAGTCCCTTTCGCATTTGTGCTTTTGTGTTTTCTATCTTCATACCCCAAATATATAACAAAACACATTGCCTTGCAATACATAGTACATAGTTTTTGCAAGGTACTATATGTAACTCCTTGTATTCCCGATAAACAGCTCCAATCTTTCGACAAAAAAAATCCTCTGGCTAAAACTTTTTTGAAATATTCGCAAAGTTAGTTTCTCCATTAAAGGTGTTCGATAAGCTACAAATGTCCTGAAGAAAGCCTCAAATCTACGGTTTAACTCTTGTCAGAAGCTTTGGAAGCTTTGGATAAAGGCCTTTTTGTCTGTTTAGTCTTCTGTTCATGAGATTTAAGATTAAATCAACTGCAATTATGTTAGGAGCAATCATTGAAAATTAAAATCCTAAATCTAATAGTTGAAAAAGTTGCCTACACTTTATAAAGGACTAGCCATTAAAAGGGGGAAAGGATGCGCCACAATTTTCTCAAATGTGCTGTAAACGACCCGAATTTTTTTTAAAGCTGATTTTCCATATCGACATGCGGAATGCCATCCCAATCGTAAGGCTTATCGGAGATGAGTTGAAAGCCCAGCTCTTCATACCAGGCCTGTAAATGCGCCTGTGCTTGTACACGTACAATGGCCTTAGGTTCCTGCTTTTCAATCCAACGCAAACAAGCTTCCATTAAGTTTGTACCCCAACCATGACGGCGGTGAGAAGCCCGTAACACTACTCTACCCACATGATACACTTTATCTTCACTATCGTGAAAGAGTATGCGGGCATATCCATGCAGCTGCCCACCGGCATAAGCTAACATATGTTGAGCTCCTAGATCACGCCCATCGATTTCGGAGTAGGCGCAATCCTGTTCTACAACAAATACATCCACTCGCAGCCTGACAATATCGTGCCACTCGTGCAGTGTTAAGGCAGTGAAAGGTAAACAGCGGGTGGCAAGTGCGGTCATCATATAAATTACTTAACGAACAAGGTAAATAGTTCCTTTCCAGACATCTGTACGACCTGCATCATCAAAAACGGTGATGCGTAGAAGATAAAAACCCTCTGGTGCTATCAGGCCGTCTCGCTGGCTTCCATCCCATAACAATTGGGCCCTTCGACTTAGGCCATAATTATTATAGACCCGCTTGATTAATTGACCGTCCGGTCTAAAAACTGAAAATTGGATCCGGGGCAGAATTCGATCGGAATCGCTGTGGTTGTACTCCACTCTGGCAAAATCCTCCTGGCCATCGCTATTCGGAGAAAAGGTAGGTGAAATTAGCTGAAAGCCATCAGAGTAACCTTCAGGCAATGATAATTGCTGTGAATTAGAGCCCGTGGGTGTGCCATATCCTTCGCTTTCTGCAGCACTTTGCCAATTGCTTGCGTCACAAGCTGATAAATCCCATCGCGTACGCTCTAAAGACACGCCGCGCTCAGATCTCAGAAAACCTGAGTGCCAATCGCTATTGTAGCAGTTAGAATCTAATATAGTAGCTTCAGCGCCAAAAACATGAGAAAGTCTTAATCGGCCGGTATCTCGATCCAATGAAGGAAAGTCGACTTCTAAGGTCTGCTTGGGAAACGGTGCTGAATACATCTCGTTGACTTCATTGGCATTATCTGTGAAAACAAAGTATTCCCCCGGGAGAATTTGATTGGGAAGTCCTACAGTCAAGCGGTCTTGCCCGGTTTCTTTGAAAACATCCAATACAATATATGTAAAATCAAATATGCTATCTGAAGCATTATAAACCTCAACCCATTGGCTTTCGCCCACATTGGGATTAAACATGACCTCACTGATCAACAGATCCCCGGCAGCTGGCGTCGCGGGTAAGCCCCACTGAATAAATCGGCTTGCGCCCAGAGGCTCTTGAAGACAATTCAAAAAACTGGATTCTATTTCAAGACTATATAGTTGGCCTGCTTTTATTGATTCATCTAATTCCAACTGCAAATTACGCGGGTTTTCCATATCTACCCATAAGTTTTCAACGGCTCCCTCCCCGGATTCTACACTCACCATCTCAGGTTGTAAGACGTCGCTCGGAAGCCATTGGTTAAATTGGATTTCTACAATGGCATTATCGTTCACCTCCGCCAAAATAGGCGTCAAAGAGTCTGTCACAAGAGCAGGTAGGCTATTCATCTGACCCGGCGTACCCCCTAAAGGTCCAGTGGAAGCGGCAAATGCAATCTCTCCAGAGCACGCTAAATTAGGATCAACGAGTTCCAGACTCCAGCCTCTATCCTTATTAGAGTCTTTGTACCAATTATCTGTATAGTCTACACCGTGGATGAATCGATTCTCACTGTCCCGCAGTCGAATATTATCCCCACTATTACGCAAGGTAGGAAGTCCATTTACCTCCAACACTTCGCCATAGGCCTCAAAAAGTGAGCGATCGCCACTGCTACATAATATTACGTATCCTCCAGGTGAGAGTGTAAAATTAGGCAAAGGTCCTGCACTCGACTCATCCAATAAAAATAATTCCCCCAGTTCTAAATAGTCATCCGTGCGATTAAATAATTCAATATATTCTTTTTCGGGAAGTGCCGTTTCACCTCCGGGAGCTATCATTAACTCGTTAATTATAACTTCAAAAGGCTCAGGCGGCCGCGTATCAATATAGGTGATGGGAATTTCCTCCACGGGAGTCATATTTCCCGACTGATCGGTAATCCCCTCCAAACGCAAGTTATATTCAGTCAAAGGTGTCAGCTCAGGACTCAGCAGAAGCTGCAGGGTATCGACTCCCTTTAATATAGGGTCAATTTGGAAGTTGCCGGGCTCCAAACTCGCCTGCAATTGACTAATATCTATGGGCTCACTATACGCAATATTTATAGCATTAGCTTGGGGTAAAACATCCCTGCGTACTGGAGGACTTAGGTCGGGTCGGGAGCGATCAATAATAACGTCATCAAAGAAAAACCGGTCGGATCGAGTAGAGGTGAAGTGACACAACACGCCCGAAACGAGCTGCGCACCACCAGCATAAGTATCATCAATCACTATCAGCGAGTCACTAAACATAGTTTCTCCGTCATAGGCCGCATAAACAGTAAACGTGTCCACTACCCGCTGAACTTGAATTCGGATCTGAACAGGATCGCTGGCAACTGCTCCTTCGCGCATACGACCCAGAACCAACAAACTCCCATTATCATAGCGGACCAGCTCGACGGCATCCGAATCCCCGCTCTCGCCCCACCTCAAGCCGTAACCAGACCACTCATTTAGGTTTGGAGTAGAACTCTGCAATAACCACTCTAAGGCATTGCTGTTAGATGGGGCGAAAGTCATCCGAGTTTGAATTTCCCATAGTGCATCGCGGGCGATCGGATTTTGTACATATAAAAAAGACGGACCGTCAGACTGAGCATTAAGCTGTAGCTCCTCCTGAGGCGAGATCATAAAATCCTCTACATCTCCCGACCAGGCCAATAAATCACCACCAGAGAAATCATCTGAGAATTGACCAACCGCGGAAGAGAAGGGTAGGGAAATCACCAATACTAGTAAGACACATTTAATATATTTCTCTAATTCCTTCATAACTATTTTATCCGTTCCCCGGTATAGCAATAATACTAAATTATACTCTAGTTATCGCAGCCCAACCCATAGCGTTTGACCGAAAAAGTTATAATCCGACCTACCTAAGTAAAAATATGCCTGTATTTTGATTGTTCTCAGAAGGTCGTATCTTTGGAAATCCTGTTAAAACGTATAAGAATAGACATTCAGGCTCATATAGGCAAAAGAGCCTTTTACCGGACAGAACTTGAAAAACGAAAGAAGATGAAACGAAGACTCGTATTGTGGGGAGAAAATGCAGCAGAAGAGAAGCATTTGTACGCCCTTGATTTGCAAGAAGAAAATAGTAAGGTTGACATTTATGCATTCCCCCTCGAACAAGTAACAGAAACCTTTTCCCAGGAAATGATGAGCAAATGGCGAAATGGGGAAGAACTTACTTTTCCAGAAAAACATGAAACATACGAGCGCCCCCTCAATTTGTCTGAGTCTCTCCTCCCCGAAGATGTGAAAGTGAAACGTACTGACCTTATCAATCGGGCACAAACAGAATGGAACTTCGTGGTCATGTCGGGTAAGCTACATGAAGCCTATAGTTCAGAGTTGGAGGATTTGAAAATGCGCATTGACCGACTCGATAGCTATGATAGCGGAATGTGGGAGGAATTGAAAACATTTTGGAATAAAGTCCAAACTCAGATTCGCGATAAAAACTTATTTGGTGACCAGGCTACTCAGCTGAGAAAAGGCACAGACGATGCTTTCGATAAAATGAAAGCGCTGCGTAAGAAAATGAACGAAGCATTCAGCGAGGAATCCGATGAGCGCAAAGAAAAGTTCATGTCAAAGTTGAAAGATATAGAACAAAAGGTAGAGAAAAACCTCGGTTTAAAGCCTCTATTCGAGGAGCTCAAATCTATTCAACGCGACTTTAACAATACCAAATTTATTCAACGGCACCGGCAAGATATTTGGAATAAACTCGACGGCTTGTTTAAGGTTGTTAAAGAAAAGCGTTTTGGTGATAAGGCCAAAGATGATCGCAGCCCAAAAGGAAGATTAGAACGTCGTTATAATGGTCTTCAACGTGCGATCCAGAAAATGAAAAGTTCTGTAGGCCGAGATGAAGGCGACTTGAGGTTTGAAAAGAAGCGCATCGAAAAAACGCATGGACAGCTCGAACTTCAAATGCGCCAGGCAAAACTCAAAATGATTGAAGAGCGGCTCAAGTCGAAGCAAGTGAAGTTGGACGATATGCTCAAGACTCAAAAGGAGCTTGAAAATAAAATTGAACGCGAAATAGAGAAAGAGCGACAAGCTGAAATAGCTAAAGAAAAGCAGCAAGCCGCGGAGGAAGCGAAGAAGAAAATTCAAGCAAAAATGGAGGCGGAGCGCAGTCAGCGAAGCCAGGAGGAAGAGGCGAAAATTCAAGCTGCGGCTGAACGCATCCAATCCGATAAAAAACCATCGAAATCAAAGGATTCTTCTGCAACTGAAAAACCGGCCTCTGCATCTACTGCCGGAAAAGAAGAGCAGACTTCTAAGCCGTCTGACTCAACCGTCGAAGCAGCAGCTACCGTTGCTGCTATTTTAGAGGAAGAATAGGAAACGGAGCCTGTGGAAACATTTATTTACGTTCTTGACCTTGCGGGCACGTTCGTGTTTGCCATCAGTGGTGTTCTCGTAGCCCGAAATCATAACATTGATATGTTTGGAGCGGCCATTCTGGGTTTTGTCACCGCCATTGGTGGAGGTACATTACGAGATATTTTAATTGGCAGTACGCCGGTGGGGTGGATGCTAAACTTGCATTATCTCATCTCCATTGCAGTGGGCATTTCTGCAGCTATTTTTTTGAAGCGCTACATTGCACGCCTCACGAAAACTATGTTTTTATTTGATGCGATTGGTATAGGTCTCTTTACTGTATTGGGAATCGAAAAAACCCTGGAATGTGGGCTTTCTCCATTTATTGCCGTTATGATGGGGACGGTCAGTGCAGTATTTGGTGGCGTCTTACGCGACGTACTCGTGGACCGCATTCCTCTGATCTTCCGCTCAGAAATTTATGCCACTGCCTGCTTCCTGGGCGCTACCCTTTATTTTATTCTTGGACTTTTCCAATTACCCTCGTACATTATCGTATCTGCATGCATTTTATTTATCATTTTCATGCGTATTTTAGCTGTTCGCTACAATTTAACATTGCCCGTCTTGTACGAAGATTGATTCATTTGATATTCTATTTTTTGTTGTATCCTTCCTACGCCCTCGGTTAAAAAAAGCGCCCGGAGGGCGCAAGCGCCAGGGATGGTAGAGGCCATTCGCCCAAAGGCGATGGGTCCGAGCACTTGCGAGGACGAAACCCTCGCACAGCCCGATCACGCGGAACGCGTGAGGCGCCCAGATAAAAAATAAAATGATAAAGACTCAAGAAATTTTTGGCTTCCAATAGCTATGCTTTCCGACAAAAACTAAACTTGCACACAATCCATTCCGAAAAGATATCGTTTCTTTGCATAACTAAAAGATAAACTATGCTACGGATTTCGGTTTTATTTTTTTCTCTACTATTTCTCGCAGCTTGCAGCACCACAAAGTTGCCAACTTCAGATCAACTCAGTCAAATGGAGTATCGTGAAGTGCGCGGCCTTTTTGATGTGAGCGAAAGTCAGGAAAAGCCCGACAAAATGCCGATGTATCCGAAAGGAAATAATGGGTTGATTACCGATATTCAAAATCAAGTGGAGTATCCGCAGAAAGCGAAAGAAGATGATCAGGAGGGGATTGTAATAGTGTCTTTTACGATTACAGACAAGGGCGAATTGAAAAAGCCGGAAATCGATCGTGGGGTTTCAGAATTATTAAATGAGGCTGCTCTAGATGTAATGAAAACACTTAAACCCTGGTATCCCGCCGAAGTAAACGGTGAGCCTGCTGAAGTCAACCTCAAGGTTTTGGTTACCTTCCGCAAGCCGGTTGAAAACCCAGACCAGTATTTTACGGAATAAGCTTTCTGTAGAGTTCCAGCATTTGAGTTTGATGGCGCTCCCGACTAAATAGCTGAGCTCGATCTAATCCCGCCTGTCGCAAATCGCGATACAGCTTGTCTTCTCGTGCAACTCTATTTATAAGGTGAATCAGCTCTTCTGAATTATCCTCAGAAGTGTATAAAATAGCGTCTCCGCCCACTTCGGGCAGAGATGAGTTATGGCAACTAATCACTGGTGTTCCCGACTGCATCGCCTCTAGAATAGGAAGGCCAAACCCTTCAAAGCGCGAGGGGTAAACTAGCACACGGGCCTGCCGAACAATAGTTGCCAGCTCTGTGCCTGAGTAGCGCTTCATGGGTTGAATGATTTTGTCTGCAGGCACAGCGTCTGACCAGTTGATTTGTTCTTTGGCGCCTAAAATAACTAATGGGGGAAGTTTCGAGGCTGCTCGTTCATAGGCTTTTATAACGAGGTCTAGATTTTTCCGCTCATTATGCTGACCTAAAAACAGAACATAATCTTCATCTGGCATGCCGGGCAACTGAGTTGCCGATGCTAACTCTTCCTCTTCCGATTTAAAATCTGGCGAGACGCAATTGTAAATAACGCTGATATTATTGGCTGGGACGTTTAGGAACTTGATGAGATCATCTGCTGTAGATTGCGATATGGCCACAATATGATCGGCAGTATGAACGGCCCATTTCCATTTATAGTCATATACCTTTCGATCCCACCATCCAAAATACTGAGGAAATCGTTTGTAAATCAAATCGTGCATAGTGACCAATGATGGACACGATATTTTTTTGATTGAAAGGGGTAATTCGTGACTTAAGCCGTGATATAAATCCAGATCGTATGCTAATGCCTGTTGGTACATGTAGTAAGTACGCCATAATAATGCCCGGCCTTTTGGGCTTACGATATCTGCCCGATCCGGTATATTCCAATTTAGGTCGGGATGAGGCACTGGGCTAAATAAAATGGGCTTTACATCTTTCTCACTGACGAGATCGATGAGGTCGCGGCTATAATTGCCCAAACCGGTCCGGTTGGTGAAAGCGCGTTTTGCATCATATCCTATAATCATACATCAAAGATAGCACACGCAATCCAATCATTGATGTGGTAGCAACTGAGGGCGGTTCGCCAAGTCTTCCCGTTTTAGGTTCTTTGCTAAACTCCTTATAGTATCTTGAAAAGGACGGTAATGGAATCCAAGTTCATTTGCTGCTGCTGATCCGTCGTACGCTGAATGCAGCTGACTTAGTCTTAAACTGTCTTTCCCAATCCAAAGGGAATCTCCATTCCATAAAGACTGAATGCGGTTCCAAGCAGCTAAAAAAGGCGTTAATGTGTTCCACCAAGGTTTAACGGGGGGCCTTATTCCACATTCTTGGGATAGCTGATCGATAAGCGTTTTATACGAATAATTGCCTGCACTCAAGACCCATGCTGCGCCTTGAACGTCCTGGTCTAGAGATAACCGAGCTGCTCTGGCGACATCTTCTGCATCTACCCAGCCCGCTGTGCCCGTTGGGAAAAAAGATAAGCCGCGTACCACCTGTTCCAGCCAGTCAGTTATAGGATTATCAAAAGGACATGCTCCCAATATAAAGGAGGGGCGTAAAATTACGGTAGACAAACCTTCGGCCTGGCCTCGCCACACCTGCAGCTCACTGTGAAACATGCTACGGCCATATAAGCTGTGTTTAAGGTCGTCACCCCAATCCATTTGTGGGCCATCTCCAGCTTTCTGCTTACCGTGACCCAGTGCCTCGGTACTGCTTAGGTGAATCAATTTGTGCAAAGAGCAATTGAGTGCCATATTTACGACCTGTCGAGTACCTTCTATATGTAAGACTCTCATTTGGGATTTTTTTGCAGCATGCAAAGAAAAAACCTGCGCCGTATGCACCGCTGCATATGCACCACTCATCACCTGTTCCAATGCTGTGGGATCTAAAACTTCTCCACTGATAATATGTAAGCGGGGATGTGCACTCCACTCAGCAGGAAGGGCAACTTCGGGCTTCACCAGTGCGCGAACAGAATAATTGGAAGCTAGAAGCTCCCGAATAACGGCGGGCCCCATCAACCCTAAAGCATCAGTTACAGCGATAATTCTATGTGCGTTTTCAGCCATCATATATTAGGGATTATGCCTCACCCCACCCCTGTGATTGTGTGCGCTACCTGTCCAAGTCGAAAATACATTATTTTTATTAGTTTGATATCGATACGCCATGTATGCCATGAGAAACGCCTCTTTATAATCTAACCAAGGATATGACGCCACTGTCCATTGATGAACTGCGCCTTTTTCTTTCAGCCGTTGCACTAAAAATTTATTTCGAGCACCTCCTCCACTTAACAGAATTTGCTGCCTCTTGTTGTCGGGAATAGTCTGCAATATAGCCGTCGTGATATGTTCGATGGCTGTAGATAATAAGTCTTTGGGGTTTTTATCTAATCCGTAGAGCTGCGCCCCATAAAATTCCGAAACACTGTGATTCCCTAGAGACTTAGGAGGCGGCTGTGTGAGGTAGGACCAGCTATTCAAGTGCTCAAGCACTTCTTTCTGGACAGCGCCTTCGGCCGCCCAACGACCGTCAATATCCATTTTGGCGTTGAGTTTTTGAGCGAGTTGATTGAGAATTTGGTTACAACCACATACATCTAACGCTACATTCTCATTAGCAAAAATCGTCAGGTTGGCGATACCACCCAGGTTAATAGCAATATCAAAATTAGGGAAAAAGTGTGCGTCTACTATCGGCGCCAAAGGCGCTCCCTGACCACCAAGTGCAACGTCTTTTCTTCGAAATTCACTAATTACAGGAATATTGAGTGCTGTAGCCAGCGTTTGTCCATGGCCCAGCGCCAAAGTCCAACCTTGCTCTGGATGGTGCGCGCTGGTGTGCCCGTGCCACCCGATGGCATCTACTTTTCCAAGAGATTTTAAGCACTTTTTAATTTCACCAGCAATGTATTGTGAGTATGCTACATCAAGTCGCATCCACTCACCTATAGACAATTCATGAATACCTTTAAGATGTTCCACCCACTTTTTCGGGTATGGGAAGTGACCAGTTTCTATCCATTCGAAATGAGGCGTTTCGTTAGATCCTGCGTGGGAAAACCGAATAACGGCCAGATCTACACCATCTAAAGAGCTTCCGGACATCACGCCTAATATGTGCATGTTTTTACTCATCCGCCTGGCTAAAAGTCATGGAGTATTTGGCTACCTTTTCGATTTCTTCCGCTGACAAAATGCTTTTGAAAGCCATCATGGATTCCTTGCCGTATGCAATAAGAACCTTGCGTTCGTCAAGTGAAAGTTGTGATTCGGTGAGGTCTTTCGCTCCGTTAAATCCCATCTTACCATTTATTCCATGACAGCTAACACAATGGATCTTAAATAGGCGTTTTCCTTGAGAAAGAGCCTTTTCTTCAGGACTCATTTTTTTCTCTTCGGCGGCCTGTTTCTCCGCGGAATCAGATGAGCTGCAGTACTGACTACTGAAAATAATACTGCACATTACAAAAATAGTAAGCAAGCGAGATGAAATCATTTGTGAGGCTTTAATATTAAATACAATCAACCCCTTCAGTGTTGTACAATAACCATTGATTTTAGTCATTCAAAATCCTAACAATCCTGTAGCCCATGGTAGATAGGGCACATACTTATTTGTACGGCAAATATAAATAATCTGCAAGCGCCTTGAGAAATGAAGGATATCACAGACGAATTCTGAGACGGTTAACACCACTTATCGAAAGATTATGACACTTTATCGAAAACTATGGAAACTTTCCGAAACAAAATAGTTTCCTAGAGGTTAATAAAGCATATTTGTGGTCAGATAGTGAATGAATGAATTTAATTGAAAAATCTAGAGATCTATTTATGCGTTACGGCATTCGTTCCGTTACCATGTCTGACATCGCGGAAAACTTTGGTATTTCGAAAAAAACTCTTTATCAACAGATATCGAGTAAAGACGAATTGGTAAAAACCGTGATGGAGCTTGACATGGAGGAGGAGCGTCAAGACATAATTGAAATCAGGCAAGAAAGCGTTGATGCTATAGAGCAAATGGTGCAAACCACCATTTATCTGATGAAAAAGATGCGCCAGGTCAGCCCAGTAACTCATAATGATTTGCGGAAATATTATGGGCCGCTGTGGAACCGATTAGAAAGCCAACAGTTAGATTTCATTTACAAAATTTTGAAGGAGAATATTGAGTGGGGGAAATCCAACGAATTATACCGAGGAAGCATCGATCCGGAAATTATTTCTAGATTTTTTGTTCACAAAGCTGCGCTAGCTGTGAACGAAATATATTTCCCTCTGGATACTTACCAGCGAGATAAGCTTTTGATGCAGCTTATGTCGTACCACATCAATGGAATCACCACCGCCACGGGAGTAAATAAGTGGCGAGATTATAAAAATAACGAACTAAAAGCTCAGAAAATAAAAACAGAATGATACGAATAGCAGGACTCATCCTATGTTTTTGGATAGCTATTATCCCCCTTCATGCTCAAGACATCACTCAATTTACCTTGGAGGAGGCGATTGAATATGCGATTGAACGCAATAATCAACTTGATATTGACAAATTAGAAATTGAGGATGCGGATGCTCAAATTCTTGAATATTGGGCCCGCGGTATTCCTAAATTGAATGGATCGGTGCAATATCAGCATTTTATAGATATTCCTGTATCCCTTGTTCCTGGAGAGTTTTTTGGGGGCATGCCCGGGACCTTTTCTGAAGTTCAGTTTGGAACCAACAACAGACTTGAAGGAGCTTTAGAACTTAGTGCTTTATTATTTGATGGCGGCTTTTTCGTTGGCTTAAAAGCCCAACGTCTCTACAAGGAACTTCGGAAACGGGAACTGCTTCAAAGCGAGACCCAGGTGCGGTACAATGTTACAAAAGCATATTTAAATGTATTGGTTGCAAAGGAGAACGTAGCCATCCTGGAGCGAAACATATCGAACCTGGAGGCCAATTTATCGGATGCAGAGGCCAATTTTGAAGCCGGATTCATTGAAAAGTTGGATGTTGACCGCATTCGCTTATCCCTTTCTACATTAGAAACCAGGCGCCAATCCGTAGAAGGTAATGCGTTAATTGCCGCTAATCTTCTCAAATTTCAAATGGGATATCCCATAAACAACAATATAGAGGTTGAAGGTGAGTTGGATGAAATCTTCTCATCTGCCTTGGTAGAAGAAGTAAAAGTTGGGGAGACCATAAACTATGAAGAGCGGATGGAGTACCAGATTGCCAATAAAGGGCTTGAGTTAAGCCAAGTGGATATCAACCGTCTGCGAGCCGGTTATTTACCTACAATAAATGGCTTCGCCAGCGCTTCTCGTTCCCTTCAGCGAAATGATCTGTTTGATGATTCAGAAGCTGGTTGGTTGCCCGCCACCATCGTCGGCGTTAATATGAGTTTTTCGCTATTTGACGGCTTTGACCGCCGCGCCAAAATTCAACGCGCAAAAATTACTCAGGAAAAAACCGTAAAGGAAATCAGTCAGTTGGAACGCTCCATCCAAATGGAGGTTCGCAATGCACGGATTAACTATAATAATATGCAAACGCAATCTGTTAACGCGCAGATGAATTTGGACTTAGCAGAGGAAATCTACCAAACCACCCAAATAAAATTTGACGAGGGTGTCGGTAGTAGTGTTGAGCTGCGACAGGCGGAATCCGATTTTTATACCGCCCAGTCGAATCAAATTAACGCCATGTACGACCTATTAGATGCCTATACCGAATTACAAAAAGCCTTAGGAAAAATATAAGCTATGAAATTAAATATAATGAACACCATTGATTTGCGCTTTGTACTCATCATGCTGCTGATGGGCACTGTTGGAGCCTGCAGCTCAGATGCTGATACTACCGAAAACACGGAGGATCTAGCCAGTTTAAAAAACTTGCAAAAGGAAAAGCGAGCTGAGTTAAAAGATTTAGAGGACGAACTCAATAATTTAGAAGATCGCATTCAAAAACTAGATACCAATCAAACTCGAAAACTGCCTACGGTGCGCTTAGATACCTTAGTTCGGTATGACTTCAATCACTATGTGGAAGTACAGGGAACGGTTCAGTCTCGAGATGAAGTGTCGGCCACCGCTGAATTAGGTGGGCGCATAACAGCCATATTCATAGAAGAGGGCGACCATGTAAAAGAAGGACAAATCGTGGCTAGATTAGACGATGCTACCCTACAAGCACAAAAAGCGGAGGTGGAGTCTCAACTTTCTTTAGCCCGAGATATTTTTGATCGCCAGAAACAGCTTTGGGAAAAAGAGATCGGTTCAGAAGTCCAATATTTACAGGCGAAAAATAACAAAGAAAACCTGGAGAAGAGGTTGCAAACCCTGGAAGTGAATCTGGCTAAAACAAAAATTAGAGCTCCAAAATCGGGCGTCGTTGACCAACTTTTGTTGAAGTCTGGAGAGTTTGCTTCGCCAGGCTTACCTATTGCTGTTATCATTGACCACCGCCGACTGAAGGTCGTTATGGAGGTCCCAGAAAATTATTTGGGTCGAGCTCAGGAAGGGGATACGATCACCTTAAACTTTCCCAATATTGATGAAAAGCGATGGGCTATCATCAGTTTAGTGGGGAGTAGAATCAACCCCAGGAACCGAACGTTTACTGCGGAGGCATTACTTACTGCAGATCCAGCGGGTTTAATTCGACCAAACATGCTCGTTACGGCCCTGATCAATGATTACAGTGAACCTGATGTTATTCAGGTTCCTATCAATATGGTACAACAAGAAATTGGAGGTAACGAATTCGTCTTTATTAAGGGTATTCGCTCCGACGGCCAGGCTGTTGCCGTAAAGCAAACCATTGAATTGGGGCGCGTATTTAAGGGGCAGGCTGTAGTTAAAACAGGTCTTGAAGAAGGACAAATCTTACTCCTCGAAGGAGCGAGAAATTTGCGCGACAAGGAACCATTCAGCCCCCTCAAGTAATCTCTTTTTTTTTAAAATTGAACGCTACTACCTATGTCTTCATCCAGTGAAAATAAAAATAAAGGGCTTCGGGAATTTTGGCCGACTTCGTTTTCTGTAGATAACGGAACGAGTATCTTCATAATCACCTTAATGATTCTCATCTTTGGTATTCAGTCCTATGAGGACATGCCTAAGGAGCAGTTTCCGGAAATTAGTTTCCCTACCGTGTATGTCAACACGCCATACTTTGGGAACTCCGCCGTGGACATTGAAAATCTCATCACTCGCCCTCTCGAAAAGGAGGTGGGAACGATCACCGAGTTAAAGGAGTTAAATAGCACTTCCATTCAGGACTTTTCTATCATCGTGGCTGAATTTGAGTCTGATATCGACATCGATGATGCTGTGCGAAAGGTAAAAGATGCAGTAGATCGGGCTAAAGTTGAATTTCCAACCGATATGACAGAGGAGCCCAATGTGCTCGATGTCAATTTATCCGAGATCCCCATCATGACCATTAACTTATCAGGGGACTTTTCACTGGATGCACTGAAAGAGTACACGGAATACCTGGAGGATGAAGTAGAACGGCTACCGCAAATTTCAGATGCGGAAATAAAAGGCGCTTTGGAACGGGAAATGAAAGTGAATGTCGATCCCTATAAAATGCAAAGTTTGCAACTCAGTTTTACGGATATTGAGAATGCCATCAAATCAGAAAATGTAACCATGTCCGGTGGCGAACTTACGCAAGATAAATTCCGACGAGCTATTCGAGTTGTAGGAGAGTTTGAAAGCGCAGAAGAACTCGAGGGGATTATTGTAAAAAGTGAAAATCAGGCTCCCATTTATCTCCGGGACATTGCCGAGGTTTCATTTGGATATAAAGACAGAACGAGTATTTCGCGAGCCGACGGGTTTCCCGTGGTTTCATTAGATGTCATTAAGCGTCAGGGAGAAAACCTGCTCGAGGCTTCGGATTTGATCAAAGAGATCATCACAAAGACCCAGGAAGAACAATTTCCAGAGGAATTGAATGTGCAAATCTTTAATGATCAGTCTGTAAATACTCGAAATCAGGTTCAAAATCTGGAGAACAGCATCATATCAGGTGTGATTTTAGTCGTGCTAGTTCTTTTATTCTTCCTGGGCCTGCGCAATGCCAGTTTCGTCGGCTTAGCCATTCCGCTATCCATGTTATTGGGTATTCTGACCTTATATCTATTAGGCTACACCCTTAATATTGTAGTCCTGTTCTCTCTCATTCTCGCACTGGGTCTTCTGGTGGATAACGCTATTGTAGTCGTTGAAAATATTTATCGATATGTTCAAGACGGCTATGATCCCATTAAAGCCTCAAAGTATGGGGCGGGAGAAGTAGCCGTTCCGATTATAGCCTCTACAGCTACTACTCTGGCCGCCTTTGTGCCCCTTTTATTTTGGCCGGGAGTGTCGGGCGAGTTTATGAAGTTTTTACCTATAACTCTTATCATTGTTCTCACTTCGTCGCTGATTGTAGCCCTGGTTATTAACCCGGTGTTCACTTCCGTATTTATGAAGGAGGACAAGAAAGCAGAAAGTGTTGCGCGAAGAAATAAGCGACGGCGCAATGTGCTTATAACGGCAGCAGTTTTAATGGTTCTAGCATGGATATTCTATTTTGCAGGTGTAATTTGGCTTCGAAATGCATTGGGAATAGCTGCTTTGATAAGTCTTCTTAACTTTTTTGTGCTACGACCGTCAGCATTCTACTTCCAAAATCGTTTGCTCCCAAAAATTGAAAATTTCTACGATAATTTTGTACGGCTGGCCTTAACCGGATACCGCCCGTATGTCATTTTTGGAGGAACCAATATCCTGTTAGTGGTGGCTATCTTTCTAGTGTTCGTCCGCCAGCCGAAAGTAGAGTTCTTCCCGAGTCCAGACCCTGTTTACGTCAATGCCTTCATTGAACTTCCCCTGGGCACTGATATCGAACGAACTGACGAAATGGTGCGACAAATTGAAGAAAAAGTCGATAAGGTGATAGAGCCCTATGAGGATATCATAGCCTCTGTTCTTGTCCAAATTGGGGAGAATACCGCTGACCCTTCAGGGCCACCGGAGCCCGGATCAACGCCCAACAAGGCTCGCTTAACTGTCGAATTTGTCAAGTTTGAAGAGCGAGGAGGGATGAGCACCGTAGAGGTAATGGAAAAGCTCCGAAATGCCATGCAAGGATTTCCCGGTGTGCGAATTGTAGTGGATCAAAACCAGAACGGCCCACCTACAGGAAAACCGATCAATTTGGAAATTCAAGGAGACGATATCCAAGATTTAACCCAACTTTCGCAAGATGTTATTGGCTATATCGAATCGCAGAACATCCCCGGTATTGAGGAATTAAAAGCAGATGTAAAATTGGGTAAGCCCGAACTTCAGGTGAACATCAAACGTGCCGAAGCGCGTCGATATGGTCTGTCGACCTTTGCGATTAGTGATGCCATTCGAACAGCTGTTTTTGGAAAGGAGGTTTCCAAATATAAATTGAACGAAGATGAGTATCCCATATTCATCCGCCTTCAGGAAGCGTATCGCGCAGACATTACGGATATCATGAATCAGCGTATCACCTTTAGAGATCCTGCCAGTGGACGTATCACGCAAGTCCCCATATCGGCAGTAGCCAGCGTAGACTACAGTTCTACCTATTCGGCTATTAAACGAAAGGATCAACAGCGGATGATTACCATCTTTTCCAATGTTCTGGAGGGATACAATGCCAACGAAATCGTAAATGAATTGCAACTAGAGCTGGATCGCTACGATTGGCCAGATGGGTTTTCGTACAAATTTACCGGAGAGCAAGCTGACCAGGCGGAGACCTCAGCATTTTTGAGTCGCGCCCTGTTGATTGTAGTATTTTTGATATTCATTATCATCGTCGCCCAATTTAATTCAGTCATCTCGCCTTTTATCATTCTGGGATCCGTTATTTTAAGTACAATTGGTGTATTTCTCGGTTTAGTGATTTCTGGAGATAATGTTGTCATCGTTATGACAGGCGTGGGAATCATTTCATTGGCGGGAATCGTAGTAAATAATGCTATCGTTTTAATCGACTATATAAACCTAACCATTCGGAGAAAGAGAATGTCTCAGGGCTTAGCCAACAATGGGCTTCCATTACCTCAAGTAAAGGAAGCCATTATTGAGGCAGGAGGAGTGCGTTTGCGACCCGTATTATTGACAGCCATAACAACAATTATTGGCCTGTTGCCTTTGGCTGTAGGGCTAAACATCAACTTTTTTACCTTAGTCTCTGAATTTGACCCTCAAATATATGTTGGAGGGGATAATGCAGCATTTTGGGGGCCCATGGCAAAAACTGTTATCTACGGCTTGACTTTCGCTACTTTCTTAACTTTGATTGTAGTTCCCATAATGTATTGGTTGAGTTATCAACTAAAGTTTTACTTCATGCGTTGGTTTAATAACATAAATGATTAAAGATGGATTTGTCTCATTTGCGCGCGACTTATAATAACGAGCACCTCCAAGAACCGTTACCAGACATACCCTGGCCTGTAGTTGAAGCCTGGTTTCGAGAGGCCTTAGTATACGAGGGGCTTAAAGAACCCAATGCGATGGCATTAGCCACCGTCGATGAAAACGGTCAGCCTGCCGTTCGTTTAGTATTAGTGAAAGAAATCAGAGATGAAGGCCTTGTATTTTTCACCAATTATGACAGCCAAAAAGGGAAGCATATTGCCCAAAACCCCAAGGTGGCCGGAACGATTTGGTGGCCAGAAATGGAACGGCAAATTCGAGTAGAAGGTACTGCGGAAAAAATATCCGCTGAGGAGTCTACTGCTTATTTCCAGTCGCGACCTAAGGGCTCTCAGATCGGCGCAAAGGTCTCCCCCCAAAGTCAGCCCATTCCCAATGCATCATTTTTGGAAGAGAAAATGGCTGAAGCAGAAGAGGCCGCTAAAGGTCAAAAAGTCCTTGAACGTCCCGAAAATTGGGGTGGATATATGATTCGAGCACACCATGTCGAATTATGGTTAGGTCAGCCCAATCGCTTACATGACCGCATTCTATATCAGAAAAAGGACAAATCCTGGATCCGAGAGCGCCTAGCTCCATAATTTCCCAGGTTTGCCATCAGCAAGTTGGCATTGTAAAAAACAAAGGCTAATCAATTGATTTTTTTAGCATCCTCTACAATACACTTGATGAACATCATGTAACTCAATGACATATATCACCAATAAAGTATTTTCTACTGTTTAGTTTTGATTAAAGCTAAAACATTAGAAATATGCGTTACTTTATTTTTTTAATCGTAGTTTTAATTGGGTTTGGTTGTAACTCAGACGATGATATGCCAGATCCCATTCCTGGTGAAGAGGTGACAATGGATGTTGGACCGACTGGAGGAGAGGTCGCTTTAAATGAATTCAGGCTTCGCATTCCTGCAGGAGCCTTTGAGGAATCAAATTCTATCACTATAAGGGAAGAAGATATTGAGCATCCAAGTTTTTCAGATGTCATTTCTAAAACCTATAAGGTGGAAGGTATTCCTGGAAACTATACCGAGCAAATTGAAATTGGACTCGTTTCAGATACAGATTTGCCAACTAGTAGCTACTTTACAGTGCAGGAAGTTGGATTTGTTTCAAGCTTAGACTCAGTTATTCCAAAAAATCGGCTACTAACACCGGATATTGGAGGTTCGGAAATGTGGGCTATGCTGGCCCCCCCTAGTGATGGCCTTCAAAGTGAAAATTCAGAGGTTGAGCCCCGTGAGGAAGCTAAATTAGAGTTCTCAATATTTGGCATCTCTTCTTATGCGACTTACACGACTTCTGACGGTAAATTTGCAATTTCATTTCCCGCAGAATATTTAGATAAAATATACACCCTTGGCGCACAGCTATCAGAAGCGTACACAACGATTGAGAATACTGGATTCTCTTTTGATGACCGCACCAATTGGCCCATGAAAGTTACAGTAGAAAATTTAAAGCCTTCTGTTTATGGATATGCCGGCGCATCGATTTGGGGAGAAAACTATGGATTCATAGAAATCAACCTTTTACACATTGATAAGGCAGCAGAATTAAAAACGACAGTGGGCCATGAATTACTGCACATTGCACAAAGCCTTTATGACCCCAGAAACTCCTTTTCAAAAGCTAAGTTCGCAGCGCCTCACCTTTGGCTTGATGAGGCGGTCAGTGTCTGGTTTGAGCGAATTATATCTGGCAATCCAAATTATGTATCACCCGTGTTTGAAACGGCCGCTAAGACCGCTTTGATTGGTGCGCAAGTAGCGGGTAGTCCAAATTATCGTGCAGACTATGGCTACGCACAAGCACCACTTATTCAGTTTATTGAAAACGAATTCGGTCGTGATAAAATAGCAAAGTTTTACGATGAAATTGCTAAGGGTAAATCAGCTTTTGACGCGATTAATAATAGCTTACCACAAAATATTTCTTCCTTCTGGCATGATTATTTGGATGAGCTCCTAACCTTCTCGATTTATGCTTCGGATGGCTTCGGCCCCAGCTGGCTTATAGGAAATTCGCTCCGGACGGATTTGCCAAGTAGCCCCACCTCTACCTTTGGTGGGGGCAGTGGTCCTCTCTCTGCCCGATTGTTTTACTTTAAAGATGACAATGCATACACGAGAGCGGCACACGGAATATTTGAACTCCAGGAAAGTGTTTCATCGGATGAGCAGCAAGTTCATGTTTATAAATTTAATTCTTCAGGCGCAGAACATTTGGGTACAGCCTCAGATTCTGTCTTCGTCAAAGATTACAACCAATTGCTTAGCGATGGCTATAGAATTGTAGCTGTCGTTGCGGGAAGCGCAATGGATCTTGAGCCTGGAACATTTCAAGACTATAAATTCAACCCCTTTGTTTTGGAAGAGATCAATTTGGGATTTTTAAAGTTCGATTTGCGCGTTAAAGGGACGGAACGTGTAACTAAACCGGATTCGAGCTATACGAACGAAACGACTGTGGTCCTGACTAATAGTTTCTACTATGCAAATAATAGTGGCCCAATATCATTTAATAAAAGTGGAAATACTGTTTCGTATGCTTATTCCTACACCTATGTAAATGGCACCTTTACTACACGTGCCACTTTCACTTTTGATGATCTCTCTTTAGGGGTTCCCCGGGCCATTGAATATTTTTCGATTGAACAAGAAGCTACAGATGGCAATTTTGAGAGTCGCACCACTATGCAAGGACAAAACCTTAGTCTAAGAACGGAGTACAGTTTCCATCAATTTGGAGTAGCTGATAATCCGTCTGGGCAAATTTTAAATGTCTCAGATACCTATACTTCACAATCTCGGATGGATGAACTGATCAGTTTTGATGCCTCCGAAGGAAGTATAAGCATTCGTTTCTTAGAGTAGGTTAAAGCAAATCTTGGCTTATCTAACCCCTAAAATTATTTTGGATCGAAGGTATTAATTTTAAGTACGAACTACCTTATCGGTTTAGGGCTTTGATGTTCACTTGCTATCTTTTCCAACAATTTGCTGAGTCAGCACGTTATACCGATATGTACGCCAAAACAACGGAAAATATTTGTGTTCAAGTTCAGCCCTGGTATCGACCCGAGCTCAGCGAGCGTAAACAGCGCAAGTATTATTTTTCTTATCAAATTCATATCACAAACGAAAGCGAATTCGATATAAAGTTGCTATCTCGGCATTGGATCATTTTCGATTCAGCAGGTGTGAAGCGGAAGGTTGATGGAAAAGGCGTCATTGGCGAGCAGCCCATTATTCTCCAAGGAGATCGATATAGCTACGAATCTTGGTGTCCTTTGCTTTCGGAGGTGGGCTACATGGCCGGATATTACATCGTGGAGCGCTTGCTTGATGAAAGCAGGCATCAAATAATCATACCTCGCTTTCACTTGATTACCCCGGAAATGAAAAACTAGTTTTTTTAGGTAATTTCACCAAGCAACTATAATGAAGCAATAAATAGATTGCTTTTTACTGGGTCGTTTATGCTTAACGTGAAAATTTACAAGCCGGATAAACTATCATTCACTATGCTCTTGTTATTTGACTCATTTTAGCAACCGCCCTTTAGGGTACGCATTTCATCTTCATCTTTAAGTGTTTGGAAAATTAAGTTGTATTCGAAATATATAATTTCAAATACAATTTTTTTTGTAACTTAGAAAAAGATAAAACTATTCCCATGAAAATATTTGCTTGGCTACTGTCTCTGACTTTATCATTAAACATCCTGGCTCAAGATCGAGAAATTGAGTTTCGAGATTTGACCTTTAGCGAGGCCTTAACAGCTGCAGATGAAGAAAATAAGCCCATTTTTATGGATTGCTACACCACCTGGTGCGGTCCATGCAAATGGATGGCAGCAAATATTTTTACTGAAAATGAGATAGCCGATTTCTACAATGAAAACTTTGTATGTGTCAAATTTGATATGGAAAAAGGGGAGGGAATAGAGCTTGCTAAGGAATTTAAAATAAGAGCCTACCCCACCTTGCTTTTTGTGGATGCGAACAGAGAGCTAGTCATGAAACAAATTGGAGCACCCCGAGATCCTGAACCATATATCAATCTCGGTGAAAATGCTAGAAGTGAGGATTATAATTTGATTGCTTTGGCTGAAAATGTAGACGAAAATCGAAACGATGCCTCGTACATGGCGAAATATTTTAAAGTCATGGCTGCAGCAGATATGGTGGATCAAGAACAAGTGGATCAATATTTTTCACAAATACCAAAAGATGAGTGGCTTAGCGCAGAGAACGTAGAAATCATGTCGAGTATTGAGCACGACATCGAAAGCCAGATTTTTCAAGATCTGGTAGCCCGCAGCGACGCTTATGTAGCTGTCGATTCTACGCTGAAGGATGTGATAGGATATAGCATTGTGAGTGCATTATTAAACGAAGCTTACAGCAGAAAAGAGACGGCAGAAGAGGATTATTTAGCGCTGCTCAATAAAGTGAAGTCCTGGGAATTTCCCGGAAAAGGCCTGGCCCTCTTCATGGTAGAATCACGAGTAGCCCAAAGACAAGGATCTGAAGATTATATTGAGTATTGCCTGGAAAAGGTAAAACCGAACGTATGGGACAACCCCAATGAGCTCAATAGCGTAGCGTGGTATTTCTTCAAAAACACGGATGAGCCGGAGCATTTAAAGGCAGCTGAATCGTGGGCTGAACGTGCCGTCGCCCTGGAGCCCAGTCACCACATTTTAGACACTTATGCCAATCTGCTCTTTAAAAACGGCAAAAAACAAAAAGCCTTAGAGGTTGGAAAACAAGCGCTGAATGTAGCTCAGGCGGAGGGTGCTGACACTCAGGCCTACGAGGAGTTCATCGCAACAATAAAAGAGGAAATGTAGAGAAGCCCCTTTTCATACATTTCTAAAACCCAAGTTGGATACAATCATCGCTTTGCGTCAGCGATGAGGAAGGTCCTGCCGCAGGCAGGAGTGCGAGCACAGCGAGTACCGACAGCCTGGATCGTAGCGACCGCGCGAATCTGCGCGGTGACGCCCTAATCATAAAAAAAACACGCCTTTTTAATATCTATTTATTGATCCAAATGGGCATATCGGCTGGCGAGCTTATGAGCTGTAGAAGGGTGTCGTCAATAATGGTCTCTTTTAGCGTGGCTTGACGATTTAGTTTCATCAAAATGAGGTCTGCTCGCTCCTGCGTAGCTATCCTTCGAATGCCCTCTGCTATACTGTGTCCTTTCGCATATTGGATTTTGGTGCGAATGGGAATGGGAGAATTGATCTTCTTCACGAAGTCAGCCATTTTGTGTTCCACTTCACTGGCTTTCTCCGCGCTCAATTTATCTACTGGAATAAATGGGAAATACACCTGCGGCAATCTATAAACATAGCAAAAAACGGGTTCCACCTCATTTTCCACGCCGTACTGAACACCTGATAAAGCCAGTTTAAAAGAACGCTCAGAAAAATCAACGGGTATCAATAATCGCTCGAGTAGATACGGAGCTGATTCAGGCACCAAAACTACCTGATCTAATGTCTGAATGTTACGCAAGAGATTTTTAAACATTCCTCCCCGCCCCGCGAAATAGGTTTTACGGCCGAAAATGGCTGTGTCAATCCCGTCTGCTTTTACTTGTGACTGAATCGCCTTCACGGTGCTCTTATTTTGGTCAACGTGAATGCTAACTCGTGCTCGCAAAGCTTCTGACCAGCCTGCCTGGTCGAGTTTTTGTTTCAACTCTGCCTCAATCGCCTCACGAACCTCATTAGATCGAAAAACCTGCCCTTGAGCTTGCATCCAGTCTACATCAATATAAATGTTGTGCATTAATGTAATATGTTGTGGCAAGCCTGTCGTTTCCACATAAAAGCGCATCCAGGCCATAAGTGCGGCATCTGCAGGGCTGAGGTCTAGCCCTAAAAGAATATTTTTAGGTGTCTTCACGGTCGTTGGGTTTTATTGATTGTTCGCGCAAAACGCGTTCCACGCGCTTTGCATAATCATGAGTACTTTCTTCTTCCTCCTTAAGGGTACGTTCCTTGTATTCCTGCTTAAGGCCGCGCCACAAGCTATATAGCATGACCAATAATAAAATAGTAAACGGCAAACCAGTGCTAATCGCTGCCGTTTGTAGGGCTCTTAATCCGCCACCTATTAGTAGGGTTGCCGCCACAGCGCCTTCCATAACTGCCCAAAATATGCGCTGCCCGACGGGTGCATCCAACTTTCCTCCTGCCGTAATGCTATCGATGACGAGGGAGCCACTATCAGAAGAAGTTACAAAAAAGCTCGTGACTAGAATAATACCGATTATAGCTGTAATCTCTGAAAGGGGATATTCTTCGAGCATGACAAATAGTGCAGTGCTGATATTTTCTCCGACGGCAGTAGAGATATCCGCGAGCCCATTGAGGTCTAAAAACAAAGCTGAACCTCCAAAAACGGCGAACCAAAAAAAGGTAAGAACTGAAGGCACAAGGAGAACCCCTAAAATGAATTCTTTAATGGTTCGACCCCGGGAAACACGCGCAATAAACATACCTACAAAGGGTGACCATGAGATCCACCAGGCCCAGTAAAAAATAGTCCAATTGTCTTGCCAGAGGGAATCGGAAAAACTATCGCTCCAGGTGGAGAGTTGAACCAGGTTTTGGATATAACTTCCCGTGGACTCCACAAAAAGGTCGAGAATAAAAACTGTTGGCCCCACGATCAATAGTAAGATTAAAAATGCGAGACCCAGGCGCATATTTAAGACACTTAAAAAGCGAACGCCTCTATCTAATCCCAACACAACACTTACGGTGGCTATCGATGTGATCACACCAATGAGAATGACTTGCATGGTTACCGAATCCGGCCAGCCCAACAGATAATTGAGTCCCGAACTGATTTGTTGCACACCGAAACCCAGTGAAGTGGCTAAACCGAATAGTGTGGCAGCTACAGCTGCTACATCAATTACATTTCCCTGCCAGCCATAAATTCGATCTCCCATGATAGGATAAAAGACGGATCGAATGGTTAGCGGCAATTTCCGATTGAAACAAAAGAAAGCAAGTGACAAGCCCACTATGGCATAAATTCCCCAGGCATGCAGACCATAATGCAAATAAGTGAATTGCATAGCGGACTCTGCAGCAGCGATGGTTCCATTTTCGGCCACTGGCGACTCGTGGTAGTGCATGATGGGTTCTGCTACTCCGAAAAATAAAAGTCCGATACCCATACCGGCGGAAAAAAGCATAGAAAACCAGGAAAATGTAGTAAACTCCGGTTTGGCGCTATCCCCTCCCAATCGTATTCGGCCGAATTTAGAAAAAGCCAACAAAAGGGAAGCTACGACAAATATATTTACAGCAATAATGAGAAACCAGCCTGTATTGGTCGTGATGCCCGTAGTGACCTGATCAAAAATATCCGCCATGGGCTCACCTACCCAGAGGGTGATGGTGATAAATAAGAAAATGAGTATAGCAGAGGGTATAAAAACGGGCTTGTGGAAGCTAAACAGCTCTTTCTTTTTCTTCATACTGTGGCTATAATAAGAAAATAGATGGGAAAGCGAGCCTTCCCATCTATTCAATTTAGATTTAGAATATATAATTCGTATTAAGTAAATCTGTAATTTTCAGATTACCGTCGATCAATTCGTCAACCAGGTTCGGGTATTTTTTGTGTCTTCACCGATTTCTGAAACTGCATTCTGATAGTTGATCGGGTTCAGACTCTGTTCCTCGCCCGGATAAGGGAATCGCATCGGAAGCTGGTCATCATTGACATTACTGCACGGCGCATCCAAAAAGGGTATGCCGTCCCAGCTGTTTCCAGACTCTATATACCACCTGCGCACATCAAAATAAGGTTCCAATCCGTGGAAAAAGGAATTCACCCATTTCTGCTCCCAAATATCGGTCACGGCGCTATAGGCTACACCAGAATTGGTGTAGAAGTCATCAAAGCTGTCCCAGCCAAAGGGTTCTAAATCAACTTGATGATACACCATAGATGCTTCAATTCCGGAGCGGTAGTAGGTCTCAACATCGCCGGAAATCCAACCCTTCGCTGTTGCTTCGGCCAGCAAAAACTGCACTTCTGCATAGGTCATGATCACACCATCCGCGATATCTATACCTAGGTCCGCAGCCGTTGTCAAGTCCGGATAGTTATAGTACTGAACACCCAAACGTGAACCAATTTTACTGCATGTCTCTGTATTCCGACCATTATCAGCTCCGGTCAAACTGGAATCAGGAAAATAATTCTGAAAGTCTTCATTGTCTGGACGAGCGTAACGAAACAAGCGAGGATCGTTATAGTCTTCTAAAAGATCAACCAGAGTTGAACTGATTGCTACAGCGTCAAAGTCTCCTGTTTTAAGAGGAATAAGTAAGAACTCATTCGGAAACGTATTGAGATAGTTGAACACTGCATTATCAGCATTGCTTTCCATGATGGGTTCATTATTCACAATTTGACTAAATTCAGAAGACACATCCATCTTATTGCTAACCATCATTAGCAAACGCAGTCTGAGAGAGTTGCAAAACTTTCTCCATTTCCCAAATTCTCTATTAAATAAAATATCGCTTCCAATCATCGGGTCACCTTCTGCCAATAAATTATTAGCGCGCTGGAGTTCATCTAACAAATCCATGTAAATAAACTCCTGATCATCGTAGGCTGGATTAAACTCATTGTTTTCGCCATTGATAGCCTCAGAATAAGGAATGTTTCCATACGCATTCGTCAAATTTGAAAAAATCCATGATCGCATGATAATCGCCAAGGCTTCCAAAGCAGGATCTTCGAGCTCCTCAGCAAAGTCACTTACGCCCTTTAGGTCCGTCAATGGATCATAAAACCCTTGCCATACCGTGGGAAAAGCATTCCAGTTGTAATCATCTACCTCTGTCCGCAGTGTTTTCGTGGATAGTTGAGCGGCATTATTTCCCAAAAGGAATGCTGCATCAACACTGGTATTCACTGAACTTCGGATACTTGCATTCAGCAATACGTCAGGTGACACTTCTGTCGGCTCATTTGGATTTTGATTGATTTCTTCAAAATCCTGGCAAGCGGCAAGCCCACCAAGTAAAAGCAATATATATAGTACGTTTTTCATATTAAGTTTTGTTTTTGTTTTTGCGTAATAGATTCTCTTCCGATTATTAGAAGCCCACACTTACCGAGAAACCTATTTGTCTTGTGGGTGGTAGTTGGGTGCTTTCGAACCCAGGCACAAAAACTCCATTTCGAATAGAGTACGTTTCCGGATCAATCGTAGGTACATTCGACCACAAGAGTAGATTCCGGCCGACAATAGAGACGCGTAATTTTGTCATTCCTAACCGCTCAACGATTCGCTGTGGTAGATTATAACCAATATTCAATTCACGCAATTTAAAGTAGGTAGCGTCATAGGTAGCCGCTTCAATATTATCACGATTAAAGCCATTTCCGTAATAGTTGTAGAAATAACCTGTGTATCCATCTCCACCCGGCTCGACTTCGACATCATTCTCGACGAGCTCTCCATTCTCATTTCGTTTCCAGCCATGTCCGACGACACCTCCTGCTTGTTGGAGAGTATATTCGGGGTCGCCCGCTTCATTGTAACTAACAGAATAAACGGTACGGTTGTCCAGAGTATTGAATACCACAGGGTTTCCATTTTCATCCGTTCGTTTTAAATTTGGCTCATCTTCATTTGTAATGGTTCCACTAGTATTATACAAAGCGTGTGAACGCGAGTAGATGTTCCCACCAATTTGACCATCAATCAAGAATCCAAAACTGAAATTCTTATAGCGAAAGGTATTATATACACCCAAGCGCAAGTCTGGCTGATAAGATCCAGCCGAAACTTTCTCCGTGGTATGCAGCGGTAACCCATCTTCGTGGATGATCCGGCCATCTGGTCCGCGCTGGAAGCCCAGTCCGTAAAGTTGTCCCAACAATTCGCCTTCTTCGGCTACAAATTCAAGACCCTGTCCTCCTTCATCACCAGGGAACATATTAGCCACAATAGAATAGCGCCCACCGGAAATCTCATCGGGCAAGGACTCTACAATGGCGCGGTTATGACCGGCATTCAAGGTGATATCCCAGGAGAAATCTCCTCGCTCAATGGCTCGGGCATTAACCATCAGTTCTACTCCTCGGTTTCGGATTTCACCTCCATTGGTAAGTCTAAAGTCATACCCGCTGGAGTTAGCTACAGGGAGATTAATGATTTGGTTAAAACTCAGCATATCATAATAAGTCGCATCAATCCGCAAGCGGTTATTAAATAGACGCAAATCAGATCCAATCTCAAGCGCTTGCGTGCGCTCATTTGTTAAGTTCTGATCTCCAATAGTACGATTGGTTGAGAAAATGGGTGCGCCACCAAAATTAGCTCGTGGGGTAAAGGTTCGATTAAAGGCATATGGAGGTGCTCCATTTCCCACTTCGGCATATCCTCCACGCAGTTTCCAAAAACTCACCACGGAATTCGTAGGTATATTTAGCGCTTCACTTAAAATTATACTCGTCGATACGGCAGGGTAACCAAAACTGTAGTCAGAATTATCAATACCGACGACCGGGTTTACCAAGGAGCTGTTCCAATCATTTCGGAATGATGCATCCAAATAAATCCAGTCGCGGAAAGATACCGTAGCTAGTCCAAATAAGCTGTTTATCCCAAATTGTGTCTTTTGCGATTCAACTAAAACCCCAGACCGAGAGTTGGTTAGAGTGTAAATACTTTCTGAAGTTCCGAAAAATTGAAGCTGCGGATTATTTGCTACCAAAAAGTTAGCTTGCTGCTGCATCATATTTCCACCAACTTTCACGTCATATGCAAAATCGCTATCGTTCGTTCTCGTGCTACTATATCCCAACAAAAATTCGGCATTGGTTTCGGAGAAAGATATTTCATCCTCGCGATAACTACCCAATAATACTGAGCGCGTAGAGGGCGCGCGGCGGTACTGACGCTGCTCTTCGTTAACGTCCGCTCCATATCGAAATCGGGCAAAAAAGTTATCATTAAAATCGTACAGTACTTGTACATTACCAATCATACGCGTGTTTTGAAATGAATTGGTATTTTCATTCGCAACCAACCAGGGGTTATTTACCCAAAGGCCTTCCACATAACGCTGCTGACGCCCTTCCATGCCCGGCTGCCAGTAGTCCCGTAAATCATCAATTTCAACCTGGCGGGGATACCATAACCATCCGTACATAATAGATGATGATTCATCATAACCCGCATTGGGAATATTATCTGAACCCGAGCTGACAAACATACCGTTAGCGCGGATTTTTAATTTGTCATCAAATAATCTGCGTCCAACGCTCGTCTGGAAGGTATTCCGGCGCAAGTTCGTGTTTGGAATGATCCCCTGATTCGACATATTCGTGTAAGAAAAGCGGAAATCTCCACCTTCAGTACTATTGTTAATCGCAATATTGTTGATGCCCGTCACGCCGGTGCGATAGAAATTGCGAATATTATCCTCTGCCGGAGTGAAGGGTACAGGCTCTCCGTCGGAGTTGAACTGCTTGATCAACTGACCATTCATCTCAGGTCCCCAGTTTTCGCCGTAGGCTTCGTAATATTCCTTATCACCTATGTAATTCGTTCCGTCCAGGTAGCTATACTTTCCACCGCCACCAAAGCCGTAGGTATTTTGATAGTTAGGGAATTTCAAAACAGACTCAAAGTTGGTTGTTGTATTTAGCTCTACTCCCCATCCTTCGGCCTTCTTACCGGTCTTGGTTTCAATCAGAATCACACCATCAGCAGCTCTTGAGCCATACAATGCAGAGGCAGCCGGCCCTTTCAAAATATTCATGGACTCAATATCATCCGGATTGACAAGCTGTGCTGCATTACCAAAGTCAATCGTAGTTGACCCGTTTAAACCATCGTCAAAACTGTACAAATCATTCGTAATGGGCATTCCATTTACCACAAAAAGCGGCTGATTATTACCCAACAAAGAAGCTGCACCTCGAATATTAATGTTGGCAGAAGCTGTAGGTCCAGCCGAACTCCCCGTCACAAATACACCCGCTGTTTTCCCCGCGAGTGCATTCGTTACATTATTCGGCTTTACATCGGCAATATCTTCTGAACCCAGCGTTTGTACCGAATATCCGAGCGCCTTCTCTTCTCGCTCAACACCCAGAGCCGTCACGACAACTTCGTCCAGCGCTACTTGATCGGAAAGCTTAACTTCAAAATAATCCTTCTTGCCGATTTTTAGCTGCTTTTTTGTGAAGCCAATATAGGAGACTACTAGTTTTTTGGCACCCTCACTGACGGACAACTCAAATTTTCCGTCCAAATCCGTTATGGTTCCCGACCCCGGATCTGACTTCACGTATACATTGGCACTAATGAGCGGCTCACCCGACATATCGGTGACCAGCCCTGTTATTTGTTTCTGAGCAAACAAATTGCTCGACATAAAAAAAGAAACAAGCAGTATTAATGCCCATTTCAAAGAATAAAGTTGCTTCGTAAATACATTCTCCATATCGTTTCTATGTTTTTGTTACCGATTTAAAGACCACAAAGGTATAAAAACATACTTTGTTTGTATAGAAACAATATCTTCTCTTACAAACTGACAACTATATGACAAAAAGTCGGCAGTGAAATATACTAAATGATTTCTTCCTCGGAGATAGAATCCCCGGTAAGTATAGGGGCGGTTTCACCTTCTTCCAGTTCGAGTAATTGGACGACAAATTCAATGTAGCGTTTGAGTTTTCGCTGATCCGATTCCGAGAGCTTTTCCAAGCCCTGCTCGAGCTTCATCTGCAAGGGTGGGGGTGTCGATGTGATTAGGTCAAAGCCCCTCTGAGTAAGGGCGATCATAGATCCACGTTGATCATCCGCATTGGGTATGTTGGCTGTAAACCCCTTTTTGGCCAGCCGTTTTAATATGCCGGTGACCGTACTCGCATTGAGCTGCATATGATCCTTGATGGCTTTATTTGTTGTTCGCATATCGGGCTCCTGCACGATAAAACTCAATACCAGCATCTGAGGCATACTGAGTCCGTACTGCTTTTCATAGCGCTTACTTTCTAAATTTACCGCCCGCAGTATGCGTCGAATTGCAACTATAATTTCATCTGATGTCATACTTTCTATACCAATTA
This sequence comes from uncultured Saprospiraceae bacterium, assembly GCA_964627995.1. Lineage (GTDB taxonomy): Bacteria > Bacteroidota > Bacteroidia > Chitinophagales > Saprospiraceae > JAWLFI01. The sequence continues at coordinate 84,655 of CAZVLN010000006.1, forward strand.
AACGATAAGGATTTATTCAATAGTGCGCCAGCTCCTCTTACTTTTTTCGCTTTTGAGGGGCATCCGCCCCTACCGGGTCGGCGTTATGCTTCACAGCTCGCTCAGTGATTCCCCTATATACACCCAATGAAAACAATTTTATTCTGTCTTTGAGTTCCCCTTAGATCATCCTTTTTTTTCTAATTTCCTGGTAATAGCTCATCCGGGTGTATGCCGGGGCTTCGCTCGGTCCTCCACTTTAAAGTTTATCTCTTTACAGGTCCTGATAAAAATAAACTCAGGGATACCACAAAGTAAGTGGAAGCGCTACGGACGCCGCGCACACGCGGCCTGTTGCGCAGCACTATGCCAAAAATTCAGATTACAAAATGGAGCCTGATAAGATGAACAAGTAGCCTTTCGCTTTTACCGAACCAGGGTGACGGACCCGCTTTCTTCAAAAAAGGCAGCCCCTTCGCAAGAAGTAGCCCTCCACTCCATGCGCCAAACATAAACACCTGTCCCCATTAAGCGGTCCTGAACGTATCCGTCCCAACCTATTTGAGGATCCCGAGATTCGAAACACAACTTGCCCCAACGGTCAAAAATTTGCAGCTGAAAGTCCGATATGGCTCCAACATCTGAAAAGGAAGGAAGGAACTCATCATTCAGGCCATCTTGATTGGGGCTAAAAACATTGGGTACGAAATGCTGCACTTCAGTGGAGTCGGGCTCAGGTCTCGCCCGAGCTAGAATCTCGAAGTCTTCACAAGCTGTACGCACCTGTAGGGTGTAAGTTCCCGGCTCCGATACCGATAAGCGCGGGCCGCGTGTGCCGTCTTGCCATTGCAAACTTAGGCCGGAACTATCGCCTGCCAGGTACTCAGCTACAAAATCTACCGCTGTTCCTTCGCAGGGGATTTCCACTTCCGGCACTTCGATCTGAATGGGCATTCGGCTGTCTATGACGATGGTGTCCAGATAGTTGCAGCCCAAAGTATCCTGAAGCTCCAGTTCATAGCTGCCCGCTGCCAAATTACTCCAGTCCAACTGTATACTATCTATTCCTCCCACGCGAACGATCTCCAGCTCACTGAGGGTGCGGTTGGCGAGGCTTATCTGAAGCTGACCATCCATCGACGAAGGACAAGCGGCTGCTGTACTCGTGCTGACGCCCCAGTCCGCTTTTACGATGAGTTCTATAAAAAACCGAACATCGCAATTCAGATTGGGGAGTTGACCCACATATGAAAAAGTTGTGTCTTGCTGATACCAGTTTCCATCTACCCGTATGGAATCTCCGGAACATATTTGAATTACACTGTCCACCCTAAATTCTGATTCGAAGGTCAGTGAGAACGCCACCGTGGAATCACAGCCAAAAACATTGGTTAGGGACTCGTACACCGTGGTATCAGTAAAATAGTCCGTGCCTAGCACCTCTAAAGTATCTCCAACACAAGCCATTCGACTGATTTGAGTCGTATCTCCTCCGGGCAAAAACTGCAGGTCGTAAATGGTTATTTCCGGACATTCTCCTATGATCTCGACAAGCTCCACCACGGTGTCCGTCAAATACGAAATCCCATCCAACACAATCGAGTCTCCACGACATGCGGTCAATGCTGTGCTATCCATAACAGGTGGACATTCTTGTAAAACGAAGGCAGGAACTTCCACTAGCTGACCGCAATCGGAGACTTGTACACTATCCACTCCGATCACAACATTCCAATTTACAGGTAATGTTGAGGTGTCTAACTCTATGCGATAGTCACCAAAGGCAACATCTTCAAAAACATACTCTCCAAAACTATCCGTTCCCGCAGTATCTGTTGTCAAACCATTTAATATTAATTGAATAGGGAGTCCGGAAAGAAGGGAGTCACCCATATTAAATAGGTTGTCATTATTGCGGTCTAAGAATACAAAGCCACTAACTTCACCGGCATCGTAAAAAATATCAAAGCGGATGGAGTCAGTTTGCTGTTGGCAACCGAAACTGTTTTCAATGACCGCAGTATAGGTTCCTGAAGAGTCGATATTGACCTGAGTTAGGTCTGTGGGCGGATTTTCCAATTGTCCGTTTCTGCGCCATTCTAATATGCGGCTATCTGATGAAAGAGGAAGACAAATTTCAGCCTGCCCACACTCCTGATAGCATCCGAGCGGGAAGAAACTAACATCGGGTAAAGGATGGATGAAGAAATTAGCGCTTTCCGCTTCACAACCAAAGGCATTTATGCCTGTGACTGAGTAGGCTTGAGCGGCGTTAGCGATGATACTTTCTCCGCTCTCACCGGTATTCCAATTATAACTGACATTCATCTGAGGGTTATCGACCCTGATCTCCACCATATCGCCCGAGCAATAAGGGGGGGATTGACCGGAGGTCAACATGGGGATGTCCGGTTGCGGATGGACAAGTACAAAAACCTCATCTGACGCGGTGCAGTTGGTCAATGTGTCCGTCACAGTAAGTTCGAAAGGATAAAGCCCTTCATTTAGGATGGGGGCAGTAATTCCGTCATATCGAAGCGTAGGTACATTCCCGCCTACAGACCAGCTCAATGTATAGTCTTCGAATGAACTGATCAGACGGATTTCCACTGCCTGACCCTGACAAACTTCAAGAGTATCTCCGCTATAACGCCCGCCGCCTTGAAGTGTGTTTGCGCGAATAAAAACATCCGGAGACGGTTCATAATCAATATCTATAGGACCTATTTCGCTCTGGCATCCATTATTATCGGTCACTTGTACGCTGTAAGGACCCGGACGATCCGCTGTGATTTGTAGGTCAGTAGATCCCGTAGACCAAAGTAGATTGGCAAAGGTGCCGGGCACCGACAAGTCCACCCAGTCTCCAGCACAAGCGGGAAGGTCGGGCTGCACGGTGATACTGTCCCCACCAGCATATGCATTAAATACCACTGTTTGCAGGCTATCCTGTGTACAGCCCAAGAGATCCTCTACAGTCAATTGGATATCGTAAGCACCTGCGCTGTCATAGCTGTAGCTGGCACGTGGACCAATAGCTTGTGCAGAATCTGGCAGGGGATTCCCAAAACGCCAGTCATAAAATTCTGCATTGCCCAGCGCTTCCACTTCGTATCGATCGTTGGCGCAAGCTATGCTGTCGCCCAGCCAGGAGGCGCTGGGGTTTGGAAATACAACGACATCGAGGGTGTCGAAAAGATTACAACCAGCCGAGGTTTCGATTTCAATGGTTGCTGAAAAGCTGTCAGCTACGGCATACCTAAAACTCGGCATAACCTCTGATGACTGACTCCCCGGTGCTCCATCACCAAAATTCCACTCCACATTTGTGATAAACGCAGAAGCAATTAATTTGACATTTGGAGAAAATACTGTGCTATCGCCTAAACAAGCCAGGCTGGAAGTGGCATCCAGCGTGCCGGGAACTTCTACGATGGTAGGATGTGGGCAAAAAACAGTCGTGTCCCCCATAGAATTTATACCTAAAGCAGAGTTGTACACCGTAAACTCTCCATTTTGACTCGCCGGGAA
>CAZVLN010000006.1:88264-94905 GCA_964627995.1 uncultured Saprospiraceae bacterium
TATTGACAGTAACCGAATCCACATTTTCTGCAATCAGCGTACTATCGCGATACCAGGCCAAATCCAGACCGGTGGTATCAGCTACATCGTGCTCAAGGGTGGCTTGCCCCCCATTGCAAAATATGGGCGAGTTAAGGGAGGTAATACGCGGACGCACGAAGTCTGAAAATGGAATGCTAAAAGCAGTCCTGCTCTCACAGCCAAAGGCATTGCTCACCACGAGCATATTTCGCTGCCCTCTGCGCAATTCCGTTTGGTTGGAGGTAGAAATTAAAAGGCCATTTTCGTACCAATATATCGAATCGTACAACGTCCCATCCACTTCTCGAGTGGTCAGGTCGATTCCACAACCCACCGCCTCTAATGCACCTAAGTCTATGGGCGGCGGACTCAAAATAGTCACTTCTTTCACGGCTGTTTGGCCACAAACCGAAGCTGTGACTTCAACCACGCCGGCTTCAGAAAATAAAATCCGAATACTGTCTCGACCGATGAGATCAGTAATACGTGCACCGGAATTCGTGCTAAGGGTCCAGTCTACATTGTCGGATAACATTTCTTCCAAATGAAAAATCCCCTCCAGGCCTCTGCACAAGGTGTCGGGGCCAGCAATAGATATCGCTGTTATATCTTCAATAGGTATTTCGCTTACCTCACTGGTACAGCCAGTCTCTGCCGATCTGAAAAAAGTGAGTAGTCTTTTATTTACTCCGCCCTGCCAGGATTGTCGAATGGGGTTCCCGCTTTGAAATGTCGAGTCTGTTCCCTCAATGGCGATCCATTCGCGCACTGCTCCCGGAGGTGTTGCTTGCTCTCCGTCGTACCAATAAAAACTGCCCGGACAGATGGTATCTGCGCCCAATATATCGCCAACTGCCGGTACTGCCGGTAGTATGACCACTGATATTTCCAGGCTGGATTCACAATAGGTATCTGATTGAGGGCGTGCCTCAAGTGTATATCGACCGGCTTGTGAGAAGGAGAAGTTATAATCGGCGAGTGCAGTAGATGTGGAGTCTATCACAGCCCCGGTGGGCGACCTTAGAATCCAAAAGCTGGGCACGGGTGCTCCACTCGAGCTGGTTTCCCACTGTCCCTCTGTTCCAAAACAAAGGGTGCTTGGCCCCTCCACGATGAAGGGATCGGTTCGATTTACCCAAAGCGTATCTCGTTGTAGACACCCCCGTGTACAGTCGTCCATTTCTATGGCTACAAACGGATCGGAGGTAAAACTATTAAAGGTGACTTGAACGGATCGCGTTTCCGTAGAGCCCTGGATGGTACCACCCCGTGCGCTCCAATTAAAGTTCGTCCCATCCCTGGCCGGAACCCGGTAAGTGTATACCTGCCCCGGACAGACTTCAATCCGTCCAGCAATTTGTGTGTCTGCCCCAAGAATTTGAATGTTTTCGCGAGCGGGTGCGGGGCAGGCATCCGCGCAATCGTGTTCGAGTTCTATCCAGCCTTCACTTCCTCCTGTCCAGATCACCTCCATAAAATGATCATCCGTTCCACCCCCATTTACGATCGTTCCGTTACCCTCAATTCGCCATTGATAAGGGGCGCAGCCCAGTTGCGTTTCGTAAAAGGCGGTATCCCCGGCACATACCGAGCTCACACATTGGATTTCAGGGATGGGCGTGGGATTGACCCGGATTTTAATCGTTTTTTCATCGGGGCAGCTACAGTCGAAGCCAGCTGACAAGGTCAACTCAAATTCGCCCGGTGTTCCAAAGCGGTATCTGAACACTTCCGCATCGCCTGAAGGCCCGGTAGAAAGCCCCCAACTGATTACCGGCGCATCCGAAGCATTATCGAAATGGACAAGCTGCCCCTGGCAGACCTCAATAGAGTCTTCAATAATACCAAATTCGGTACTTGCTATTTGAGCCGTAGGCGGAGCAATAATCGAGATACATTTTCCACCTTCTGTCAAACAGCGATCGCCAGCGGTTCCGAAATAACTGATAAATACATTACCGGTTACAGAGTCTAGTAGGAGGGTAATTGAATTGTTTGTAGATGAAACAATCTCCGCGGGCCCGAATGCACTCCATTCTATCGTGTCGAATACTATATCCCTGACTTCCAGGGTAATTTCCTGCCCATAGCAAACGGACACGCAATTTTGGTCCACCAACCACTGCGAAGGACAGCCCGGTGACCCAACAATCTCAAGAATAGGATCCGTAAATCCTTCGGAGAATACCTCTAAAGTTTGGGCTCCGCTTCCGGGTCCGGATGCATTAAATATTATTGTATAGCTGCCGGATTCTGAGAAGCACACTTCTATTAATGAGCTATCAGCCGAGAATGTAAAGGAAACCGGCATATTATTTGGATCTAGCACCTCAAGAGTTGAGTTTGGGCCCAGGGAGGGAATGCGATAGGTGTAACATTGGTCTTGACAGACCCGAGTGGGACCCTCCAGATCCTGGCCAAACATAAATAGCGGAAGAAGATAGCAAATACAGGTAAAAAATATAATTCTCATAACTGAATGGGTAAACTAAGGTGTCGACTAAAAATTTAGAGGCCGTGAAAACGAAAAAGGCTGCTTGGCAAGCATGTAAAATTTCAAATTACCCTGCGGAGGAAATTGAAATTTATGGAAAAAGGTAAAAAACCCATTCCCCAAAGAATAGGCTACACACCCTAATAACTCTGGAAAAGATAGCTGAATTCCATTATCTTTCCGAAAATATTCGATTTTATTTAGCGCCTGATGCAGCGCTTTGGGCATAAGTTGTTTTATATAAGCAGAGTCAGGATCCAATACTCAACGTAAAACAAATACTCACGAAAAACAAAGAACCCATGATACATTTGAAAAATAAGACTTTGCTTCTTCTCAGCCTTCTGGCATTTGCTCTGTTGTCCAGTTGCGTAGAGGAAATAGATTTAGAGCAAGAAGACATTACTAATGTGACCCCTAAAGAAATCATAAAAACGAGTCTTTATGGGAAAGTAATAGACGAGGATAATCAAATTTTGGCTAATGCTCAAGTCACCCTGCAAACAGCCGAGGGCTCAGAGACTACCACTACGAACGACAAAGGGCAGTTTGAATTTTTCAATGTGCGAGTAAAAGGCTCTTCCGCTTTTGTGAAAGTATCTGTAAATGGCAAATTCGATGGATTTCGTCGAGCGGATGTGATCAAAAACAGATTGAACTATACCGAGATAAAAATGCTAGACCGGGTCATCGTAGGTACTATTGATGCTCAATCCGGAGGAGCAGTTTCAACCGCCTCGGGCGCTCAAGTCCGCTTGCCTGCAAACGGAGTCGTAAGTCAAAACGGTCAGTCTTATTCAGGATCCATCTCAGTTGCTATGCAATGGATAGACCCTACCGCCGAAGATTTATATCAAAGAATTGTGGGGGACCTTAGCGGTATTGATGCGACGGGCAACGAAGTCGTTTTGGGAACCTTTGGTATGATGACGGTAGAGTTATCAGATGATCAGGGAAATGAATTACAGCTGGCCGATGATGCACGAGCTGAATTAACCTGGCCCGTACCCAGTGAGCGGTTAAGCAATGCCCCACAAACCATACCCGTATGGTCTTACGATGAAAATTTGGGGACATGGATCGAAGAGGAACTTGCTACCCAAGATGGCAATACATTTACCGGTGAAGTAGGGCACTTTAGCTCATGGAATCTCGACTGGAAGGGGCCCACTATCGAAGTTTCGGGTAAAGTAACGTATAATGGGAGTCCCGGAAACATTGTTTCAACGTTTAGAGTGCATGTTCAAAGCCCGCTCTTTGGGTCCCGTGGTGGATTTTTATTGGCGGATGGAGAGTTTTTGTTTCTTAGGTTTCCGGCCGATGAGGTCTTTGATCTCATTATTTACAATATTTGTGGCGATGTAATCTACCAGGAAACCTATGGTCCTTTTAACCAAAATACAGACTTGGGTGTAATTGACATCAATAATATCACCATTGAGGAAACGGCTGTTACCGGTGTGGCTTTGGATTGTGATATGAACCCTATTGAAAATGCTCAAGTTCAACTCGAAACCGAATCGGATGTTTATTACTTGAATAGTACAGCAGCTGATGGAACATTTGATTTTACCGTTCCTTTCTGCGGAAATGCAGTAGATGCCTCAGTATATATCATCGATCCCGATGAAATGTTGGTATCTGCACCACAAAACTTTACTGTTACTTCCTCAGGAGATATTGATCTGGGCAATATTGCAGTATGTGATCAAGCCGCTGTGTTTTTCGAATATACCATAGATACCTTTGAACGGTTTTACACGCCTCCAAATGGATTTCCCTATTATTCTACGAACCCACAAAATGGAGATCGATTAGGCGTAGAAGGTTCTGAGTTTGTTCAATTCTCGTTGGATGGTAATATTACAGGTCTGGGTAGCTATTCCACGCTTAATCACTTCCTAATGCTTGAAGAAGGAAACACTGTCGTACAATTTTTGAATACCAACCCACCTGACATGACCATAGAAATTACGGAATATTCAGATATTCCCGGTGAGCATATTGGCGGTAATTTTTCAGGGACCGTAAATAGAGACACTGTCGGTAGTGGAAGCATGGAAAATATTACAGGAGCATTCAGAATTGAAATCCGGTAAGGTTGGAATTAAATAGAATCATAGAAGAATGCAAAAATAACGATAGAAGAGCGCAGAAAGCGCTCTTCTATCACTATGCGGGGATGTCTATGAGCGTTGCACGCAGATATGTCGGGGCTGCTGCCGTAGCCCAGGACATTGTGCAAGAAAGTATGATTCGCGTATTTGACCAACTATCCAAGGTAGAATTCCGAAACGAGGCGGAATTTGGAGGGTGGATCAGTAAAATTACTTCCCGGGAAGCTATTCGCTGGTTGAAAAAGCAAAAGCGGTTTGTTTTCCAGGAAGAAATAAATGCTGAGATGTTCGAACCGACCTCACCTCAAACCGATCAATTTGAAAAAGAGGAGCTGTTGGGTATGTTAATGAAGTTACCTGAAGGCTATCGCGCTGTTTTCAACCTCTATGTGATCGAAGAGTATAGCCACAGAGAGATTGGCCAGTTGCTCGATATCACCCCTTCTGCTTCGCGCTCGCAACTTACCCGAGCTAGAGCGCAGATTCAAAAAATGATGAATCAAAAAAAAGCTTATGAAAAAGTCAGCTAATTCAATAGACCAGTCCTTCAAAGATAGCTTTCAAGGGGCTAGTGAAGCCATCGATGCCGATGCCTTATGGCCCTACGTCGAGAATCAACTTACCGAGGAAGAGAATAAGGGATTTTTCCTTTATTTCGTGCTCGCTATCATTCTGCTACTTACTGCTTTAGCTGCCTGGTTCTGGATTCCACAAGCTCAGGGGGATGTGGCTCTTCGTACAAAGTCGCACCCCATTCTTAGCGAACAAAATACCATACAAATTGAAAAATCGACCGTTCTTCCTTCAGTGGAGAAGAGCACGCTTTATGCTGATTCAGACCTTTCATCAACACTATCCACTCCTAGTACTCAACTCCCTGCCGCCTATCAGGCTTCTCAGGAGATCTTACCAGCAGGAGAGGTCGAAGTTGTGACCCAATCATCTGATTTAACTGACTATACGGCACGATCTATTCAAATTCCTAAAGGAGGCATTCCCACAATTCCTTCCCTTCTTCTTCAAAATTTAGGGCAATCGGTACCCCAGATTGAATTGATGGCCGGTGATCCCAAGTGGAGTCGCTGCAATGATAAGCGGTCGTTAGATATTGGTTTTTTGCTTGAGGGATATGCTTTCGGAGGTGTTCCCCTGCTTTCCACTTCCTTGAGTAATAATTTCGATATCGACTATCAAAACTTTCTCCAATCCTGGGACCAATCAGAATCGGCAGTATCTACCTTTTCCGGAGGTTTGCTCATTGGTTTAGAGGCCAAATGGGGCGGATCGATAAGTACGGGATTCGAATATCAGCAGATTCAAAATCGGTTTCATCAAGAACAGCGCATTTTAGAGCGTGTTACGATTTATGATGAAATGGCCTACTTCTTCATTGACTCTAACAATAATCGGGTATATGTGGCTGATTCCGTTACTACGACGCGGACCTACACCCGGGAAATACAAACTGCGAAAACACATACGCTGATAAATGTGCCCGTACTGCTCGGATATCATCGTCAGATTGGAAAGTTTCGATACGGCCTTATCGGAGGTGTCAATTTCCATTTGCGAAATGAATTTACCGGGAAAGCACTGGATGCATCTGGACAAGTCATCGATGCCAGCACCGACAATATATACCGCAAGGATTTAAATGTGAGTATTATCGGGGGACTTGACGCTGGGTATATGGTGCAAGAGGGCCTGGAAATATATGTAAGTCCACGTTTTCGGTTTCAAAGTGATTCCTGGCTAAATGCAGATCATCCCCTTATCTCAAAAATTCAACTCGTGGGTTTGCAAGCTGGTGTTCGTCTACACTTGTAAAACAAACTCATCACGACTGGAATCCTATGCCACTGAAAATTGTTTTTGAATGACAAATCAGAGTCTTTCAAAGGTAAAGCATCAAGATGTACCGTGATATTAAGGCAAGTCAACTACCCAATTTGCCTTAGTTTTTAATTCTTTTCTTTACTAATATTACATTTCCTTTTTGTCTATTCATA
>CAZVLN010000007.1:0-81325 GCA_964627995.1 uncultured Saprospiraceae bacterium
AAGCCTCCTTCCCGCGCAAATCGCAAAAGAAAAGGGGTACGATCAGGTATTGTGGCTAGATGCTCACGAATTTAAATATATTCAAGAAGTAGGCACAATGAATATTTTCTTTGTGCTGAAGGATAAGGTTATTACGCCATCTACTGATGGCGCAATATTGAAAGGCATTACTCGTAAAACTATTATTGATGTGCTGCGAGGTGAAGGATATGTAGTTGAAGAGAGAAAAATCTCTATTGATGAGATCAAGCAGGCTTATACCGATGGCGACTTGGTTGAAGTATTTGGTAGTGGTACAGCTGCAGTCGTAGCTAATGTCCATAAAGTGGCTGATGGTGATTTTATTATGGAATTTGATAAGAGTAATTGGGATTTATCTCATAGACTAAAAAAATATATCAACGGATTGCGTAAGGGCACTATTGAGGATCCTTATGGGTGGACTGTTCCTTTATCAGAAGAAGTTTTAACCTAAGGTTCAACTTTTTTCTTATTTATTCCTTTATCGGTAAAGTAGTTTATGTTTTATCGTTTTAGTATTATTTTTTTTCTCTTTTTTTTTAATGCATTGGGGTTACAAGCTCAGTCGGGCATCATTAGTGGGGAAGTACGAGACGGAGATTCTAATGATCCTATTCCTTTTGCTACAGTAAAGGTGCTCGATTTGGGTATTGGAACTACCACGGATGTGGAAGGGTCTTACAAATTAGAAAATGTCCCGCCCGGAGTATATGATATCGAGGCTAGCTTTTTGGGCTATACGCAAGAGGTCATTTATGAAGTGCAAGTCCAAAGCAGTCGTCCTGTGCAGGTAGATTTCAAACTATTTGAGAAAGCCTCAGATTTGGATGAGGTCGTTGTAAAGGCTTCTGCATTTCGAGAATCGAAAGAAAGTCCCTTATCCCTTCGCACAATAGGAGTAACAGAAATTAAGCGAAGTCCTGGAGGAAATCGCGATATATCCAGAGTTGTTCAGAGTTTACCAGGTGTTGCATCTACCTCTACTTTTAGGAATGACTTAATTATTCGTGGAGGTGCACCTAATGAGAATCGGTTTTTTCTGGATGACGTAGAAGTACCCAATATTAATCATTTTGCCACCCAGGGTGCTACAGGTGGTCCAGCAGGCATCATTAACGTTGATTTTATACGCGAAGTTGACTTTTACAGTGGAGCCTTTCCGGCGAACCGTGGAAACGCACTCAGTTCGGTATTAAACTTTAAGCAAAAAAATGGCCGCGACGATCGGCTTGGGGCTACGGCTACTGTCGGCGCATCGGATGTAGGTATAAGTCTTGAAGGACCAATAGGTGACAAGACCACCTTTATTGCTTCAGCTCGTCGATCTTATCTGCAATTTTTATTTAGTGTTTTAGGTCTTCCCTTTTTACCCACTTATAATGACTTTCAAACAAAAATCAGGTATCGTCCGGACAGTAAAAATGAATTTTATTTTACTGGAATTGGTGCGATCGATAACTTCCGATTAAACCTAGCTGCGAACGAAACCGCTGAACAGCGATTTACCTTGGATAACATTCCAGTAAATGAGCAGTGGACCTATACCAATGGATTGGTTTATAAACGATATCAGGAGCAAGGATTTTGGACATTTGTACTTAGCCGAAATATGTTAAATAATTCAGCGATTAAGTATCTGAATAATGATGAAAGTAATTCTGATAATCTGATTTTGAACTACCGGTCACGAGAGATTGAAAATAAATTCCGAGTAGAGAATGTTACACGTTGGCAGAATTGGAAATTTTCCGGTGGAGCTGGTTATCAATTTGTACGCTATACAAACAACACTTTCAACCGTTTATTTTTGCCTACCGGACAAGAGACTATAGACTACCAAACCCGGGTCGATTTTCATAAATATGCGCTATTTGGTCAATTAAGTCGTAGCTTTTTATCGGCTTCCCTTACTGCTTCAGCAGGCTTTCGCATAGATGGAAACTCATTCTCTGATGAAATGGCAAATCCTCTTCCTCAGTTCTCACCAAGATTATCATTGTCCTACCTCTTTGCTGCGGATTGGAAATTAAATTTCAACACAGGTATATACTATCAATTGCCCCCTTATACTGCTCTGGGATACCAAGTAAATGGTGAATTCATAAATCGCCAAAATGGCATAGGCTATGTTCGTGCCGATCATGTAGTTACCGGGCTCGAATATTCTACATCGTTCAAATCCAGGATTACGCTTGAGGCCTATTACAAAAGATACAGAAATTACCCATTTTCAATACGCAATCAGGTTGCAATAGCGAATTTTGGTAATGATTTTGGTGTGGTGGGCACTGAACCATTAACTCCAACCGGAGAGGGTCGTGCTTATGGCGTTGAATTACTTTACCAACAACGGCTTTATCGTGGATTTTACGGCGTTTTGGCTTATACTTTGGGATGGACTGAGTTTCAGGACGCCAAAGGAGAGTTTATACCCACCACCTGGGACTCTAGACACATTCTCACCACGACCTTAGGAAAAAAGTTTAACGGAGATTGGGAAGTTGGTGTAAGATGGCGATTCCAGACGGGTTTGCCTTATACACCATTTGATGCGCGCTCGAATGAACGACCTAGATGGGATTTAAATGGAGGAGGCGTTCGGAATTTCGCTCTTTTAAATACGCTGCGAACGGGACCTAGTAATATTCTTGATATACGAGTGGATAAAAAGTGGTTTTTCTCATCGTGGAGTTTAAACGTTTATGCTGATGTTCAAAACATACTGGGTAGTGCTATTGACCTCCCCGGGTTGGTTTTAGAATATGAAGAAAATCCAGACGGTTCGTTGGGTGATCCAATCATTTTGAATCCGCAAGCACCTTATGAACAGCAAGAGTATGAAGTTCAAGAAGTGCCGACTGGTGGAGGTTCACTACTTCCTATTATTGGAATTGTTATCACCATTTAGGCGCACTATTTATTTGCTTAGCTCGCAATCGCGAGCCGTTCCATTACTATTTATTGCTTTAATAACGCTGATGAATTACCCAGTGGAAGTTATTATTTAAAAGCCTTTAAATTTCAAGCTTTTGCGATAGTGATGTGCAGGGGGCGTAAGCCGTCCCCACGATTTGATCGTGGGGACCGATAGCCCGGAACGTAACGCCCTCCCCAATGATTGGGGAGGGATCGCCCTATGGCTAATAATTATTAAAGAAAAACATCCCAAATTATTGAAAAAGCAAAAGCATTCAAATACTTTTGAGGTCAAAGGAAATCGATGAAGCAAATTTTAATATTAGGTGCAGGTCGAAGTGCACAGACCCTAATAAAATATTTATTAGAACAAGGGAGAACCTATAACTGGCAGGTGGTTATTGCGGATAGGGACTATGCATTAGCCAAGGAAGCGATCGGAAATGCTGAGATTGCACGAGCTGAAGAATTGCATATTGAGGATGAAAACAAAAGAGGTAAATTAATAGCTGCTGCTGATGTAGTGGCTTCCCTTTTACCTGCATTTTTGCATATTACAGTAGCTCGAGACTGCTTAAAATATAAAAAACATTTTATCACAGCCTCCTATAATTCACCCGAATTAAAGGCTATGGATGAATCTATTCGTGAAGCTGGCTTGGTCTTTATGGGTGAAATGGGTTTGGATCCGGGGATTGATCACATGTCTGCGATGCGCGTCATTGACGATATACGGTCAAAGGGAGGTGAGATTAATGCATTTCACTCGTATGCAGGCGGATTAGTAGCACCAGAATCTGACAATAATCCATGGCATTATAAATTCACCTGGAATCCAAGAAATGTGGTACTCGCGGGTCGTGGAACAGCCCAATATATTAACTCCGGTCGGTTAAAGTATTTGCCATACCATCGGCTTTTTGAATCCTATGAAGAGGTGGAGGTTCAGGGATTTGGGCCATACGAAATGTATCCCAATAGAGATTCTTTACTATATCGAAAGTTATATGATTTAGAGAATATCCCTTCCCTGTTGCGAGGGACCCTTAGACATAGAGGGTATTGTGATGCATGGAATATATTTGTTCAATTGGGATTGACTGATGATAGTTTCCCTGTAATTCACTCAGATCGGATAAGCTATCGACAGTTTATTACAGCATTTGTCGATGGAGCAGTGGAGGAGAATGTAGAGCAACGCTTATGTGATTTATTTGACATTTCCGCTAGCAGCGAGATTATGAATAAGATCAAATGGACGGGAATCTTCGAAAAAAAGAAAATTAATCTAGATATGGCTACACCTGCTCAAATACTAGAGCAGCTGCTGTTGGATAAATGGGTCATGCAGCCAAATGATAGAGATATGATTCTCATGCAGCATGAATTTACTTACGAAAGTAACGGCGATGTCAAAAAGCGAATATCAACTATGGAGGCCAAGGGGGATAATGCTCAGCAAACTGCGATGAGTCGTTTGGTAGGATTACCTGTTGGGATTTATATCAAGCTTTTGCTTACAGGAAAGGTAGAATTAAAAGGGGTACACATTCCCGTGATGCCTTCAATATACCGTCCTGTACTAGACGAACTGGAGCAGATGAACGTTATATTTAAAGAAAAAGAAGTAATTTTGGATTCTTAGTTCGTCTAATAAACCTCAACCTTCCTTGATTCCTACTCGGATATCTTCTATTTCTGGCTTGCAGTGGTACCGATTTATCCGGTATGGTTTTTTACTATTGACAGCCATTCTACTGACCCAATTAGGTGTATCTACTTCTGAAATTGGTGGTTATGAGTTAATGTTTCATTTATTATACGTGCTTACGTTCTTTTGGGTTAATGGTGTATTTCAGTCGGTACTTATCCGTGCTCGTCGACTCACGAAAGTTCATCGGACAAAATTTTTAGATCAGATTTGGTTTTTAATCTTATTGATCACGGTATGCTTAACTCTTGCTTTATGGTTTTTGGGTAGTCGCAGCTCTTGGTTACTCTTCGGCATTTCCGATTTGCCATATTGGCAACTTTATGTTTTTCTATTTGCATTTAGTGTTCCCCCTTTGGTTTATGAATATTTTTTGCTCGCCCGTCAACAAATGCGCCGGCTGCTGATTTGGGGTGGGATTAGTTATTCCTTGCATATCATAATAACCCTGGTTCCTTTCATTCTTGGTTATGGCTTGCGCGAAATGTTGTGGTCACATATTGCTTTTAGCGTATTGCGCTTTATTTACGTGGGTTGGGATTTAGGATGGCCTAGTCCTAGAATTCCAGATATCCAGTGGTGGTCTTCTTCAGGACATTTGACCTTGTACTCCGTATTAGGTGGAATACCGGTGGCTTTTGATACTTGGTTAGTTGGTTTTATGAGTCAAACGGAGAGCGAAATAGCAATTTTTAGATATGGTGCCCGGGAGCTGCCCCTTTTTATGATATTACTAGGGAGTGTTCATTTGATCATTTTGTCTGATAGCGATGAGTTGGATCAGGCAATGCATAAAATCCGATCTCAAATTAAACGTCTTTTCCCCATTTTAGCCTTTTTTTCAGCTGGTCTATGTTTGTTGAGTCCAATATTATTCCCCATTTTTTTTACTGAGGTGTTTTCTGAGAGTGCCCTAATTTTCAATGTATATTTACTTATAATTTTTTCTCGAATGAATCTAAGCCATACAATAATGATGCGACTTGAATCTTATCAATTGATGAATATTGTTGCTTTTATGGAAGTACTGCTTAATGTCGTATTAAGCTTGTGGTGGGTTCAGCTTTGGGGCTGGATGGGTATAGCGCTGGCTACAGTGGTAGCTTACCTGTTTGAGAAGGTAGTATTTTCAGCATGGCTCTATTATAAGCAAGGCATACCCATTAGCGATTACCTCCCACTCAAATCCTATATTGGCTATTCATTTCTAGTCATAATTTGTTTTCTAGTGGGTAGCTTCCTCATTTATTAATTATTGACGTGATTCCATCAGAATTCAAAACGATTTTTTCTCAAATTGAGATCCCCAGGCAATACCGAAAAGCTGAATGGGAAAAACTGTTAGAGTATTACTATGATGATCGCTGGCGCCCTCAAAAAGCCGTATCTGATACTCGAGACGAATCAATTATACGGAATGACCTCATAAAGTTATCAGAGAGCCACCCCCTGGCTTATGTTAGTGGTAAGGCTCACTTTTATGGACGCGTTTTTGAAATCGCCCCTGGAGTGTTAGTACCTCGTCCTGAAACGGAGGAATTAGTTGAGTGGGCAATTAAAGAATTGACCAAAGGGTCAGAAGTGCTTGATATGGGCTGTGGATCGGGTTGTATAGCACTGACATTGGCTAAAGAGCGACCTGATCTTAAGGTTTCAGCCATGGATGCATCTGAGGCAGCATTGGAGATAACTCGAAAGAACATAGAGCGGTTTGATTTATCCATTAAAATAGAAAAGGATAATATCCTTTCTCCATCAGACGAATTATTAGGGAAGCGCTGGCAATGCATAATTTCCAATCCGCCTTATGTTCGGCCATCAGAAGCATCTGATACTATTCAGCAAGAGCCTGATATGGCATTATTCACTCCGGAGGATGATCCTTTGCTTTTTTATCGTGCGTTATGTGAATATGCAGAGCATTGTCTGCAACCGTCCGGGATGATATACTTAGAACTAAGTGAGTATTTCGCTCAGGAGATTTTCGAAATTTTTTCTAAATCTGAATGGCGAGACTGTATAATTCGAAAGGATTTACAGAGAAAACCGAGAATGCTTCGCGCTATAAAAAGATGATTATCCGCCAGATTTTTTTGTATCGGAAAAGCCTCGCTTTTTAAGGGCTTTTACAACGGCATTGCGCACATCACCCTGAAGGAGTATTTCCATTCCATCGCGTGTACCACCAACTCCACATTTCTTTTTTAAATCTTTCATTAGATCTTCAGCTTCATCTTCAGATAGATCTAAACCATCAATTAGAGTAACAGTTTTTCCCGCTCTGCCTTTCTTTTCTATTCCAACCCGGATAGATTGTTGATTCGGTGGTGTTCGCTGTGATTTATCCGTTTGTATTCCCTTAAATAAATCCTCCATGGTTTCGGGGTGAGTGGTAAAAACCACTTTTTTTTCCGCTTGATCTTTAGATTTTTTATTACCCATCTTTTAATATTTGCCATTTAATATATGACGAATATGCAGAAAAATGACAAGCTAATCAATATTATTCTAGTATATACAGCTCAGTCTGGGACGTAGAAAGAAATCTAGTTCTATATAATTTCTTATTTAAAAGGCGAGACGACATTTCAAAGCAGTTAGCTTTTCAATACAATCAAGAAAAAATACTTAAAAATAATCTGTTTTATTTATATTCTATAGGTCACAATCAACATCGTGAAAATTGAACGAATTTAATGAGTATTGTCAAAGATTAAATTCACTGTAGGGTCTTATTGGCTTCAAATTTTTTAGGAAAACAATGTGAGAGATAGGACGTATACAGAAAAACAAATATATTGAGGTTTCAAGCTTAATTTGGCTGTATTACTGTGGCCAGAGGGCTCTTCTTTTTTCTGGTTCAAAACACTTAGAATAATACTCATGGAGAAATCATATATTATAGCAAATGGATTATTAGTAAATGAAGGAGATATCCTAAAAGGCGACATTCTGATTCGAAATGGTGTAATAGAAGAAATTGGAGAAGTTGCAGGAACGGGTCAAGAAGAGATTATTGATGCCACTGGGAAGTACGTAATACCAGGTGTTATCGACGGTCAGGTTCATTTTCGCGATCCAGGGCTAACCCATAAGGCAGATCTTTATACAGAGAGTAAAGCAGCAGTAGCTGGAGGGGTGACCTCGTTTATTGAAATGCCAAACACAAAGCCAAACACGCTAACTTTAGAACTTTTAGAAGAGAAATATAAGCTGGCATCTACTAAATCTTTAGCCAATTTTGGGTTTTTATTGGGTGTCAATAGTGAAAATATAGATGAAGTTATCCAACTCGACACGGAATCTTTATTAGCTGTAACCGACGATGGTTTGTACTTCACTAAAAAGGGTAATATTTTAGCAGATAATCCTGCTATGCTTGAAAAACTGCTAGCAAATACCTCTGCTATTGTAGCTATACATTCCGAAAAGGAAGAAATAGTAGAGAAAAATGAAGAAAAATATCGTTCGATTTATGGAGAGGATGTTCCTGTAAAGTTCCACCCGCTAATTCGTAGTGAACAGGCATGCTTTGAAGCTTCAGAACGTGCCATTAAAATTGCAAAAAAGCATAATGCTAAATTGCACATTTTACATTTAACTACAGCTGCTGAGACCGAACTTTTCAGAAATGACATTCCTTTAATTGAAAAGCGTATTACAACTGAGGTATCTGTGCATCACCTTTGGTTTTCAGATAGAGACTATGACCGCTTAGGAACTCGTATTAAATGGAATCCAGCGATTAAGACTCAAAAAGATAAAGACGGACTGTTCAAGGCTTTATTGGATGACCGCATTGATTTTATAACCACAGATCATGCTCCACATACTATAGAAGAAAAAGATCAACCCTATTTTCAATCTATGTCTGGTGCACCCATGATTCAGCATTCATTGGTATGTATGTTGGAGTTTCACCATCAGGATAAAATTTCTCTTCCAAAAATTGTTGAGAAAATGTGTCATAATCCTGCTATCATGTATAAAATTGCTGATCGGGGCTTTTTACGAGAAGGGTATCAAGCGGATATAGCCATTTTGGATTTAAATAATGAATGGACTGTTTCCAAAGATAATTTGTTCTATAAATGTGGGTGGTCACCCTTAGAAGGCACCTCCTTTAAATCGAAAGTTTCAGAAACATTCGTAAATGGTCAATTGGTCTACTCCCAGGATACATTTGATACAAAATTTAGAGGTCAGGCTTTAATGGTCGATCCTGATTTTTCCCTTTGATTAAAATAATACTTTTTTGATTAGAACTAGGAGTGAGGATTTGTTATTTCTATGTGTATTTTTCATTAGATTTTGCCAAATCGATTAAGAAATGGTAAACTAGTTAAGCGCTTTGAAGTTTACTTGAACAACTAATATTATTCATAACGAATGAGCACATCAAAAAGGGTTTTTTCAAAAGAGAATCTTTTATTCATTTTACTTGGAGGCTTCTTTTTAACGAACGCCTTACTCGCTGAGTTTATCGGCGTAAAAATCTTCTCCTTAGAGCGCTTATTTGGTTTTTCACCCCTGAATATATCGATCTTTGGGCAAGAGAATATCTCCTTCAATTTAACTGCTGGCGTATTACTCTGGCCAATAGTCTTTATTATGACAGATGTGATAAATGAATATTTTGGTCGCAGAGGTGTTCGAATCTTGTCTTTTTTAGCAGTTGGGATGATCTCTTACGCATTCATTATGGCTTATATGGCCATTGAGATTCCTCCAGCTGACTTTTGGCCTAATTCACATTTAGAACGAGCTTCTAACTCGGCCTCACGGACTGATCTTGCAGGGGAGGTTGGTAATTACAATACAGCATTCAGGTTAATTTTTGGGCAAGGCTTATGGATTATCGTAGGCTCTTTGGTGGCGTTTCTTATAGGTCAATTTGTAGATGTTTGGGTGTTTCAAAATATCCGGAGCTTTACAGGGGAAAAGAAAGTTTGGTTACGAGCTACTGGGTCTACCCTTGTATCTCAGTTTATTGACAGTTTTGTTGTATTAATAATAGCTTTTTATTTAGGTGCTGGGTGGGATCTAGCCCTGGTTCTTGCAATAGCAGTGGTTAATTACTTTTATAAATTCACCATGGCTATAGCATTAACTCCATTGATTTACCTGGCACACCACCTTATAGATCTTTTTTTAGGGGCAGACCTGGCTGCAGATTTAAAGCAGCAGGCCTCAAACCAGCCTTTAGATTTAAATAAATTGGTAGAGTAATATGTTATTTATCTATCAAATTTGACTTAATGTCTGATGAGGTGGCTAGTGTTCTATGTATTGGACAACGGCCTGCAATTTCCAAACACCGCTTTCGCTGCTTTTCAGATAGTTCAGGACCAATTAATTCTACCTCTTTCACGAAAGTAGCTTTGGGTATAGCATTTTCATTTTTTTCTTTGTGAACATATACACGGATGCATTCCAAGGGCCATTCCTTTCGTTTAACGTACATCATTACCGTCATGGCAGAACAAGTGGCCAAGGCTCCCATTAATAATTGCCCTGGCGCGGGGCCTTTATTATCTCCACCAACATCTTCTGGCTCATCAGCTACCCACCGATGCGTTCCCGTTTGGACATCCGTAGTAAATCCATCCTCTTGATGTAGTTCTGCTACAATATCTTTTTTGGTTTCCTGGCTGTCTTTTTCTTGATCCTCTCCGCCGACATATCTAACAGCCCACTCTGCAATGACCCGACCAGAATAGTTCGCATCTTCTCGATTTGACATTAAATGATCACTTCCATCTAAAGAGATAAAGGATTTGGGATGGCGCGCGTGTTGGTATATTTGAGAAGCATTTTCAATATCTACTGTGCGGTCTTGTGGAGAGTGCATGATCAGCAAGGGTATGTTTAATTTTTCTAATCTCGGATTGACATATTCAGATTGTAAGTCTTCAATAAATTGTTTTTTGATGGTAAACTTACGTCCAGCCAGAGTGACGGTAGCTTCTCCTTTATCCATAATTTCATTTTTCCAATCGTCAAAAAGGTTCTGGACGTGCTCGGGATCATAGGGTGCTCCAATTGTGATTACACCTTTAACTCCAGCAATAAAATGAGCAGCTTGTAAAACAGCGGCCCCTCCTAACGAATGACCTATGAGTAGGGAAGGGGGTTTAAAGTTCTCCTTTAAATATTTTGAAGCCGAAATTAAATCTTCAACATTACCTGAAAAATTTGTGTTGGAAAAATCTCCCTCACTTTGTCCTAAACCTGTAAAATCAAATTTGAAAACTCCATATCCTTTATCTGTTAGACCTTTACTTAGCTCTTTAACTGCGATTAAGTTTTTACTGCAAGTAAAACAATGAGCAAATAAGGCAAAGTGGTGAGGTTGGGCGCCTGTTGGTAAATCCAATTCTGCTGACAACTCAAACCCATCTGAATTTGTAAATTTTATCTTTCGTGTTTTCATATTGAGTGCGTTAAATTATCGGTGTTTTAAGAAGCAATTACAAAGCTAGGCTAAATTTTGTTGCACTAACATCTCGCTGATTTCAATAAAGTTATTTTTTTATAACCTAATATATCAATGAGTCGGATAAGTTAATGAATTTAAAATCACTACTTTTATGGTATTGCGAGCACAATAAAATACCGAAAATGATAATAGCAGGAAACTGGAAAATGAACCTAAATAGAGATGAAGCCATTAAACTAGTAAAAGCAATTATCTCCGAAGAAATTGATAAGGATATAGATGTAAAAATGGCTGTGCCGGCTTTATATCTCGATAGTTTGAGGGAAATAGTAGCTGGGAAAATTAATGTAAATATAGGGGCACAAAATATCCATGAGGCGTCATCTGGAGCCTTCACTGGGGAAATAAGTGCCAAAATGGTAAAATCTTGCGGTATTGAATGGACGATTTTAGGTCATTCTGAAAGAAGAAAACTGTTTGGAGAAACGAGCGAAATTGTACAAAATAAATGTATCTCTGCATTAGGGGAGGGGCTGAATGTAGTCATCTGCGTTGGAGAACCAGAGACGGTTAGAAACAACGGAAATCATGAGTTGTATGTAAAAAATCAGCTTTTAGACAGTCTGCCTCATGAATTGAATTTATCTGATACTTCGAAAATCACTATAGCATATGAACCTGTTTGGGCAATAGGTACGGGCTTAACAGCAAGCCCCGAGCAAGCACAGAGCATGCATAGTTTTATTCGAAAACAATTGGAGTTACGATTCCCCTCAAAAGGATTAGATATTCCAATTTTGTACGGTGGAAGTATGAAGCCCGGGAATGCCTTTGATTTACTTTCACAAAACGACATAGATGGTGGACTAATTGGAGGAGCATCCTTGCAAGCAGATTCCTTTGTTCAAATCATTCGAAGAGCTGAGGAAATAAAAAAATAGTACTTATTCTTTGATTTATATATTAAATATATTTATATTTGAACTATGGGAAGCGCAATAACAGATCGATTTATATCCTGTCTGCAGGATTTAAAAGACAGAAATGTCGTTCGATCTTTTCGTCAAATTGCCCGTGATCTCGACTTTCTCCCTCAGAACTTGAGTGATATGAAAACGGGTAAACGCGATGTTACCATCAAACTATTAGAGAAGGCTATAGAGTTTTATGATCTTAATTCGGAATTTATATTTCGTGGTGATGGGCCAAAAATTTTGAAACCGGAAAATCGTCTATCACAATTAAAGGTATTAAATATTGTTACCGATACAGATGGAAATGAGCGTATAGTTCATGTCAACAAACCTGCGCAGGCGGGATATGCCACGCACAGCAAGGACCCTGAATTTATTGAAGAACTTCCATCCTATAGTTTGCCAGATATACGCTTTAAATCTGGGACGCATAGGTCATTTGATGTTGTAGGAGATAGTATGGATCCTTCCATCAAGGAAGGAGATCGCTTGATATGCAACTTTGTAGAGCCAAGTATGTGGAAAACCTCTATAAAAAATGGGGAAGTATATGTTGTGGTTACACAGAGCGATATTTTTGTTAAACGTCTGGATAATTCATACCGTAGAAAGTTAAAGTTATTTTCTGATAATCCGTCATATGACCCTATTCAGTTGGATTTTAATGAGGTTCGTGAATTGTGGAATGTTAAAATGGTTATAAGCACATTTAACCATTACGAAAGTCCTGAACATGCAACAACTGAAGAAAATAGTGTAGCACATCTTCAGCGTATGATAAAAACGCAGGGTAAACACATTGAAAAATTATTAGCTCAAATTACGAATTGAGCAGACTTGCTTTCTTTTAGTCGGATTCAGAAATAGTCTTATAATTTTTGCGACTCAGGTGTAGTGCCATCAATGCAGCTACTCTTTCCTCTTTTTCTGTAAAACCTTTCATAGCCTCTGGTGTAAAGTATTGGTCTACAAACTGAGTATCGTATTCCCCAGATATAAATTCTTGATGTTTCATTACAAACAATCCAAAAGATAAAGTCGTTTCTACGCCTTCAATCTGGTAGTTTTGAATTGCAGTTTTCATTTTCGAAATTGCTTTTTCTCTTGTTTGCTCGTGAACGATTAATTTAGATATCATTGGATCGTAGTAGATTGGAATTTCTAAACCTTCCTGCATACCATCATCAACACGAACTCCCTCAATCTGAGGAGGCTTGTATTTAAGTAAAGTGCCAATACTGGGTAAAAAATTATCATAAGGGTTTTCGGCATATACGCGGAGCTCAATGGAGTGTCCCTGTATTGAGATATCATTTTGGTTCCAGCGCAGATGTTCTCCTCGGGCAATTCGTATCTGTTCCTCGACTAGATCAACTCCAGTGATCAGCTCAGTAACAGGATGTTCCACCTGAAGTCTTGTATTCATTTCTAGAAAGTAAAAGTTGTTTTCTTTATCAGTAAGAAATTCTACTGTTCCAGCTCCAACATAATTGCATGCTTTAGCAACTCTAATAGCTGTTTCTCCCATTTCTTTGCGAGTTGCTTCATCAATTTTTAACGATGGTGCTTCTTCTATTACTTTTTGATGTCGTCGTTGTATAGAGCACTCTCGCTCGTTCAAATGGATAATTTTGCCATAAGTATCAGCTAAAATTTGTATTTCAATATGACGCGGCGAATCGATAAATTTTTCTATAAAGACGGCGCCATTCCCGAAAGCATTTTGAGCTTCACTTATTGCTCTTTCCATTTGGGCTTTTAGGTTTTTTGATTCCCGTACGATACGCATTCCTTTTCCTCCACCTCCTGCTGCAGCTTTAATAAGAATTGGAAATCCAATGTCTTCTGCAATTTCTGTAGCCCGATTTATATCTTCTATAGCTTCTTCGGTTCCTGGAACCATTGGTATCTCATCATTACTTACTGCTGCTTTGGCAGCCAATTTGTTACCCATCACCTCAATTGCATGGGGTTTAGGTCCAATAAAAGTAATGCCTGCTTTTTCTACTGCTTTAGCAAATTCTGCATTCTCGCTTAAAAAGCCATAACCGGGATGAATACCATCACAATTTAATCGTTTTGCATGATGAATAATATTATCAATATTCAAATAAGATTCTGAAGAAAGGGCAGGCCCTATACAAACTGATTCATCTGCTATTTTCACAAAAGGAGCCTTTCTGTCCGCCTCACTGAAAACAGCCACAGACCTAATCCCCATATTTTTAATACTTGTGAGGACGCGAACTGCAATCTCTCCTCTATTTACAACCATTATTTTATTCATGCGACTGATTTTAGGTGAAAATACGAATCGCATGTAAATAAAAAAAGGTATAATGGGTTAGCTTACCCATTATACCTAAACAATAAAATTATCTCACTGCTGAAAAGATAATTTTATTCATCTATTTCGAAATCAGCTTTTACTGAATGCTGTAAACATCCAGTGACGCTGTTCCGTTCTTTTTGCATATTCTATCATCATATCCTCTGTAGCACTATCATCTAGCTTTTCTGCTACGGTTATAACATCTACTAAGAAGGATAATAAGATTTCATAATCATCTAAAATTTCACTGACCATGTCTTTTGAACTGACCTCGTCCGTGACTTCTTCAATTTCTGCAACATCCAAGTATCCTTGTAAAGTACTTATGGGGTTGGCACCGAATACTCTTATTCTTTCAGCAATTTCATCAATTTGTGCTTTTACCGCATCATATTCTATTTCGAACTGCTCGTGAAGTTCAAAAAAATCTGGGCCTTCAATATTCCAATGAAAATTTCGTAATTTTTGATAGTGAACTTGATAGTTTGCCAATAATTTATTGAGGTGATCCACAAGTTCTTGTGTTTCTTCATTTGAGAATCCGAGCTTTTTGTATGTTTTCATATCTCTAGATTAATTTTGTGATTAATTATACTATTGTAACTGCAGAGTAGGGTAAATGTTTGACGCTCATGTACTTTATTTCTAATTTTGCGTTCACAAAATCGCATTAGCGCTTTTCTTTAAATAGATTTATATATTTTCACAGCGTATCTACCGTATTTATATTTGATGCTTATGAGAACAATTTCAATAGTTTTCTTTTTACTATTTAGTTGTTGTGGTATTGGTGTTCTAGCCCAAGTAGCACAATTCAATATAGAGAGGGCATCATATAGCCGACATCATCTTGGCATTCAATTACCGGCTTTGCTTAACCCCGTCGTTCCTGCTGCTCAATTCCAATATTTATATCGAACACCCTCTAAAACAGCCATTAAATTTGAGCTGGGCTATTTATTTTCACCCTTAGTTTTAAAAGATGAAATGCGTAGAGGGTTTCGCGCTGAGTTTACATACGTCAGATTCGAGGAAGAATATCGAATGTGGGGAATTACTATTGGAGGGCGATATGCTTTACATAATGGTAATGACGTAAGAACCGAACGTTTTAATTCAACTCTGGTAAATATAGTAAGCCGTGATAATATTGATATGAGAAGTAGATTAGGAGGTGTTTGGTATATGATGGGAGGGCAATTCATACATGGGGATAGATGGTATAGTCAACTTGAACTATTATTGGGTCTAATTATTTACGAGCGTCGCGGATTAAATGTTCCAGCAGGGGAACGGATTTTTAGAGGAGATTCATTCTGGGATTTTATTCAACCCAACGAATTTAGAGCACGGTTGCTACCCAGCATTCGAATTTATTATAGTTGGGGAAGGCGCAGTAAAGAAGTCTCAAATACTATTTTATAATTATATTTTCTCTTTTTTCCTCTAAACCTATACGTAACTAAAATTATCTGTCTCTGGTCTAGAGAATATTCAGAGATCTCTTTTTAAAATAAGAAATACACTGGAAGCTATGAATATAGTAGTGTAAATACTTGTAGTCACGAAAGCTTCAGTAGGAGTTAAAAATAAATCAAAACTAAGATTCATACCTGAGTTTGCTGCCTCTCCACCATAGGGAAACGGAGTAAGATCCTCCAAAGCATTCATAGGGTAAAAAATCATACTTCTGTCATCCTTGAAAATATTTAGATGTACGAGATACCGGATGATAACTTCTATAAAGAAAATGTATAAGAAATAAAGCATAGTGGCTACACCGATGGATCGGATAAGTAGCCCAATTAAAAAACCAAATATCAAATACGATAGACTCATCAAAAAATATCTGGCTATTATAAATTCTTCCCCAAATAGAGGCCGACCTTCAAAGGGTTCTGAACCAAAGTTGCCTAGAATGAAAACGGTGAGGATGTAGAATACAGTAGCTATTATTGCAAATATCAGCATAAAAAACATCTTGGCTAAGATGACTTGCTTTCTGCTAAGCCCGTTAATAATGCTTTGTCTAAATGTTTTGTTGGTTGTATCTACGGAGATAATATAGACTCCGAGAAATCCAAAAAGAAAGTAGGCCAGCCAATTCCCGGTGTAAGCAACTAAGCCCCATATATCGGGGAAATCGAAAAAAGAGGCAGGCGACGGAAGGGGAGGAGGTAGGGAATCAAAGGAAAGCAATACAGCGGGTAAAGTAGGCAAAAGCAAAAAGTATAAAAGCACTGTTACCTTAAAGGTCGTATTCTTTCGATACTTTAGCCATTCTAAATATATAAGTTGCAAAATGGACATAGTTAGTTACTATTTTGTGATAGATAAGAATTCCTCTTCAAGACTTCGCTTTCGAAGTTTTATGTGGCTAAGAACCAATCCGGCATCAAATGCATCCTTATTTAAATTGGCAGGATTACAATCCGGCTCGATGGAAACTAAAAAAATCGATCCATCTCTTTTCATTAATTCCAAATCTCCGCGATTTTGAATCCAGGTCTGTAATTCAGACTGCTTATCAATCGAGGTGCTAATTTCCAAGATAGAGCTATCACCTAAAATAGTACCAACAGGACCTTCTGCGATTAAATTGCCATTTTTGAGAATAGAAACATGTGAGCATATTTTCTCCACTTCATCCAAAATGTGACTTGCCATGAAAATTGTTTTTCCCTCATCAGCAATTTTTAGAATAATTTCGCGTATTTCAGCAATTCCTTGTGGGTCAAGTCCATTGGTTGGCTCATCAAAAATAAGTACTTCTGGCTCTCCAATCAATGCAGCAGCGATGGCTAAACGCTGTTTCATTCCCAGAGAATAAGATTTAAAATTTGATTTGCGTCGGTCGTATAAATTAACCCATTTTAAAAGACTATATAGATCATCTTCCGGAGATTGTTTTATATGCTGTACGATGCGTAAGTTATCTAAAGCATTCAAATAAGGGTAAAAATTGGGTGTCTCTAATATAGCTCCAATCTTCAGTCTAGGATAGGGATCGTGCTGTCCTTCAAACCATGTATATGTTCCAGAGTCAGACTTGAGAACATCAAGAATAATACCTAAAGTGGTAGTTTTTCCTGAACCGTTAGGGCCTAAGAGCCCATAGACGTTGCCTTTTTGGAGTGTTAAATTGAGGCCGTCAAGCGCTTTATGCTTTCCATAGGTCTTACTAATATTGTTAACTTCTAATACATTCATAATACTATTATTCGTTTCCGAATGGATTCCACTTTTTAAACTTTTTCTTTACCTTTTCTGTCTTCTTTTTTGCCTCTTCGCGCAGGGAATCTATTCGACTGGTTGTCTTCCCAGAATCCAAAAGTGACTTAAGCTCTCGTTTGGCATCTTTTTTGGCTTGTTCCGTCTGCTTGACTCTCAAACTATCCAGCTTCTCAGTTTCCTCCTTAATCTGGTCTTTTATTTCTTCTTTTGCCTTCTCTTTTTTGTTTTCGGCAATTGTTTTCAATTGTTCCTGTAAATTATCAAGTGGAAGGACGCTTATGGAAAGATCACTCAATTCACCTGTTAATCGAATATCAATATTTAGTTTCGCATCAGGAGGCAATTGATTGAGGCCAAATTGCTGTAAATTCTCATTCACCGACTTCCACAATTTGTTTCCGATGGAAGAATTTTTTAGTTGGCTTATTGAAACCGGGCCTGATAGTTTATAATCTATTTCGCCTTGTATTTGATGGCTTCCCTCAATTATGAAGTCTTCCTTACCGAGTATTACAGGCGTCGGATCTAAAAATACCATACCGTTCTCAATACTAAACCAGTTTTTTGTCTTGGGGAAGGTAACTCTGCTTAATACCTCTTCATCGAATAAAGTACTAAGTTTATTTAGTAATTTATATTCTCTAATTTGAGCGTTTAAGGTTTCAATTAAGCCTTGTGCTGAAATGCTTGATAATACAGGAGCTAAATCTTGATCTAAATCTCCATCTATAGTTACTTGAGTGTTGAACTCGCCAAACATATATTTAAAAACCGGAGCCACGGATTGAATCATTTCAACAGACTCAAATGCGCTTTTAAATTTGGAGTTATTGCTTGCAAGGTCAAAATTGTAATGCAGTTCTTCAGCTCCCTTATGGCTTACCATTCCCTGAAGACTTATGTCACCGCCCAGTGAGGACATCCGTGTCGGCTTTACTAATAACTCTTGATTTTTAAGCCCTAATTGTCCGTTCACATTTTCAAAAACAATATTATCGTAAAGGATCTTACCCACCCTATAGTCTAAGTCCATAGTGATTAGTTCGGGAAAGCGAAAAATTGCTGATGTTTGATCCTGATTATTCTCCTGGAGGGATTCAGCACTCATATAGGCATATAAGTCGAACTCATCTGCTGAACATTCAAAGTTAGACTGCAAATCACCTTTAGCATTCAGGTAATTTAAAATATTGAAAACATCACCCTCACATTGCAAGTACGTCGACGAATAGTAAGCTTGTGCATTTGACAATTTGAATCGGTCTCCAAAAAAAATCCCTGTTGTTTTAATTCCTGAAAAATCGTATTCGTAATATCGCAATTCATCGCTTTCAAATTCAACCGCTATATCCATTGGTGGTAATTCAATAATAGAGTTTGTATTTGGATTTGCTTCATCGGTTGTTGTACTTTCAATAAAGGTATTTATATCTATCATTTTACCTTTGATACTCAAATCTCCAGTTAATGTATTAGCTGAGGATAGAATATAGGCCAAAACAGCTCCTTTAAAATCTATAAAAGGTATTAAGTTCTGTTCATATTGTAGGTCTTCCATATTGACCTGTATTTCCTTATTTTCTAAAACTGCCTTTACTTCTTTAAGCGTTACATCCCGATCAGCTTCTAAGAAGTAACGGATATTATTTCCTGATAAATTACCATTAATTTGGACGTTGTTCCAATTTTCATTCAGGACATCTTCCATCTTAAAAGTGTAATCCCCCTGCAAATTAAAAAGGCCCTCAGCTTTGCTCTCTTTTAAAAAAGGAAGAGTAGTATATAGGTCTGACATGGAAAACCCTAATTGGGTTGAACCGCTATTTGTTAGGGTACGAGAAAATGGAAATACATGCATGCGATGATCTATACTTCCATTTGAACCAAACTTTCCCTCAAGCTTTTCAATTAAAACTTCTAAACCTGTTAAATCACCTTGCTCTTTGCTCATTTTTAGACCTATTTCCAGGTCTTCTATGGCATGGGAAGCAGCATTATACTTTACGTATCCATTTTTGATTTGGAAAGCTGATGATAATGATGGATAATTATTAGCCTCTATATCCATAGGTCCACTTATTTTAGCTTGGAAGCTAGCGGTTCCGTTCGTGTTTATCTCATTTTTATAGGTATCATAAGCTGGCGGGAAAAGCGATAGAACAGATTCGATTGTATTTGATGGCATCTCAATATTCCAATCTATGTCAGGTATCTGATTTAAATTTAGGATGACCCCATTACCATTTAATTGAAGGCCATTCAATGTGTACATATGATTTTCAAATGTAAGGGACTCCCTGGACAGATCATAGTAGAAGGATCCCTTTGCAGTTGTTGTGACCTCAGGCAAAACTAAGGAGCCTTTTTGGTAAGCTGATACGTTGGATTGGATTATATCCATATCGATTGTTAAACTCTCGTCTAAAAGTGATATAAACCACTGAGCGGTCCAATCCGAAATAAGGAACTTTGATTTTTGTTTTTCGTCGATATAGCTAACCTGAGCATTATTCCAATTCAGTGATTCCAAAGTAAACTCAAAGGGCGCAGTGGGATTTGAATTTTCAAGTGTCGAATCGTTTTGTGAAACAAAAACATCAAAATTACATATGCCATTTGAGTCGCAAATTAAATGTATTGTTGGTTGGTTCAAATACACTTCATCTAATTGGTATGGGGTGTTCCAGACTTGCCAAAAGGACAATGAGAGCCCTACTTTTTCAGCAGCCATAAAAGCCAATGAGTCTGGCGAAGAATCTGTATGAATTGAGACATCTTGTATCTCAAATCCAATATTTGGCCAATTTCTAAAAAAATTCAATTCAGTATGGTCGTAATTTAATTGTATATCATATGAATCCTCCAGATAACCTATTGCAGCCTCAATAATGTTATCTTTTTGCCAGTACATAACGGCGATTGTAACAAGTACAAGCGATAATAGGGAGATAATTAAAATTTTTAAAAATCGGAACATATTGATCTCTTTAGATTTGTAATATATAAAATAGATGGTTATCAGTCTGTTTTTTGAACCTCTTTTAGATTATCTCATCAAATTCATCGACATTTGCTGTGATTAGAACTTAATATGAAAAATTGAAATCTGCTTTGCACCAGTTAAACATTCAAAGCTTGTCTTATAAATCTCGTGTAAGACCGATTTTAGAAATGGATAAATTTTTCTTTGAAAATGGGAAAGTTTATGGACTTTTAGGACCCAGTGGAGTTGGGAAGTCTACCTTACTGGAGGCGCTTGCGGGACTTGAGTCTTCTCAATGTATTTCTTATTTATCTTGGGAGAATCAAACCGAACCTAGAGTCAGCTTGATGACGCAACAGCCAGGGTACACATTAAATCCTACTCGAAGAGTTGGAAAATCGCTAATGGATGTCTATCAGGCCAATTCTGCCAATAATTTTAGCTATAGTTCTATTTTGAAGTTTTGTTCATTAGAAATTGAGGATGATCTACTTAAGCGGTATCCTTTTAGCTGTTCAGGAGGGGAGTTGCAAAGGCTCGTATTAGCAATGAGCTTATTTCAAACGCCCGATATCTTATTATTAGATGAACCTACTGCAGGTATTGATCATTTGACTGCAAGTGATATTTTATTAGCAATAAGAGAGTGGGTACAAAAACAGGACATTTCCTGCATGATTGCTAGTCATGATGAGAATCTATTGTCTAAATTTTCAGATCATATTTTTCAGATAAAAAATCACCATATTTCTCCTTTGGATAGAGAAATAAAGGGCTTTGAAAAGTCAAAAAGGAAAAGCCACCCTGGAATACGATCAGAACGGAACAAGCTTCCCGATTTGTACCAAATTATGAGTGGCGAATTTGAATTTGATAAAGACAATTTTAATTTATCTCTTGCTGTCAACCTATCAATTAGGAAGCACGAGGTTCTTGGACTTACGGGTAAATCCGGATCTGGAAAATCTACTATAGGAAAACTAATAGCGCAGCACTTAAGCTGGAATTCAGGTGATGAGATACGAAATTGTGAACGAGTGCAATATCTTCATCAAGATCCAGTGAATAATTTTCATCCCAACAAAAACCTACAATCCCAGTTAAAACCTATTTTTTCTAAATGGAGTATCATGTGGAACATAAGCTTTGATGAAGTATTAAACTTGTTTGAAATTGAGAGTGATTGGTTATTCCGGAATATTTTAGGCTTGTCCGGAGGCCAACGTCAAAGGGTATTAATAGCGCGTGCTTTGCTTTGCAAACCTGAGATTCTTATTATTGACGAATCCTTTAGTGGATTGGATATTGATTTGAAGGAAAATCTTTGGAATTGGTTGTCAGTCTTAAGAGAGAAATGGTCTTTTAGTATACTATTGATATCCCATGATCTCGAAATGATTAGTAAGGTTAGCGATCGATTTTACGTTATTGAAAAGGGAAAAGTGATTGATGAAATTAATAATTTCGAAAATTGGGAAAGAAAATCGATGCATACTGTAACAAAAAGCCTATTTAATGCGTATTATTACTGAATATATAAGCTATCGCACATGAAATCGGATTACAACAAGAAAATATTAACTACAATAGCAGTATTTGGGTGCATTTCACTAATTTTTCTCTTTTCCTCTGATCTCACAGGGAATACAAGTTTAAGTAGCGCAAATAGTGCTGAGGAAGGTTTTTTATTGCCTGATATTCACTTTATAAAGTATTCAATAGAAAGACTATCCGAGATATTTGAGTTGTTTTAGTATCAATTTACACTCATTTTTTCAATTTTATATCCGTTCAACCAGTCTTCGGTTTTCATTTTGCTTTTTCCTTCCATTTGCATTTTTTTAACACGTATGGCTCCGTTCTTTGTATAAATAAAGAGCTTATCATTATGAATGCGGATAGTTCCAGCTTGTTTAGCTGTGATTGTATCAATAGGAGAACATTGATGTAGCTTTACCACTTTGTCATCAATTTTTGTCCATGCCACTGGAAATGGATGCATTCCGCGAATAAAGTTGTATACCTTTTCCGTTGGTTCATTAAATCTAACTTTTGCATCATCAAAATAAATTTTTGGTGCCTGGGTAATTTCGCCCTGCGTGTTTTGTGATTTTAATTCTAATTGATCATCAAAAAGTTTTTCTGTAGAAGACAGAAGTAGTCCAGCTCCTTTTTTACTCATTTTAATAGCTAATGAGCCCATCGTATCATCATATTCAATGGGAAGCTTTAGTTGGTCAATAAGATCTCCTGTATCAATTTCGTGCTTAAGTTTGAATGTAGTGAGTCCGGTTTCCTTCTCTCCATTTATAATAGCCCAATGAATAGGTGCCGCCCCCCTATATTTTGGCAATAATGAAGCATGAAGGTTGACGGTTCCAAATGGTGGCATATTCCAAACTACCTCAGGTAGCATTCGAAAAGCCACCACTAATTGCAAGTCAGCTTCAAAAGAGGCTAATTTGTCAATGAATTCTTGAGATTTAAGATTTTTAGGCTGTAAAACGGGTATGTTTTGCTCAACGGCATATTTTTTTACTGCGCTCTGTAGTAACTTCTTCCCACCGCGTCCTCCAAATTTATCTGTGGCAGTGATTACTGCAACAACCTCAAAATCTGACTCGTGAACCGCTTTAAGAGCCGGGACGGCAAATTGAGGGGTTCCCATAAATATAATTCGAAATATTTCCTTTGCGCTCATGTTGTTTTATCTTTAGTCGCAAAATAAAATAATTCTCATGAATGCTATTGAATACATAAAAGGTTTAGAAGATAAAATTGATCCTGCCGTCACTGAAGGAATGCAAACGCGATTTCATTTCATATTATCAGGTGAAGGAGGAGGCGATTTAACAGTAGAAGTTGATGATGGAGAAGTACAGGTGAAAGATGGCCTCCACGACGATCCTAAATGTGTAGTGAAAACGAAAGCAGAGACATTTACCAAACTACTTAAGAAAGAAATTAATCCCATGATGGCCGTTATGACGGGTAAGGTCAAAATTTCAAATCAGTCGGAGCTCCTAAAATATGCAAAAGTTTTCGGATTGATGTAATTGTGTTTCTACTCTTGATTTTAATCAGCCTTTTCTTCAAATATTTGGATGAGTTCCAAGAGCGTTTGACAGGATTTTTCCATGTCCTGGAGTGAAATCCATTCTTGTTTTCCGTGTATCGCATGTTGGCCAGTGAACAAATTTGGACAAGGCAATCCCATATAAGATAGCCTGGATCCATCTGTGCCACCTCTTACGCGTTCTTTTCTTGCTTTTATGCCGACACGATTCATGGCTTCAAGAGCATATTCAACTGCCTCCGGATAATCATCAATAATATACTTCATGTTCCGGTATTGTTCCTCTCGTTGAATATCAATCTTCAATCCTGAGAACTCCTCATGGGTTTGATGGGCAATGCGCTGAAGGAGTTCAAATTTATCATCTAGTCCTTCAGTGTAAAAGTCTCTTATAATACAGGTGATTGTCGCCTTTTCTACAGTACCTTCCATACTAACGGGATGAATAAAGCCCTCTTTTCCTTTTGTTGTTTCGGGTGATAGCGAATCTTTAGGTAAAGCATTGACAAAAGCGGAAGCAGCTTTTAACGCACTTACTAACTTTTTGTAAGCATAACCAGGGTGCTCAACAATTCCCTGAATATTAACTGTCACCGAGTCAGCTGAAAAGGTTTCATCTTCAATTACTCCCAAATCAGAGCCATCTAAGGTATATCCAATATCTGCATTCAATTTATCCATATCCACACGGTCTACCCCACGGCCAATTTCTTCATCGCAAGTAAATAAGATACGAATATCACCATGTGGCACCTCTTTATTTTTTTGAAGGTATTGAACTAGAGCCATAATCACAGCAACTCCCGATTTATCATCTGCACCCAATAAAGTCTTGCCGGAGGCTGTGATGATATCTTCTCCAATTTTATTATTGAGGTCCGGGTGATTTTCGGGACTTAAGACTTGGGTAGGGTCATCGGGAAGAGATATTTCTTCACCATCGTAATTGCTATGTAAAATAGGTTTAACATTTTTTCCTGAACTATCTGGGCTAGTATCCATGTGACTGCAAAAGCAAAGGGTTGGAACTTTTTTATCTGTATTAGAGGGAATTGTAGCGTATACTACTCCATACTCATCCATTTCGGCATCAGTAACTCCTAAGTCTTTCATTTCTTTAACCAGATGCTGAGCCAGGGCTTTTTGTCTTTCTGTACTTGGATATTTTTCGGCTGGGGCATTAGGATCTGAAGTCGTATGAAATTTAACATAGGTAAAAAAACGATTTTGGATTTCAAATTCTGGCATACTCTATCATTGTTTATTGTCCTAAATATATAAAAAATAACTGCAGTATCTTCCCGGAAGCGCTGCGGAGCAGTTGCGACTCGATAGAGTCGTAAGATCCGTGGGGTTGGCTGGTGGAGAAGGGCAGGAGCCGAGAGAAGCCCCGCAATCCCGAGGATCGCTGAAAGCGATCTCGAGGATGGAGGGGGAACCTGAACGAGCTGCGAAGCATAGCGACCAGGAGGCCGACTTGAAAAAAGGCCTCATGGACCGGCCAAAAAAAAAGCCATTGCGATAACTCACAATGACTTTTTAAAATATACTAGTTACGAGGACTATTTACTTACCATGAGGTTGACTTTCAAGTCAAATTCATCATAAATAGTTTTATCACCCAAATTGTCAAAAAATGATCCTGATCCGTAACGAACATCGTAATTAGATCTGTCGATTTTAAAATCCGCAACAGCTGAAATCATGTCTCCCTCTTCACTCATCTTCGCACGGAAAGCTACAGGATTAGTATTTTCCTTAATTGTTAAATCTCCTTTAATTCGATATTCTCCGGTTTCGCCTATTGGGAATGCATCCGTAATGACAAATTTAGCTTTTGGGAAACTTTCGACACCAAAAAAATCTGGGGATTTAAGATGACCTTCTAGTTTGCCTTTGCTTTCACCAGACAAATCCTCTACAGTTATAGAAGTCATGTCAGCTACAAAATTGCCACCTACGATCTTGTTGTCTTTTATTTCAAGTTCGCCAGATGATAGGTTTACGATCCCATTATGTTGACCAGTAACCTTATAGGCTTTCCACTCAATTGAGCTTTTGTCAAGAGAAGCAGAATAAACTCCATCTTCCATTGCGGTGGGCTCAAGTGTAGGTGCTTCGGTGTAGTCGGCGTTAAAAACAAGAAATCCGAGTAAGAATGAAATAAATGCTATCATGTTTGGTTGTTTTAGATGAACAATACTATTTAAATGTATATACAACTAAAAAGTTCAATAATTCACAATTATTTTACCCTCTCAATTTATCGAGTAATTCATTGAGCTTCATTTCTTCCTCTTCAGTTAGCGAGTTAATTTCGTTTATAACAAGTTCATCAGTTTCCACTGTAGCCAAATGGGCCAAGTCTAGACCAGAGGGAGTTATAACAATATCTACTTTACGTCTGTCGATTTCGTTTGAATGCCGCGCAACATATCCTTTTCTTTCAAGTTTGTCAACTAATCTGGATGTGTTTGAATTGCGATCAATCATTCGTTCCGATAACATCTTTAGCGAACAAGGTTTTCCTTTTTGCCCTTTCAATATTCTCAGGATATTGAATTGCTGCCAGGATATATCGTATTTTTTGAAGATCGTATTCTGTAGAGAATAAAACCAAGAGGCGGTGAACAAGACATTTACTAATGCCTTTAATCGCTGACTTGAAAACTGTTTTTGCTTTATTTCTTCTTCTATCTTCATATGCAGAATATATTATTTTAATACATTCTTGACGAAGATTGTTTGCTAAAATTTAAATAATATGGCAATCGCATTTGAACGCCCTTCAAATCATCATATTCCTTTTTGATTTGATAATGAGGAAAAGATTCAGCTAACACGGCTTCTAATTCTTTTTTAATGCTAGGAGAGGAGCCACCAGAATTACTAAAATTTTCTAAAAGCATTTCCAAAGGATTTTTGGTTTTGGGATACTCTCTAATTTTGTAATCCTCCAATCCGGCTAATTCTACTCCCTTATCTATTGCATTTTGCATATTGCCAATTTCATCAATTAGATTAATCTCTAATGCCTTATTACCAGGCCAAACTCGTCCCTGGGCAATCTCGTGAACCTGCTCAACGGTCATAGATCTGGAATCTGCTACGTGCCTCAAAAATTGTTGGTATATAGAATCAACCATAGATTGGAAATATTTACTTTCTGCATTACTTAGTTCCTCAGCTATATTAAATGCAGCAGCATGTGGACCAGTAGTAACGGTATCAAATGAAAGCCCAATTTTTTCCTGCATGAGCTCTTGGGCCTGAGGTATTACAGCAAACACACCAATAGAGCCTGTTATTGTATTTTTAGCTGCATAGATAACATCAGCTGGAGCTGCCACATAATATCCTCCAGATGCTGCTACATCACCCATAGTCGCTATTACAGGAGTCCCCTGGGCTCGAATAAGTTTAATTTCTCGAGCAATTTTATCGGATGCCAATGCGCTTCCTCCTCCAGAATTAATACGAAGTATTACTGCTCCGAGATTTTTCTTTTCTCTGATCTCACTAAGAACTTCCACATACTTATCACTACTGATTGTTCCTGGATCTTCACCCTCTACTACTATTCCTCCTTCCATGTAGACAATGGCAACCTCTTTATCACCACTAATTTTAGCAATATCTTTCTTATGTTTAGAATAGTATTTCTCCATGGAGATTAAATTGACCGGTTTGGAAGAATCTCCTTGAATTTCATTGCGGATAATATCTACAAATTCATCCTGATATACCACTCGATCTATAAAACCATTATTGATGGCATCTTCGGTAAATTGAATTGAGAAGTTATCTGCCAAGGATTCAAGCTTTTCAGGAGTGGTATTTCTACTTTCGGCAATATCTTGCAGATAAATATTATACAATGCTCGTAAATACTCTCGTGTTTGTTCCCGGTTTTCTTCACTGATACTAGTTCTTCGCAAAGGTTCTGTTGCACTTTTAAAATCTCCGGCGTAAAACACTTTTGCTTTTATACCTAGTTTATCTAGCATTCCTTTTAAGAAAGGTACGGTAACACCAAAGCCTCTAAAATCTATTGATCCAGTAGGGTGTATATAGATACTATCAGCTACTGAAGCTAAATAATACGTACCTTGTGAATAGGAGTCGGCATTGGCGAAAACAAATTTTTCTGAAGTTTTGAAATCTTCTATGGCCTCTCTCAAATCATATGCAGAAGCATTTGCTAAGGTCATACCCGAAAGGTTAATGTATATCCCTTTTATTTGGTCATCGCTTTTTGCATGATTAACAAGGCGTATCATATCTTGCAATCCGACCACATTTTGCTCGTTCATAGCAAAATCAAAAGGGGAGACAGCAACATTATTTGTTTTTTCAGGAACTAAGTTATCCAATTTAAGCTCTAACACTCCCTCTTCAGGAAGTTCGACATTAGCATCTGATGAAGATAGAAAGGAAACAAAGCCAGCAATGCTAATGAATCCTATAACGCTAAGTAAGATTAACGCAATTACCATCCCCAAACAGGATGCTAAGGTATATTTCAGAAAATCTTTCATAATATTATTTTGTATAAAAGTACATATAATCTTGTTGAAAATAAACTGTGTTATATAAGTGGAATTAAATTGGAGATAGAATGTCAAATTTATTGGATGAATGAGGTCTTATATGTCATTCAGACTTATTTCGTGGATGCCATTGGAATAGTCCTGAGCAATTATTTTTTTTATTAGCTCATAGTCGGAACGATTTTTTGCAAAGTCTAAATCTTCTAAATTAAGAATAAGGATAGGGTAGTTTTGCCCACGATTGAAAAATGAAAAATAGGCCGATTCTATTCCAGCAAGGTATTCAGATTTTAAATCGGTCTCAATACTTCTGTTTCGCTTTTGAATTTGTTTATATAATTGTTCTACAGGTCGGTGCAGATAAACTAAAAGATCGGGCTCTGGAAATAGCTTTGCTAAAATGCTATGAAATCGGAGAAACAACTGGTACTCTTCTTCATTAAGATTGTTTCTGGCAAACAATGCCGTTTTATGAAAAAAATAGTCTGATAAAATAAATTTGCTGAACAAGTCCCTGTCAATGAGAAAATCCTGTAGTTGCTTATATCTCTCTGACATAAAAAACAGCTCTACGGGAAATGCATATCTCTTGGGATCTTTATAAAATAGCGGCAGAAACGGATTATCAGTAAATTGTTCTAAAACTAATCTGCAGTTAAAGTCTTGTTGAAGCATTCTGCATAGGGTAGTTTTGCCTGTCCCTATGTTTCCCTCAATACATATATACGAATAACTATTACTTAACGACATGCGGATCCTCTTTATAGAATATAACGGTTGATTGATCTTCACAAGAGCTTAAAATCTTCTCAATAGTTTTCCCATTCACTGGATTGGAATAACCAGGAGCTATGTCATGGATGGGTTGCAAAACAAATCGCCTTTCCTCTAGGTAGGGGTGTGGAATAGTAAGTTGAGAAGTTCCTATTATTGTTGATCCATAAAAAATTATGTCAATATCAATCTCCCTGGGGCCCCACTTTTTAGTCTTTCGACGTCCTAGATTTATTTCGATTTGCTTGCATACATCTAGCAGTTTAAATGGGCTTAAATGGGTGTTACCAATGTGCGCCTGGTTTAAAAATGGAGCCTGCTCTATGTATCCCCAAGCTTCGGTTTCATATATTGGTGAGCTCTTTGTTACTCTTAGACCCTGCTCGTCCATTTCCTGAATGGCTGATCTCAAATAACGTTCTCTATTCCCAGAATTCGAACCCAGATGGACCACAAACTCGTGGTGTCTTCTTTCCATTTAAATCAGCTTTGAGAACCACCAAAACGCTTACCAATAGCGGCCAAATATTTATTCATTTCTTCTCGTACGTCTTTTACGAGAAATAGAAGGCCTATCATATTTGGAAAGACCATGGCCAATATCATTGCATCTGAAAATTTAATAACAGCACCCAAGGAGGCAGCAGAACCAATTACGATAAAGAATAAAAAGATGACTTTGTATGCAAGGTCAACTTTTCGGCTTTTACCAAATAAGTACTTCCATGCTTGAAGACCGTAGTATGACCAAGATAACATGGAAGAAAATGCAAATAATATTACTGCAATGGTCAATACTACTGAAAAGCCGGGGATGACATCATCAAAGGCTGCTGAAGTCAAGTTTACTCCTCCCAGGCGTTCACCCGTTTGGGTTAAAATCACCTGATTACCTTCAAGTGCTCCATAAACAAAAGCCCCATCCATATTGAAAAATATAATAACTAGAGCGGTGAGTGTACATATGAGAACAGTATCAATAAAAGGCTCTAGAAGAGCAACGACACCTTCCGATGCAGCATATTTTGTTTTCACTGCAGAGTGAGCTATAGATGCTGAACCCACACCAGCTTCATTGGAGAAAGCCGCACGTTGAAAACCAGTTACTATAACTCCTATAAACCCACCAGCTATTGCGATGGGGTAGAATGCTTGCTCAATGATCATATTAAAAGCACGTGGAATATCCTGATAATGTGCCCCAATGATGATTAATGCTGCCAATACATAAATACCAGCCATAAAAGGAACTACACGTTCCGTTACTTTACCTATGCGTTTTATACCTCCGATAATTACGATTCCTACGATTATGGCGAGAAACAAACCAAATAAGGCACCAGCATAGCCACTTTCTAAATTAAATTCCTTAACAAATTGGGCTGCACTTTGATTGGCCTGAAACATATTACCGCCACCAAAAGAGGCGCCTACGCATAAAATCGCAAATAGTACAGCTAATGTTTTTCCTAACCGAGGCCAGTTTCGCTTAACAAATCCCTTAGATAAATAATACATGGGTCCCCCGTGAACAGTGCCATCAGGTTCTATATCTCTATATTTTACTCCTAATGTACACTCTACAAATTTAGATGACATCCCAAGTAATCCGGCGATAATCATCCAAAATGTTGCACCTGGACCACCTATGCCTATGGCGATAGCAACACCGGCAATATTGCCTAAGCCGACAGTGGCAGATACGGCAGCCGTGAGTGCTTGAAAATGATTGACCTCTCCATCTCGACTTTCATCTCTTACGGTTTCGGGAATATCTCCTTCATTGGTAAAGGCTTCATCATCGGGTTTGAAATCCTCTGCACCTTGTTTTTCTACAAAGTCATATTTCCCTCTAACGACTTGAATTGCAAAAGGGATTTTTCTCAGATTAACAAATCCAAAATAAACTGTGAAGAAGGAAGCCCCTCCAATAAGAATGACTAATACCAAGGGAACATCTACGCCAGCAATAGAAAAAGATGAAAGAACAAATCCTTCCCACCAATTAGCAAAAGGTTCCACTTTTTCATTGATAGCTTTATCTATAGAACTCAACCAACTTTCTTCAGCTAAAGCCATAAAGGGCATTACACTTATTGCGAGAATGGTAAGAAATATTCTTTTCATCATATTTTAGGTTTATGGTGCTCTTTAGCGAGGGCTATGATACATAAAAATTCCAAACTATCCCATAAAATTTATCCAATTTGCCCTTAAGAATAGAACTATTTACTCGCTTTAGTAGGTATAAATTCCTATGTCCAAAGGAAAATCACTTCATGTTTAAATTTTGAATAAAAATTTGTAGTATTGGTATTGTTTTTCGTCCACCAAAATTTTAATAAATGAGTCAACAAGTTTCGAATACTGTTTTAATGGTACGGCCGAATCATTTTAGATTCAATGAGGATACAGCAGGTGATAATGCTTTTCAACAGGAACCTTCCAATGACTCAGGTGTAGTTATTCATCAGAAAGTGCTTGAAGAGTTTGATAATATGGTAAGACTCTTGCGAAGAGTGGGAATCCATGTGCTCGTTTTTGAGGAAGAAGATGAGAAATCAAATCCTGACTCTATTTTTCCAAACAATTGGTTTTCTACGCACAATGATGGGAGCTTAATTACATACCCAATGTATCCAGAGAGCAGAAGAAATGAGCGAAATGAGGATGTGATCAATTTAATCTCAGAACAGTTTCAAATTGACCAGAGGTATTCTTTTGAACAATATGAAGACGATAACCAATTTTTAGAAGGGACCGGCTCTATGATTTTTGACCGGAGGGACAAAGTGGTTTATGCTAGCCTAAGTCAACGTACTCACATACAGCTTCTTGATAAGTTTTGTTTACTCAAAAACTATGAAAAAGTTACTTTCGACGCAGTTGACCAGAGAGGACAGGTTATTTACCATACTAATGTTATGATGTCTATTGGCTCTCAAATGGCTATAGTAGGATTAGATTCGATCACCGACCCCAAACAACGAAAGTTTGTATTGAAGAGATTAAATCAAGGTGGCAAATCTGTAATAGAGATATCTCAGGATCAAATTGATCAATTCGCAGGCAATATGCTTCAACTATACAGCATTGAAAAGGACAAACACTACTTAGTCATGTCTGAAACCGCAAAAAAGTCCTTAACTGCACCACAGATTAAGCGTATCAATGATTATGCAACTATATTACCTATTCCCATTCCTACTATCGAGAAAATAGGTGGAGGCAGTGTCCGATGCATGATGGCTGAGATCTTTTTAAATAAGAAATAAGGTAGTAGTAGAAACCAAACAAAAAAGGGAGCCAAAATTTTTGGCTCCCTTTTTTTTATAGTGTATCAGATAATAATGAGCTAGTTAAACATATAACGAACCCCTATACGTCCTCTCCAACGAGAAAGTACGTTGGCAATACTATAGACTTCGTTGCCAGTGTTTGGCTCTGAAAAGCTAAACTGAGGCGTCGTTCCATCTGCAGCTTGGCCTTCGTAATTAATTAGGTTAAAATCAAACGGGTTACCATAAATAACCCCCCAATCACTATTGATAAGATTAGCTACGTTAAACACATCAAAAGTGAATTGAAATCTATGCTCTCTTCCACCAGCTTCTACAGCAAAATTTTGTGTGAACTTCAAGTCGATTACATGAGTAAATGGAGATCTACTACCATTTTTCTCTGCATAAGATCCTCTATTCTCGCTTAAGTAGTCATCTTGTTCAATAAAAGTATTAAGAGCCTCCCATTGATCCTCTGGAGAAACACCATTTGCTTCTACTAGAACGATATCATTAATGCTCTCAGGAATGTAAATCAAAGAACGAGTTCGGCTGGTGCTTCCCGTTTCATTATTGATATTTCTAGCATCAGCAGATCCTCGACCATAAGTATAAGAGAATGGAGATCCGGATTGACCATTGTAAAAAATACTAACGGAGGTGCGATACTTATCAGATCCG
The DNA here is from genome assembly GCA_964627995.1 of uncultured Saprospiraceae bacterium. Lineage (GTDB taxonomy): Bacteria > Bacteroidota > Bacteroidia > Chitinophagales > Saprospiraceae > JAWLFI01. The sequence goes on from CAZVLN010000007.1 coordinate 32,973, forward strand.
CCCCAGTTTACACCATAGTCAGCGGATGCGATTATTCTGTGTCCCATTGAAAAGTCAGAACGTCCAAGAGGGGCCATGTTACGACCATCCGTATTGAAAGCTCCTCTCCACTGAGATGAGTTCTGCGAGCTTGTTCCCTCGAAGATCGCAAATGCATCCCCATAAGTATATGCAGTCATAATGTTTAATCCAAATGGGAATCGCTTTTGAACCTGAGCAGTCACATTATATGTATACCCTTCATCCGTATTACTAGCTAAGTAAATAGCAGAATATCTGTCATCTATATTATTTCGAGTATAAACAGGTCGGTCATCGGTATTATCTGCTCCATTTGTCCAATTGTAATCAAGTGTAGGGTCACTGTTCACATTTTGATAAAACACATTATTTAGTGTTTTGGAATAAATTCCCTCAAAAGTAGTAAACCATCCATTACCCCAATCTCTATCTAGAGCCAGGTTTGCTCTGAAAATCTGTGGGAATTTGAAGTCATTTGCAAATAAATCAACCTGACCGGAAGGCACATCAACTTCTGTGTTGATTTGCTCATATTGCTCCTCAATATCTAAAAAGCGAGGGTTTTCATCGAGCTGATTACTGTTGAAACCTCCAACTGTTACACCATTATTGGTAAACATACCACCGGGCCAAACAAAAGGTACACGGCTAGTAAATATTCCAGCTCCACCACGAAGAACATTTCTACGATCTCCATTTATATCGTAATTGAAACCTACTCTTGGTGACCACATTAATTGGCCATCAGGAGCTGCTCCACCTTGAGCACCCTTTAGGTCATAGCCAGCGGCTTCAATTAAAGGAAGTGTTTCATCATTAAAGGTTGGATGAATATTCGGATCAGTTAAAATTATAGGGACGTCAAGTCGCAATCCAAAGGTAAAGGAGAATTTTTTATTAACTTCCCAGTCTCCCTGACCGTAAAAGCCAAGCTGCAAGGCACTAAATTCTGCTGCTGCGGCCGATCCATCACCAATTACATCATCAACAAGTGAATAAGAACGAGTGTAGAAAACGGATCGTTCGTCATTTAAGAAATCATCCAACGAGTTAAAGGTATAAGAACCAAAGTTTTGGCGAATGAATAGATTGTAAAAATCAAAGTATTCATTATGTGTACCAAATGTCCAAGTGATATCACCACGGTACAAGTTGAAGTTATTCGTAAGTGTAAGTACGTTTTGATCTAACTGGTTCGCAGTGGAGAACTGCTCACTTCCTAACTCTATTTCGGCACCATTTCCATCATCAATAGTTAGATATGGGAAATTCTGCCCAATCGGATCTCTGTCATCACGAACAGTTGTATAACCTATGATCAAATTGTTTGATGCTCCAAGACCCAAACGAGTATTTAATTCCAATGCTGTGGAATTTGTAGTTGTTGGGAAAAAGATACCATTATTGAGGTAATTGATAGATCGCTGACCTGAGCCATTTACAGAATTCTCTTCTCCCCGTACATAATTATGGCGAATCATCAAGTCATTATTCTCATTAATATTCCAGTTTATTTTCGAGAAAAGACGCACGGCATCAAGTGTATTTACTTTATTGCCATAGGGTCCTGGGTCATAACCATAACGGTCAATAACCGTATTCCTCAAATTATCTAGATCAGCTTCACTGGACTCTCCCTCATAATCCCCAATTTCAAATGGTCTAGGACTCTCTTCATTTTGGATTTCAGCATTGACAAAGAAGAACAATTTGTCCTTAATGATAGGACCACCTAAGTTAAAGCCGATAAGTCGATTCGAGAATTCGTCTAGCCTTGTGGCTTCATCTCCTGTGCGATCGGTAAGTTTCCCATTTGTTTTTCCTGCCAAAGATTCATTTTGAAGATAATAATAGGCACCACCTTCAAATCTGTTTGTTCCGGATTTTGTAACAGCATTGATACCACCCCCGGCGAAACCGCCATAGCTTACGTCATAAGGTGAAACGACCACTTGAATCTGATCAATTGCATCAATACTTATTGGAGCAATTCCGGTCTGGCCTCCATTCGTTCCATTTGCAGCTAATCCGAAAACATCATTATTGACCGCACCGTCAAAATAAATAGCGTTATAGCGATTGTTTGTTCCTGCTATGGAAAACCCACCTCCAAAGGACTCTTGAGCCTGAGGCGTCAAACGAGTAAAATCATTTAAATCCCGGTTCAAGGTTGGCATAGCTTCAATGGCTTCATTGTTAATTGAAGTACCTGTTCCAGCATTTTCACCTGAACTACCACGTGCAGCTACAACTTCAATCGACTGAAGTTCAAATGCAGCTTCACCTAGCTTGAAGTTGATAGTAAAGGGTTCACCCAAGTTTAAGCGGATTCCGCTTTGAGCTTTTTCTTCGTAACCTGTATAAGTAGCTTTAATTACATAAGGACCTCCAACACGAACATTGGGCAAACGGTATCGGCCGGAAGCATCTGTTGCAGTACCGTAAGTAGTTCCTGAAGGAACGTGTGTTGCTACTACTGTAGCACCAATCAGTTCCATCCCTTCATCATCGTAGACGGTTCCCCGAATTTCTGATGTAGATACTCCCTGACTCCATACACTTCCAACTAGTAGAAGGAGGAAAGCACTTACACCGATAATGCGATGTGAGCAATTGCGTAAAAGACTTTTCATAATTTTGGTTTTGTTTATGATTCCTCAAAAGTAATGATATAATGTTATGTTAATGTTACATTCACATTAAAACTTTTATATGTATAAAAATTTGATGTAAAACAAACTGAGTCTAAATAATATCTTGCTTTATTTGTATTGTATTTGTATATTTCAGCAAACTATCAAACAACTATTATGGATAAACTTATACTCACCATTAGTTTTCTATTTTTCATCTCTTCAATTTTACAAGCCCAAATTATACCTACGGAAATTCAATATAATCCGCCAGAATTCGGTCAGGATTCTCTGGAATATCTCGAATTATATAATAACTCCGGTCAAAGTATAAATTTAGAAGGCTATACTTTTACTCAAGGGGTTTCTTATACTTTTCCCGATGTAGACTTTCCGCCAGAAAGCTATATCGTTTTAGCAGTAAATGATACGGCCTTTCTCAACACCTTTGGGTTTTCCCCACTTTCGCAATGGGAAAGTGGGGCATTAAATAATTCAGGGGAGCCAATAGAATTACAAGACGCACTGGGAAATACTGTTTTTATTACAGAGTACGCTGATAACGATCCCTGGCCCGCTGGCGCTGACGGCGATGGGTTTTCGCTAGAACTATGTGATCTTGATGAAGATGTAAGCATGGCTTCATCATGGGGCTTGAGTGATGCTGCGACAGGAATTATGATCGATGGTGTAGAAATATATGGCACACCCGGGCAAGCCAATAATCCCGACTGTAGTGAGCGATTTGATCACCGTATCGAGGTGAGCAGCAATGTATTTACGCCCGCAGATATTACTATTACGGAAGGTGAAACCATCCTTTGGGAAAATATAAATGGTTTTCACAATGTAGACGGTCGCCAAACCACTTACCCAAACAATCCGGAAAGTTTTTATTCCGGCTCTACGGCCCCAGCGCCATGGACTTTTACGCATACTTTTAGTGAAGTAGGACAATACACCTACGAGTGCACACCACATGCTGCTTTAGGAATGATTGGAACGATAACTGTTGAACCGGAGCAGGTTGACCCCGATGAATTTCCCAACTACGATATTGGCGTGGTCACAACCAATAATGTTGAGGGAGTACCCGACTCGCTCGGCGTCCAGTGTAGTCTTCAAGGGCTCATTCATGGAGCAAACCTCAGGGAATCTGGTTATATATTTACCATTATCGATTCACTTGGAGATGGAATCGGTGTGTTTAGATCATCAGATATCGGTAATTACCAGCCAAAACCTGGAGATGAAGTTCTCATTGAAGGAAGTATAAGCCAATTCAATGGCCTTACTCAAATCGAGGCTGGCAATATTATTTTATTATCCGAAAATAATGATCTTGTTTCTCCTATGGTCATATCTGGTAATGTCTTATCCGAAATAACCGAGTCTCAATATGTCCTAACCGGACCAGTCACCTTTGTTGACCCTGATCAGTGGGATGGGACAGGTAATAGCTTTAACTTTGATGTAGAGGATGTTAATGGAATAAGATATGATATACGAATAGATAGAAACACGGATTTGGCAGGGCTAGATGTGCCGCCTTTACCGAATGGATTCGATGATACTTTTATACTCTATGGTGTAGGAGGTCAATTTGACTCTAGCTTACCCTTTGATGATGGGTATCAACTTCGTCCATCATTTACCAGTGACTTCGAAGTTGTCACATCTCTTCCACAGGTTCAAGAAGCCTCATTTTTACTCTATCCCAATCCCGCTAAGGACTGGATTCAAATCCAAAACCTCCCAAAAAATGCATATCGTTTAGTAATCTATGATACCAGTGGCAAAGTTTTGCAGGAAGTCATTAATCCTTCTTCACATCATAGACTGAATGTTTCAAGGGCAATTCCAGGCACATATATAATACAGCTTATCGGAGACAATCTTAATGAATCCAAGCTATTCTCGATTGAATAAATCATTTCTATAATGAAAAAAATTGGAGTGGTGCTATCGGGCGGAGGAATCCGAGGTGTAGCACATATAGGCTTTCTCAAATTTCTAGAAGAAGAGGGTATTACACCTGATTACTTTGCCGGGGCTAGCGCAGGCAGCATTGTAGGGGCTTTGGCCGCTTCAGGTCACTCGTCCGATAAAATTCTTGAAATTGCTAAGGAGAACAAAATCTTTTCTGCAATTAAACCCAGTTGGCCATCATTAGGGTTAACAGCATTGGATAAGTTACCTTCCATACTGAGTAAATATATAGATGTTGATCGCATTGAAGAGCTGCCTAAAATGCTGGCGATTTCAGCCTCATGTCTTACACAGGCAAATTCTCGAATATTTACTAGCGGACCGCTGTTTACAACCGTTCAAGCATCGTGCTCCATTCCAGTAATTTTCAGACCTGTAGAGATTGACGATGAACTCTATGTCGATGGCGGTCTCTTAAATAATATTCCTGCACAGGGAATTCGAGATCAGGCAGATGTACTCCTGGGTTTTAATTTAGTTCCGGGTAATCCAATAGATAAAGAAGAGATTTCCTCAATTTTCAAGTTAGCCATGCGCACTTTTGAACTCGCTATTAGCAGCAGCGCTCGTGACGGTGCAGACTTATGCGATGTACTAGTAGCTTCAGATAGGGTAGAAAATGATCCCATCTTTTATTCAAATAACATAGACAAAATATATGAAAAAGGCTATCAGGCAGCACAAAAACGAAAAGAAGATATTTTGGCCGCCTGCAACAGTCAGTCAGAAACTTCTCATGCTGCTAACGATTAATAATGTCTTTTTCACTTTTAGGGCGGTCCACGGCTACCTGTGCGGCTTTACACGAAAAAACAGTCTTTAACGAGTTAATATGAAAATATTACAATGACTCAAGTTTAATAGCCGTGGCGCTACGCTTCGGGGCTCGTTCGGGTTTTTCGGCCTATGTACGCCTAAAGTTGCGTACGCCGGCCGCCTCACTCGGCCCGCTCTTAGGCAAATAGCCTTCGAGCGGTCTTTCACCCCTATGCATCGCTACCGCTATACATAATTCATGGCTACACCTATTTTAGGTGGACCGCGTAGTTATCTCCTTCTAAATACACATCAATATGCTCTTTTAGGGTAGTGGCTAAGGAAAGTCCCATAAAGTCAACTTTGATGGGATATGCCTTATGCTTCCGATCTACCAATACTGCAGCCTCTAAAGTAGAGGGTAAGCTTTTCAAAAAGGGTTGACAGGCAAAAAAAAGCGTCCTGCCTGTATTAGCGACATCATCTGTTACAATAATATGACTTCCTTTTGGGATATTTAATGGCTTTACATCTATTTCTGAGGTATGCGGTGCTGCAGGATTAAGAGAAATACGATAGTGTTTTATATTTATATCGCATATTTCATTTAATTGATTTGATAGGAGTTGACCAAATAAATGACCGTTATTATTTACCCCTGCGATAATAATTTCGGGTTTATCGTAATGTTCTTCCCAAACTTGAAAGGCCATTCGCTTAACTTTCTGAATGACTTTTTGATGATTCATGATTTCCATATGTCAAAAATAACTAATCTTTACGCACAATCTGCATGGATTTCGTAAATTCACCATATCCGTATATATTGAAACCCAATAATTTCGTGTATGATACAGCAGATCGTTTTTTTTATCGTAATCCTGGGGGTAAGCATTTTTGCTTTTAATAAATATGCCCAACTTATACAAAATATCAGGTTAGGACATGCCGAAGAAATACGGGGCCCGAGTACCTCTAGATGGAAAAATGTCCTTTTAGTGGCGTTTGGTCAGAAAAAAATGTTCAAAAACTGGATTCCGGCTATTTTCCATTTCTTTATTTACGTGGCGTTTTTATTTACTCAAATTGAACTTATTGAAATCATCATTGATGGATTCACTGGCGTTCACAGATTTTTTGCTGATAAGCTTTCCATCGTCTATCCAATAATTATCAACACCATAGAAGTGCTTTCTATATTAGCATTTATCGCTACACTGGTTTTTTTGATTAGAAGAAATATGTTATACATCCCTCGGTTCAAAAAACCTGAAATGAAGGGGTGGCCTAAATTAGATGCCAACCTTATTTTAATTGGCGAGCTACTATTAATTATTGGTATTTTCACCATGAATGGAACAGACTCTATTCTCCAAAAATTAGATCCTGAACACTATCCAGAGGCTGGGCCATTTTTTCTTTCCGACACTATTGGTCCCCTGCTTTTTGGGGGGCTTGAGAAAAGCACCCTAATTGTATTGGAACGTACAGGTTGGTGGCTTCATTTTTTGATGGTTATGGCTTTTTTAGCCTATTTACCTTATTCAAAACATTTGCACATACTTTTAGCTTTTCCAAATACCTATTTTTCTAAGCTCAACAGTCGAGGTGAAATGTCTAATATGCCTGAAATCACATCTGAAATCAAATCAATGCTTGGTCTGACAAACGAAGAAGCCCCCATGAGTGATGAAATACCTGAGTTTGGAGCAAAAGACGTTACTGATTTGAGTTGGCGATCTTTATTGGGTGCATTTTCATGTACAGAGTGTGGACGTTGCACTGCTGAGTGTCCAGCAAATATTACAGGCAAAAAACTTTCTCCTCGAAAAATTGTAATGGACATCAGGGATCGGGCAGAAGAAGTGGGTAATAAAATACGTTCTGGAAATTCTGAGTATATAGCCGCGGATAAGATGGAAGAGGGTGAGTTAAACAGAGATACCTTCGATGATGGAAAATCATTATTCGATTATATTAGTTCAGAGGAATTAGCCGCCTGTACAACCTGCAGTGCTTGCGTTGAAGCCTGTCCAGTTTTAATTAATCCTTTAGAGCCTATTTTGGAAATGAGGAGATACGAAATTTTAACAGAGGCTGCCGGTCCTAAGGATTGGGCACCTATGTTCACTAGCATTGAAAATGGAGGTGCTGTATGGCAAGTGCCAGACGAAAGGGTAGATTGGACAAAAGAATCTTAAATAATTACTTTAAAAAACACATGTTATGAATGTTCCCATTTTGTCAGAACTTAAAGACCAGGGAAAAGATATAGAAATCCTATTTTGGGTAGGCTGCGCGGGCAGTTTTGACGATAGAGCGAAAAAAGTAACTAAAGCTTTTGTTACTATTTTGAATGAGGTTGGAATTGACTTTGCTATTCTTGGTAATGAAGAACAATGCACAGGTGACCCTGCACGAAGAGCTGGGAATGAGTTTCTATATCAAATGATGGCTATTCAAAATGTGGAAACCTTAAACAGCTATAATATAAATAAAATTGTTACTACTTGTCCGCATTGCTTCAATACCATTAAAAATGAGTACCCCCAATTTGGCGGCGAATATGAAGTTATTCACCATTCTCAATTACTACAGGAACTTATTGACGAAGGCAGAATAAAGCTTAAAGAGGGGGGGACCTTCAAGGGTAAAAAGATAACCTATCACGACAGTTGCTATTTAGGTCGTGTAAATGGAATATATGAAGCACCACGAACAGTTTTACAAGAACTTGATGCCGACTTTGTAGAAATGAAAAGATGCAAGTCAAAAGGATTATGTTGTGGGGCAGGAGGAGCTCAAATGTGGAAAGAGGACGAATCTGGAGACAAACGGATCAATATGGAAAGAGTTGGCGAAGCCTTAGATACCGGCGCTGAAGTTATTGCCGCTAATTGCCCATTTTGTTTGACGATGATGCAGGATGGAGTGAGTGGAGAAAACAAGGAAAATGATGTGATGGTTTATGATCTTAGTGAATTGATTGTTAATAATAATGAATGGTCTTAAATATGTTTGTTAACTCTAATGAAATATCCGAAAAAGCCCGCGTATGGGTATATTCTGCAAACCGCTTTTTTAAAGAATCTGAACTTCCCCTTATACAGGAAAAAATTAAATCCTTTCTCTCTAGATGGACAGCACACAACAAAAATTTGGAATCCACATTTGCCATCAGATATAATCGCCACATCATTATCGCGGTAGATGAGGAATCAGCTAAAGCCTCGGGATGTTCTATCGACAGTTGCGTAAAATTTATTCAAGCGCTAGGAGAGGAGCACGACTTTGACGGATTAGATCGACTTAATTATACGTTCATTGACAATAATGCCCCTTATATGATAGAGCACCACAATCTAAATGCAGCATTCCAAAATAAGGAGATTCAACTAAATACGCCCTTCGTAAATCCGCTAGTAAAAAATTGGAAAGAATATAAAGACTCTTTCCTTGTTTCACTCAAAAATAGCTTTCTTATTAGATTTATTGATGCTGAGATTGCAAAAACATGATCCGTAAAGTAAAAACCTGGCTTGGCATTGAGGGCGTTAAAATTAATCTTGACTTTCCTACTGCAGCATCTAAAGGGCAGGAAGAAATAAAGCTTGTATTATCCCTGACATCCCTTTCAAAGCAAAAGGTGAAACAAATTCTGCTTACGTTTAAAGAAGTATATACTAGAGGACGAGGAGATCACAAACGAATATCTGAATTTGTTCTTGCGGACTGGCAGCAAGATAAAACGATTGAAGTCGATAAGAACCAAATTCAATTTATTCCCATTTCTATAAGACCTAATTGGCAAGACTCAGAAATAGAAAAGTGGCAAGAAAAAGGTAGCTTTCGAAAAGTATTAGGTCAATGGGCAAAAAAATTGTACGGCGTAAAATCAGAGTATTTTATTGAGGTTAAATTAGATGTTGCGAAGACAAAATTGAATCCTTATTTTATTACTAGGGTAGAATTTTCACCAGACCTTTAGTTATTTTTCGACATGTTTTCCAATCGCTCTAATATTTCCTCATCAGTAAGGTGTACCTCCTGCAAAAGGATTCTCACCTGTGAGGACAAATTATGTTTGGGATGTTTTTCCAAAAATTGCTTGTAATAAAATTCAGCTTCGTCATTCTGCTTAGCCTGGTCTAGCATAAAAGCTTTTTGAAATAATGCTTCTGGTGCTTGAGGTAATTCACTGAATTCATCGATGACATCATCGTAAAGAATCGCTGCCATATTATTATTTCCATAACCTCTAGATAAACTTGCAGCTTTAAGCAAATGTTGGGCAGATTGTTCATTTTGGACATATATCAGATGTAGTTGAGCCAATGCGATATAATCTTTGATCAACTTATTAGGCAGATTTTTATCGGACTCAATTCTATGTCGAATCTTTTTTTCGGCATCTAGAATTTGTTTTTCAAGTGTCTTCATATCGCTTGGCAAATTATTTGTGGCTTTTTCAAATAATGAAGACTTAGGATAATGATCAGCAATTACCTTATAATAGGTCTTTGCTATCAAACTTCGGTCTGTATGCTGATCTATGGTGTTAGCTAATTGGAATATTAAACTGTCTGCCCCTACGAAATCCTTTTGGTTTCGAAGCGCCTGTAAAACCCCTTTCTCAGCTTCTTCAGGAACTTTTTCAGTGATTAATGCTGCAGATAATATTTTCCAATGCCTGGCTTCTCTTTGTGTTGAAAGCGATTCTAATCTCAGTGAATCATAGGTGTTGTAAACCAAGCTTTGCCACTCGTCAGAATTAATGGACTCCTTTACTTTTTCTTGTATATAATCTTTTTGACTGTCATCAGCAGTTGGATTTCCTGAAGTACATGATGACAACCAGACAAATAGTAGCATTATTATGGACACAGAATAAATCTCAATTTTTTTCATATTTATTTTCAACTAGTTAACTGATGTACACGTTACAATAAAAATACAGTTTTATGGCCACTTCAGTAAACTTTTTTTGGTTTAGAAGAGATTTAAGATTCCATGATAACCATGGCCTTCTTGAGTCCTTAAAGGCTGGGGACCCCGTTGTTCCCGTATTTATTTTTGATAAAGAAATCCTAGACGACTTAGAAGATAGGGATGACGCGCGAGTTACCTTTTTACATGATACTATTCATGAAATGGATAAAAAGCTGGAGAAATGGAACAGTAGGTTGATCGTAAGATATGGCAGGCCCATAGATGTGTGGAAAAGTCTAATCAAAGAGTATAAACCGAATAGAATCTACTGTAACCGAGATTATGAGCCCTATGCAAAAAAGAGAGACGGTGAAATTGAATCGCTATGCGAAAAAGAAGATATTAAATTTCACTCATTTAAAGACCATATTATTTTTGAAAAAGACGAAGTCCGAACCGCTACGGATGGAGTATACACTGTTTTTACGCCCTACAAAAAGAAATGGTATAAAGTTCATGAAGCAGAACTGGATTCTGAGGAAAAATCAATTATCGAGAGTCCCCATTTAAAGTGCTATCCCTCAGAAGATCATTCTGATAAATTTTTTGAAATTTCAGATTCCGATATACCCAGTCTTAAAAATATGGGCTTTGAGCGGTCTAGTTTATCTATTCCTGATAAGACAGTCAAGCAAAAAATAATAAAGGAGTACGATAAAAAGCGCAATTTTCCTGCGGTTGAAGGAACAAGCAGATTAGGCATTCATTACCGATTTGGAACAATTAGTATTCGAGAAAAAGCAAAAAAAGCATATCAACTAAACAATACCTATTTAAATGAGCTCATTTGGAGAGATTTTTATAGTCAAATTTTGGATGCTTTTCCTCATGTAGTCGAGAAACCCTTTCGGGAAAAGTATGAATATATTAATTGGCGCAATAACGAAACCGAATTTGCAAGGTGGTGTGAAGGAAAGACGGGATATCCTATCGTAGATGCTGGTATGCGCCAATTGAATGAAACCGGATATATGCATAATAGAGTTCGTATGATCACAGCCAGTTTCTTGACGAAACACTTGCTAATTGATTGGCGTTGGGGAGAGGCATATTTTGCGCGTAGACTTTTAGATTATGAATTGTCTAGCAATAATGGCGGTTGGCAATGGGCCGCAGGAACAGGAACAGATGCGGCACCATATTTCCGAATCTTTAATCCGTATACTCAGGTTGAAAAATTTGACAAGGATGAAAAATATCTCGATGAATGGGTTCCCGAAAGAAAAACAGATGAATATCCATCACCAATCGTAGATCATAAAGAGGCTAGACAGCGATGTCTGGATAGATATAAATCAGCCTTAAATGAATACGATGAAAATAATTAACTCTTTAATTCTTTAATCTTTTCAATAAGCCAGTTTCTGTCGGCAATTTTAGCCTGATTCTTGATTTCCTCTTCTACCTTATTTATAGCTTTAGTATCGTGAGGTAAAATATTAGATATCCGACGAACATATTTAACAAGGTTTAAGTAATTCTGTCTTCGATTTTCAGGAAGAGATTTCTTATGTCTATTCAGATAAACTTGAAAAGAATCCAAGAAAGAGTGCAAGGCATCTATTTCCCCCAATTCATAGTAAGTGGCAAGCAATAGGGCTTTAGCACCTAAGCTGTATGAGAAGTCTGTAAATTCAACTTCATTTAATAGCGGGATAACCTTCTCATATTCATTTCTGTAGTGATGCAGTCTGGCTGTATTAAATTTCACAGCATTCTCTTTAAATTCGGAATTAAGTTTTTCAGCATACTTACTAATAAAGCCCTCTACCCATTTGTCTTCTCCAGCTCTTAAGCCCGTTAAGACAATATTTTTGTAAGACCAGGGAGACAACTCGCCATCTATATATAAAACTTCAGCAAATAAAGCCTGACGATACATTTCAAAAAGCTCAATCAAGAAATCAGTATTTCCCTGGTTATTTTTTGCGATACAAAAATTTACTGCAGCCAAATAAATGTCTCTAAGATCGTCAGAATTGAAAATGTACTCGTATTTCTGAATCATTTTCTTCAGCGCATAATAATTTTTAGTGTTATCTGTGCTTTCATATAGTTTATACACATGAAAATAAACAATAATTTGTGGCCGATCGGAGTAGTCCTCTTTCTCTATATGTTGTAATATTTCTTCAATAAATAAAATATTGTATTCGTGTTTCTGCGTTTTACGGTGAGATAAAAAAGTGCAATAGTATTTAAGTTTTTCTGCTAGGTAGTAATAATCTAGATTTTGTATGAGCAAATCAATATTGGATCTTTCGGTACGATGAAGTTCTACTTCAGATATTTCATAAAAGCTCTTCTCAATTTTATACTTATAAAAGTAGTAGTTGGAGGACCTATCTGGCTGCCTTTTAGCAAGCCGCTTTGCACTATTTATCGTTTTGGTGTACAACAGATCTAATTTTTTGTTCTGTACAGCCTGTAATAAAAAGTCAGCTTGGTGAATTGGATTCGATTTATAAACTTCTATAGCCAAAAAATCCTCTACGAGAGAAAGCAAATCTGAAGTATATTTTCTAAATCTGCGATCGTCATATTCAGTATCATTAGTAAATGTATTCCACAAATCTTTTTTCCGAAGAAGGTTTTTATCTTCATTCTCTGATTTTAGATCTTTCAATAATTCATCAAAAAATATTCGTAATCGCTCAGATGGATTAAAATAAGGGGAGTGAATAAATTTACTTAGTCGATTAAGTTCGTAAATTTCAAATTCAGAAAGAACTTGGTATAATTTCGTTGTTCTCATTGAGGAATATTACTAAGAAGCAATCAGAAAGATATATAATTTCATATCGATTAAAATAGCTCTCATATACTTACACATAAACATAATATAAAATTTCTATATATCATACAATTTGTTTGAAGCTTTAGATTTATTTCCGTATTATTGTGGTTGATAAGATCAATAACCAACCATGAAAACCATTCTGCTTAAGGCATTACTTTGTTTAGCTGCGTGTATCGCGGTTCAAATGCTTTATGCTCAACCGCACAAAAATATAGATGTAAAAAGGAATACTTCTTTTACTTCTGATACAATCGCCGGTGTTGCACAGATAATTATTGATTATCCTCAACAAGGTGATTACGACTTTATCGATATACAAGGCGGGTTTTTATTTCAGTATGAGCCAGATAGTGGATTCGTTGGTTTAGATACGGTTATCATTGAGTATATGAATAGTACTGGAGGCGATATTCAATATGAAGTCTATTTCTTTCATATTCAACCCTCATTGATCTATCTAAAGGACGACTACTATCCCGTTGAATCCGGACAAGATTACCAATCTTTTGATGTTTTATTAAATGATTCGGGTACAGACTCTCCTTTTTCATTGCATGAAATTATCCATGTAAATAATGGCTTCTCCTATGTAGAAGATGATTCGCTGTTTTATAAACCGGCTAATAACTTCGAAGGCATTTCTTCTGTAACCTATAAAGCTTGTGATTCTTTAGGCTACTGTGATATAGCACAAGCTCAATTTATTGTTGTTGATTCAACCAATATTCTATCTGAAGACTCATTAATACTATATACCCCCGAAAACACCTCTATAAGATTTATACTCCCAGATACTGGTTTCCAAACCGTTGGGGCTCCTGATTTAGGTATCATTATAGACGAATTTGAGGGTAGAGTATTTGAATACTCCCCATTCCAGAATACTAATGGAACAGATATCCTTGAAATGGATAATTCGGAATTAAACCGTACCGTAATTATTCATATTATTGATGTGCCTACCCCCAACCAAAGAGTGGTAGATGACTATATATATACACATAAGGATACCGAAATCGAATTCGACGTTCTGACCAATGATTTCATAAGCAATGGAAGGGTTAACTCTCATACCAATGCACCTAACGGAACATTAATAAAATTAGGCGATGGGGAGTTTCGTTTTATTCCGGATGCTGATTTTGAAGGTTTAACTCAATTTACATATACTACTTGTATTTTTGGCTCAAATTGCGAGACAGGAAGGGTGAAGATTTTTGTTGGCAATTTAAACCCTGACAATAGATCCAATTACAATCTCATTACACCCAAAAATCGTGATTTAGTTATAAATTATGATGTGCCGATTGCTAATTTCATGTTCGAAATAGCTCAGGATTGTTCAAATGGTGAATTAACCATTTATCCAGGTTTAGATACCTTATCCATCGGTTGCGAAGAAGTGACTGGATATAATTTAGTAGTCTACACACCAGATTCTAATTACGTAGGAGAGGATGAATTTGATTTGGAATATTGCGTAAATGGAGGGATTGACTGTGAGATTGTAAAAGTTAAAGTAGATGTTATTGATCAGAATTTAGATTCTGTTTGTATCTGCGCTGATGATTGTGTCTGGCCCGGTGATATCAACCATGATGGTAAGGTAGATATGATCGACCTTCTTTCATTAGGATGGCATGTCGGACTTGACGGAGAAGAAAGGCCGTATGCTCAGCCTGACGAATGGTTTGGCCAATATGCCCCTAATTGGGATAAGGATCAAATCAATAGCAGTAACCTTAAGCATGCTGATGTTAATGGAGATGGTTTAGTTAGGGTAGAGGATAAGGACGGAATTAATGAATTCTATAATAATATTCACTCTATCCTAAATGAGCCTATAAAAGAGCCTAGGACATATCCAATTATGTTAGAAATTGCAGGGCCTTCAGATCCAGAGCCAGGTGACTATGTTTTAATGAATGTTCTTGCAGGAACAGAGAACAATCCGGCTATCGACTTGCACGGCCTTGAACTTAATTTTGACTTTCATCCGGATATAGTCGACACCTCAACTATAGAAATGTTTTTCTCGCCATCATCATGGTTGGTAGGTAATAACACTAGTATTGACTTAGTTAAGCATCAGGGACGTTCCATAGATGGGGCTATAAGCCGAATTGATAGAAGAGGTAGAGCGGGCTTTGGACTTGTGGCTCAAGTAGGTTTTATTATTGAAGATGACCTTGATGGTATTCGAGCATCTGATAATATTATTACTTATAATATCGGACTTTCGCAAGCTTCTGTGATGTTAGGAGATGGCTCAATCATATCATTACAAAAAATCGCTGTTCCGCTAAATATTAAAATGTATCCGGATAAGAAAGCTGGTGCTTTTTCAGCACAGGATATTTTAGTTTATCCAAACCCAGCTCGAGAGATCATAAACATTAGAACAAATAGTCATACACTTCAAACCGTGGAGCTATATGATGCACAGGGAAGAATTGTACATGTAAACGAATTAGATAATCCGAATTCTTATTCTAAGATCAACACTAATAATACTGTACCTGGTTTTTATATCCTCCGAGTAGAAAATCAAGATGGTACTTGGGTATCAAAGAAGGTTCAAATAATAGAATAGACTTTATTCTTATCTCATAAGCTTCTTTTCCGAAACTTCTCATTCCGCTCCCTTCAACAATTTTTTGTGAGTAAATTTTGCTTTAAAGCCGATTTTCATTTATTACTTGTAAAATTTCATCCCTATAATTTTTTCCAATAGGTATGGACTTCTTTTCTCCACTTATATTAAGCTCAACTGAATTTCCTACTACCGCTTCAATCTTATCAAGTGCTAAAATATAAGACCTGTGAACGCGCATAAATAGATTTGAAGGTAATTTTTTCTCTAGCCCCTTCATGGTTTGAAGCGTTACGATTCGATCTTTTGCCCTCTTAATTATCACGTAATCTTTGAGCCCTTCTATGTAATAAATATCATCAAAATTAACTTTTGTTAGTTTTTTATCCGCCTTTACATAAATAAAAGGTGGGTCTGAATCATTGGTATCTTCGGTGTTGCTTCGTTGCGTTTCTGTGGCCCGTTGATTAACTTTCTGTATAGCTTTAAGAAATCGGTCAAATGTGAATGGCTTCAATAGAAAGTCTACTGCGTTTAAATCGAATCCTTCTACCGCAAAATCAGAATGTGCCGTAGTAAAAATAATGTGAGGTGGATGAGTTAAACTCTTAACTAATTCTATTCCCGTTATTTGAGGCATTTGAATATCTAAAATTAATAAGTCATAATTTGACTTCGATAACTCCTCAGCTGCTTCCATTGCGGAATGGCATTGTTTTATAATTGAAAGAGACGGAATTTTATTGGAGTAATTTTCAATTACCTCTAATGCTAATGGTTCATCATCAACTACTATGGCTTTAATTTCTTTCATTCTGTTTTAATTTTATGTCTAATATAATCCTAAAATAATCTGTTCCTTCTTTTATCTGTAATGAATGGTTATCTGGGTATAGTAGTTTTAGTCTCCGTTTTACATTTTCTAACCCAATTCCACTTGAAGAGGACTTGACTTCTGAAGGTCTAAATTTTCTATTTTCATATTCTTTTTGAGGTATAGAGTTTCCTATTGTTAAGGTAACTAATTCCTCTTTAACCTTAAACGCGATATCAATCCAGCCTCCATGGATTCTATTACCTAAGCCGTGCTTAAAAGCATTTTCAAAAAATGGTGTAAATAATAAGGGAGCAATTTTTTGGTCAGTGGCCAGACCCTCAAGGGTGTAGTTGATTTCTACATCACTTCCATATCTCAACCGCTCAAGTTCGACATAGTTACCCATATATTGAATTTCCTTTTCCAAAGAAACTTCGGCTTCATTGCAATCATAGAGCATGTAACGCATAATCTCAGATAGTCGAATGACCATTTGTGGTGCTGAGTCTGATTTTTTTAGCGTTAATGCGTATAGACTGTTTAGTGTATTGAATAAAAAGTGAGGATTAATTTGTGATCTTAGGAATTTTAATTCTGATTGTAGATTTTCTTTTTCGAGCTCACGCATACGGCGCAAATCGCCCAACCAATTCCAAATTATTTTGACTACAGTAGAAATGACACCAATTATTAGGAAGGAAAGAAAAGTAAACCATTGGGATTGTAAAACTTCAGTTTGCAATTCCGGTACAGTCCAAAACCGTAAATAATAAACCAGAGATCTGAGAGGTGTAAGAATTAAGGCAGAGGTTATGAAAAGAAGCAAATAGGTTATTACAGACCGTTGTTGGAGAAAGTTCGGAATAAGATAGTGAGTGTTGAATTGAACGTAGGTATAGAAAAAAGCTAAGGCTATTAATACGTTGCTAATATTAAACCAGGTGAATGGAGACTCATTTGAAATGACAAGAAGAATTGTTCCAAAGATTAGCCAAAGCCCACCTTTTAAAAGCGCTTTTGTAGAAAAAGTCCGACTTATTTGTTTAATTGTTATCATTCTCAAGATTAGCTTCTAAAGTATGATAATCTTTTTACATAACCAGACAAGGGAAACAAATTAACTAGTTCGTTTCTCCAAGGGTAAAGCGTATATTTGCATCGTAAACAAGAGGTATGGTTTTAATAACACGAGTTGAAAAATTTAATGCTGCCCATAAACTTTGGGTAGATCAATGGAGTGAAGAAAAGAATAAGGAGGTTTTTGGTAAATGCTCCAATAAAAATTGGCATGGTCATAACTATTACTTGCACGTTACTATTAAAGGAAAACCGGACCCCTTAACTGGTTTTGTGGTAGATGTAAAATATTTATCTAAAATCATTAAGTCTAAAGTTATAGAGTATATAGACCATTCTAATCTAAATTTAGACGTACCTTTTATACCTGAAGGCATGCAGCCCACTACTGAAAATTTAGTCATTCAAATATGGAAAGAACTAGCGCCTCACATTCCTGGAGAAGCTGAATTGTTCAAACTTAAGCTCTATGAAACTGATTCCATTTATGCTGAATACTACGGTGAATAGAGTATTCTAGCGTCTGCAATTTAAAAAGGTATTAATGAAGAATGAAAAACTAATTGAATTAGAAAAAATGTATCGTCAAATTATAGAGTTAGTTGGTGAGGATGTATCGCGTCAAGGCCTTTCAAAAACACCGATAAGGGCAGCAAAATCCATCCAATTTCTCACACAGGGATACAATCAAAATGCGAACGAAATATTATCAAGTGCGCTGTTTGAGGAGGACTATAACGAAATGGTTATCGTAAAGGATATTGAACTCTATTCTCTTTGTGAACATCATTTACTACCCTTTTTTGGTAAAGCACATGTCGCATACATTCCAAATGGCAAGATTGTAGGCCTGAGTAAAATTCCTCGAATCATTGATGTTTTTGCGAGAAGATTTCAAGTTCAAGAACGGCTTACCACTGAGATTCTAGAATCAATTGATAAGGTGCTAAATCCACAAGGAGTTGCTGTTGTCATTGAGGCTCACCATATGTGTATGATGATGAGAGGTGTTGAAAAACAAAATTCAGTAACAACAACATCTGCATTTACAGGTTCTTTTTCGGAGATCCAAACACGAAATGAGTTTTTAAAGCTCATTTCATCTTCACTTAGTTAAACCACTATTTATGAAAGCTTTTATTTTCCCTGGCCAGGGAAGCCAATTTCCAGGAATGGGTAAAAATATTTATGATCAATACGCTGAAAGTCATCCGTATTTTGAGGAAGCCAATGAAATTTTAGGCTTTAATATCCAAAATATAATGTTTGAAGGGTCTAAAGAAGACTTAAAAAGAACAGCTGTTACACAACCTGCAGTCTTTCTTTATTCTTACTTATCCTATGTAACCATGCCTGATAGGCCTTTGCCAGGCGCAATGGCAGGCCATTCTCTGGGAGAGCTTACAGCCTTGGTATCTGCAGAGGTGCTATCTTTTTCTGATGGTTTAGACTTAGTGAAGTCGAGAGCAAATGCTATGCAAAAGGCATGTGAAGCAAAGAAAAGTACTATGGCTGCTATTGTCGGACTCGAGGACCAAAAGGTACGGTCTATTTGCTCAGATATAAATGATGATGTTGTTGCCGCTAACTTCAACTGCCCAGGTCAGGTTGTTATTTCCGGAAGCGAGTCGGGGGTACAACTTGCCATGGAAAAATTAAAATCAGAAGGAGCTAAACGGGCACTACCTTTGGCCGTTGGAGGAGCTTTCCATTCTGCCTTTATGAGTCCCGCAGAAGAAGAATTAAAAGAAAAAATTCAATCCATTTCATTTTCAATTCCTAGCTGTCCAATTTATCAAAACGTAGATGCCAAACCACATGAAATCCCCCAAGAGATTCAAGAGAATTTAATTTCTCAACTAACTTCTCCGGTGTTATGGACACAGACGATGAATCATATGTTAAGTGATGGGATAGATGATTTTATTGAATTTGGTGGAAAAGTGCTTTCTGGATTTGTAAAAAGAGTTGATCGACAAATCCCAACGCTACAAATCATGTAAAAAATAATTTATGAATTTCGATTTAGTTGAGAAATCTAGTCTCCTAATATCGCACCCGTATTTATACGACCATAATTTTAGACGATCGGTGGTACTGCTCTCTGAGCACTCTATAGACGGAGGAACTATAGGGTTTATATTGAATAAACCCCTTAAAATTCCTGTGGACAGTTTACTATCTGATTTTCCTGATTTCGCCTCCCATGTGTATTATGGTGGACCTGTGAATACTGAACGAATTCACTTTGTTCATACAGCTGGAGACATTTTAGATGGTAGTATTCGGATATCTGACGGATTATATTGGGGAGGTGATTACTCAAAATTGAAGTTTTTAGTTCAATCGAAATTAATAACGGAAAAAAACATTCGCTTTTTCGTAGGATACGCTGGATGGGACTATAATCAACTCCAAGATGAAATGGATATCAATTCCTGGTTGGTTAGTGATAGTGATATTAACTACATCTTTAACTCTAAGCCCAAGGCTCTCTGGAAAGAAGTCTTAGAAAACATGGGTGGGCGATACAGTGTAATTGCTCAAATGCCTGATCATTTTCTCCTTAATTAAATTTATGTTAGACGTAATTGATCTTAGTTTACATTTTGGTGATAGAGCTATTGCTAAGTCTCTTAGTTTTTCTGTTAGAAGAAAAGAGCGTGCGGGATTAGTGGGTAAAAATGGTGCCGGAAAATCGACCTTGTTGAAATTAATTTCGGGTGAACTTAAAGCCGACGATGGTCAAATATCTATCGAAAAAAGTGCCACCCTGGGATATTTGCATCAAGATCTTAATTCCTTAACAAATAAAAGCGTTCGCCAAGAGATTAAATCTGCTCTTTCCATTTTAGAATCTCTGAAAAATGAATATGAAAGTATCCAAAAGGAAATGGCTGTCAGAACGGACTATGAGAGCGACAGTTATATGAAGTTACTGGATAGATTTGATCAGGTACAAACGAAATATTTATACTATGATCCCGATCAAATTGAAAAGAAAGTAGAATTAATTGCCACTGGCTTAGGATTTAAAAGAGATCAACTAGATGAGTCCGTAGAAATCTTAAGTGGGGGGTGGAAAATGAGAGTTGAGTTAGCCAAACTTTTGATTCAACAGCCAGACCTATTGTTATTAGATGAACCTACTAACCACCTCGACATTGAATCTATTATTTGGATGGAAAGTTGGCTTACTAACTATGATGGAGCTTCAATCATTATTTCACATGACATTGAATTTTTGAATAACACAACAAATCGCACCTTAGAAATAGTCAATGGCAAAATACGTGATTATCCTTTTCATTATTCAAAATATAAAAAGGTTCGAGCAGAAGAAATGGAACAACTTCAAAATGCGTACGATAATCAACAGAGATTGATCAAACAGAAGGAACAAACCATAGATCGTTTTAAAGCAAAAGCTACCAAGGCAAAGATGGCCCAAAGTATGATCAAAGAGTTAGAGCGAATGGACCGATTGGATCCGCCTGATGAAGATTCTAAACTCATCAATATTAAATTTCCAGACCCTACTAGATCGGGGGCTGTCGTTTATGAAGCTCACAATTTGGGGCATGCCTATGATGATAATCAGGTATTTTCTGGTTTGAATATAAAAATTGAGCGAGGGGATCGAATTGCATTCGTAGGACAAAATGGTCAAGGAAAATCTACCTTAGCTAAAATTATTGCAGGAGAATTGACACCCTCTGAAGGTCAATTAAAGAAAGGGCATAACGTTGATTTAGGCTATTTTGCTCAGAATCAAGCTGAAAAGCTCAATCCAAATCAAACTGTTCAAGAAGTGGCGGAATCTGCTGCGAGTCACAAAACACTGTCTAAGGTTCGTAGTATTTTAGGAGCGTTTTTATTCCCGGGTGAAGAAGTAGAAAAAAAGGTTAATGTTCTTTCTGGAGGGGAACGCTCCAGACTTGCTATTTCCCTATTAATGCATGACAACTATAATGTTTTATTATTAGATGAGCCTACAAACCACCTAGATATTTATTCAAAAGAGGTGCTTAAAACCGCACTGCAAACCTATGATGGGACGTTATTAATTATTTCACATGATAGGAGCTTTTTGAATGACTTGACTCAAAAGACGCTTTCTTTTCGCGATGGTGAAATCAAGCTGCATCTGGACAACGTAGAGACTTACCTTAAAAATCAGAGAATACAAGACATGAGAGCTCTGGAAATGAACTCCCAGAAAAACTCTAATTCAAAACCAACCGAAAAGAAAAAGGTGTCTAAATCTAATATAACGGAGGATGAAAAGCGAGCAATCCGAAAGAAGGCCTCAATTATAGAACGAGAGATCACAAAACTTGATTCCCGATTGGAAAAAATTGAATATCAGATGTCAGCTAAAGATTTTTACGAATCGGAAGATGCAGAGAGGATCGGGAAAAAATATTCCTCTTTAAAACAAGAGCAAGAGGAAAAGGAAGAAGAATGGGAGCGCTTGGTTAGTGAATTGGATGGCTAAAAATGTCTTAGTACATGACAATATTCATGAATCGATTTATTTTATCGAGGACCATTTAGTTAACTGGTTCTTTAATGCTTTTAGATCTTTTGGATAATCAGCCTCGAAATGAATCCGTTTTTTGGTTGTCGGGTGGGAGAGGGTCAGAATTTTTGCATGAAGAGGTGTTCGACTTAATAAAGGCTGTTCTTCATTATTCTTTCCCGATCGGTAGTTCCTTTTGATAGTTGAAAGGAAAAAGCGATCGCGATTTCCATAAACCGGATCTACAATTAGGGGGCAACCAATATGTGAGGCGTGAATACGAGCTTGATGGGTTCTTCCAGTAAGTAGTTCAAACTCTAATATGCTATGAGCTTGAAATTTTTGAAGCACTTTATATGCAGTTTGTGAAGGCTTTCCAGTTTTGTGAATTATACTTTTCCCATCTGATCGTTTTAAAATAGGCTCATCGATAATTCCATCACTCTCGGGAGGATGCCCGTCGCAAAAAAGATGATAAATCTTTGTTACATTTCTGTTTTGGAATTGAAGACTTAAACTACGATGTGCTTCTTCGGTCTTGGCAAAACAAATTAGTCCAGAAGTATCTTTATCTAGTCGATGAACAACATAAATTGTATCGAATCTATTCTCCAGATAAGATTTTAGGTTGAATTTTTCTGGTTTAAATCTATCTGGAATACTCAAGGTATTAGGAGACTTATTTATTACAATAATCTCTTCATCTTCGTAAAGAATTTCTACTTTTTTCATGAGGGTTTTACCTTTGTATAGGTCTTTTTGTTCCGAATGAAATAATTAAATACGATGCTTTTTCGCAATCGTACATTGCCTACTTCGGATTTAAGATTTCTCGTGTTTCTAATGTCTCGAACTCTTCTAGCTGTTTGTTTTCTCTTTGATATTAGTGCGGGTAAATTCTTTATAATATAGCCATAAGCTTTAAGTATAGATCTAGCAGCTCCATACTTCTTTTCTTTCGCATATTTTAGAGCAGCGACTAGATCCAGCATAATTCTAAGAGGTCCAAGCCATATAAACTTAGCACCAGGCTCATTTTTGATAAGCGTCATGATATTATTCCTAAAATTTAAATAAACTTTATGAGGGTTTACGTAAGAAAGAGTTCCTCCACCTAAATGATATACAATTGAGGTTGGTTCATAATAAATTTTGTATCCCGCTCGGAGTAGTCTCCAGGATAAATCAATTTCCTCCTGATGGGCGAAATAACTAATGTCAAATCCTCCAGCTCTGTAAAATAAATCTGATTTAATAAGCATTGCTGCTCCACTGGCCCAAAATATGGGTACAGGATTGTCATACTGTCCCGAGTCCTTTTCAACTGTATCAAATATTCGTCCACGGCAAAATGGATAGCCCAAAATATCTAATTCACCTCCGGCTGCACCAGCATATTCGAAGGAGTCTGTATCTTTTAATGACTTAATTTTAGGTTGTACAGCTATTATATCCGGATCTGATTCTATTCTGTTTAATAAGGGCTCCAACCATCCTGAAGTCACCTTAACATCATTATTTAGAAGAATGAAGTATTCTGACTCAATTCCATTGAGCCCTTCATTATATCCTGCAGCAAACCCTAAATTTTTATCTAATGAGATAATTGAAATTTGAGGATATTGGGACTTAAGCCAAGAAAGAGACTCATCAGAAGAGGCGTTATCTATAATAAAAATTTCTGCGATTTCTAAAGGTGTACTTGATAGGAGAGTGGGCAAATATTCTTTCAAATGGGAAATGCCATTATAATTAAGCAGGACAACAGCTACTGATTTAGAGACCCCTCCAGATATGGCCTTTTTTTTTTCTAATTGCTTCCTGGCTTCAACCTGGTCAAGTCTAAGTTGATGTCTCAGTTCGTTTAACTCATTGAATTTCTCATCCTTTCGAATAAAAGAAACAAAACGGATAATTAGGTCTTCTCCGTAGATGTTTTTATCAAAATTAAATATATTAACTTCAATTAAGGGAGCCCCTGAGGAGCTTACACTAGGCTTTGTGCCGTAGTAGAGCATCGCGCCATAAACTTCACCTTGGTACTCTACAGTCGCACTATAAATCCCAAAGGGTGGTAGAAGTTTAAGCTTATGATTCACTCTAACATTGGCAGTTGGAAAACCTAATTGATGCCCTAATTTATTTCCATGCTCGACGACTCCCATTAAAGCGTAATTATGCCCTAATAAGGCATTAGCTATATCAATTTGTCCTTCAGATAAAGCTTTTCGAATTTTGGTAGAACTAATAGATATTTCTTTTATGCTTTGCTTTTCGATCTCTATTACTTCAAAACCAAGTTGTTTACTATATTGTCTAAGCAGACTAACATCGCCTTCGCGGTTCCTACCAAATTTATGATCGTATCCGATCACCACACAGGACGGGCGGAATCTTTTGTAAATAAAGTTCTCTACGTATTCTTCCGGATGAAGTTGAGAGAACTCTACTGTAAAGGGTACAATAACTAGATGGTCGACATCTAGTTTCCTGATTTCTTCAATTTTCTCCCTTTTTAAGGTTAACAGCTCCAGTGAATCATCTTGTGGAAAGATTACAGATCGAGGGTGCGGACTAAAGGTAACTACTATACTTTCTCCATTAACTTGATGGGCTAATTTCTTTAGATGCTTGAATATTGTTTTATGTCCTTGATGCACGCCATCAAAAGATCCTATGGTAATAACGGCATTCTTAAATTCTGGTAGCCGTTCAATATCTTCGTGAATAATCATAGTGTAAAAATAGCTAAATCATGATGATTAGAAGAACTTAAGGTCTGTTCTAAGTAAATATAATCCGTGGATTATTTGTAATAGAGAATAAGCACTATTACATTCAAGTATAAAACTTAGCCAAATAAAATATGTTATTAAATAAATGTAAATTCTTCAGATGAAAAAAGACAGCATATTAGAAATCCTCAGTAATGTTTCCGTACCTAATATTGGTCAGAATGTAATGACCTTAGGATGGTTAAAGAATATTCGAATTGAAGGTAACCAAGTCTACTGTGACCTCACCATTCCAATGGAACGTGCCGATATAAAAGATGATTTAAATTTCAGTTTAATTGGAGCTATACAAGATAAATTCCCCTCTGCTGATGTACATATACATTTTACGACATCGATGATGGATAATAGTGCTCCAGCTAAAGATTTAGGGCCTATAAGTGGTGTCAAGAATATCATAGCAGTAGGTTCGGGAAAAGGAGGAGTAGGTAAATCTACTGTTTCTATGAATTTAGCTTTAGGTCTAAAATCATTGGGAGCGAGTGTAGGCATACTTGACGCAGATTTATATGGTCCGTCTATTCCCACAATGCTGGGTATTGGAGGAGAGAGGCCAAAGGTAAAGATTGTAAGCGGTAAGAATATGATCGTACCTATTAAAAAGTACGGTATACACGCCATGTCTATAGGTCTTGTTGTAGATCCCGAGCAAGCAGTAGTATTAAGGGGGCCGCGATTAGCTGGTATAATTAAACAGTTTTTTAACGAATGTGCCTGGCCAAAATTAGATTACTTAATAGTGGATTTACCTCCTGGGACAGGAGATATTCAGCTTACCATGGTTCAAACTGTCCCTGTAACAGGAGCAATAATGGTTACTACTCCCCAAGAGGTGGCATATGCTGATGCTTTAAAAGCTATGAACATGTTTAAACTTGAACAGATACAGGTTCCAGTTATTGGTGTAGTCGAAAACATGTCGTGGTTTAGTCCTATCGACATGCCTGATAAGAGATACCAGCTTTTTGGTGAAGGCGGTGGAAAACGCCTGGCAAAAGTTGGAAATACGGTTCTGCTTGGTCAGGTTCCACTCATACAGGGTATTCGGGAAGGGAGTGATATTGGGGAACCAATTATGACCCTAAAAGAACACCCCGGACAAGAGTATTTTCTTAACTTAGCAAAAAATACCGCTCGACAGACAGCTATTCGAAATGAGAGTATAGATCCAACGAAAGCTGTCAATATTCAATAAGCTAATAAATTTTCAATATTATGGATTTAGGTTCAAAGAAAAAGTTGTTAGAAAAAATAAATACTGCACTGGATGAAGTAAGGCCTCACCTTGCTGTTGATGGTGGAAATATAGAAGTGGTAGATGTAACAGATGAAGGTATAGTAAAAATAAAATGGCTTGGTACATGTGAAACCTGCTCAATGAGTGCTATGACAATGAAAGCAGGGGTAGAGGAAACAATCAAATCCAAGATCAAAGGAATAAAAGGGGTCGTTGCAGTAAACGGCGCTTTTACCTCTGAACTTCCTTCTGTATGAATCGAAAAGACCTTGAGCAACATATAATAAACAGGGTTTCGTGCCTCTGTATAGGTCTGGACTCAGACTTTACAAAAATCCCAGATCACCTTACTGCAGATCACACTGGGGTTTTACAGTTTAATAAAGAAATTATTGATGCCACCAGAGAATTGTGTGTTGCCTATAAACTAAATAGTGCTTTTTATGAGGTATTAGGCCCTGAAGGTTGGTCTGTAATGAAAGAAACTATTGAGTACATTGGCTCTGAGCATTTTATCATAGCTGATGCAAAACGGGGTGACATAGGTAATACTGCTATTCAATATGCGATCACTTTTTTCGATCATCTTGGTGCTGACGCTATAACACTAAGTCCTTACATGGGCGGAGATAGCTTGAGCCCATTTCTCGCCTATGATGATAAATGGAGCATTATTCTAGCTCTAACTTCTAATCCAGGCTCTTCTGATTTCCAGTGGCAACAATCGAATGGTAAGTATTTATATGAGCACGTAACTGAAACAGTAAAAGAAATCGGTTCTCCCGAAAATACCATGTTTGTTGTGGGGGGAACACGAAAGGAAGATTTAGAGGCTATGCGGGCGATCTGTCCAAAGCATTTCTTCTTGGTGCCTGGTGTAGGAAAACAGGGGGGAACTGTAGCCTCTGTTATGCAAGCAGGTTCAGATCAGTCAAATTCTTATGGGCTACTTATCAATTCTTCACGATCCATCATATTCTCTTCATCCGGTAAAGATTTTGCAGAAGCTGCCAAAGCATCCGCCAAAGAATTACAGTTACAGATGTCTGAGTTTATAAAGGAATAATGTTGTATTTTTTTCGTCTCATTGATAATTCCCTAAAAATCACCTTATTGGTATAGCTCGTGCCTGAATAGGGAAAAGAATGGTTTTCTAGCTCTTCCAGAGAATGTATAGACTCCTGATTGCTAAGCTCTCCAAAGGCAGTGCATATTCCTGATTGTATTTTTATAAACCCAATAGAATTTTCATTTGAAAGTGACTCCCAAATTATCTGGTCATTGGGAAAATATTGAGAAATCTGATTTTCTAACAGATCAATAGATATTGGTTCTTCCATGTTTTCTGGGATTGGACAACTATTGGTTTGACGTTTCCAGCATTTTGATTGAGTTTTATCTTGAATACGGCAAGCGCATAAGCCTAAATCCCTGGAAACATTTTCTAAGTGCGCATACGCGTGTTTCCGTTGTCCAAACTCAGCAATAACTTCCCATTTCTGCTTTTCCGCTCGCGTATGAGTATGGACCTTAAAAAAAGTGTTATTTGACTTTTGATGTTTCACAATAACATATGGAAATGA
Organism: uncultured Saprospiraceae bacterium; assembly: GCA_964627995.1. GTDB lineage: Bacteria > Bacteroidota > Bacteroidia > Chitinophagales > Saprospiraceae > JAWLFI01. The sequence continues at coordinate 60,785 of CAZVLN010000007.1, forward strand.
TGTACGCTTCTGCGCTTTATTAATTGGGGGATTATATTTCTTTATGTATTGATCTTCCTTTAATAAGGCGATTAGGTTTCCGGGTGTAAGTTCATATTCTATATGATGAACAGATCGTAAAAGTTGGCTCGTTTTTTTACCCCCTTTTCCGAAGTGCTCAAATATTCTGCGCTTAATATTATCGCTTTTCCCAATATAAGCGAATTCGTTATTATCGTCCATAAGAAAATAGACACCTGGTTTCTCAGGTAACTTGTGTAGATCCTCAATCGAAATATTTTGGGGTAATCTTGCAGATTGTAGCCCAAAATTTACGAGGTGTTTAATTTCAGCAGGAGTATTGGTTTTCTGCTGAAAACTAAGTAATAAAAATTCTGCAGTAGCCTGTGCATCACCTAAAGCTCTATGCCGGTCTGTCATATTCAGGTTGAAGCGCTTAACCAATTTACTAAGCCCATGTGATTTATACTCAGGGTAGAGCTTCCTTGATAATTGAACGGTGCATAGTCGACGAGAGGAGAAAGCGTATCCGAGTTGTTGGAACTCATATCTCAAAAAGTTGTAATCAAAATTTACATTATGAGCTACAAAAATCCGCCCCTTAAGTTTGAGGACAATATCTTTTGCTATTTCAAAAAATTTGGGGGCCGCTTTTACGGCTTCATTTGATATGCCAGTCATATTTGCTATAAAGGGTGGTATAGACCGCTCAGGATTCACTAAAGACTCATATCGGTCAGTAACTTCTCCATCGGTAATAATCACTATTCCAATCTCGATAATTCGATCTCTGGAAGGTAAACCACCTGTAGTCTCTAAATCTACTACTGCAAACTCCATGCTCAACTATTAAGAGCACAAAGATAAAAAGATAAATATGTACTTATATCATCATAAGTACAAGTTATTATTAAAATAGATTAAAAGTAGCTTCTTAGCATTAATCCATAAGCAGGCTTAATTGGTTGGGTAAGCGCTGCGAAGGGACAGGTCTCTTAAAAAGAGACCTGTGTACGAGTTTACGAGTACCGAATGAATATGGAGCCCGGATGCATAGCGGCCGGGCTGACTAAAGGAAGCCCGGCTACCCCCTAATTATATTCATCAAAAACTTGCTTTAAGCGGTTCGGATAATCTGTAATTATCCCGTCTACGCCCATTTCTATAAGTTCCTTCATACGCCTCTTGTCATTTACAGTCCAGGGTATAAGCTCAATATCATTTTCATGGATCCTACTGGACAATTCCGGGTCTACCATTTTATGATGGGGACTCAAAATATGGGGTTTAAACTGCAACTGATTCAGCTTCGAAAATAGATCTTCGTCATTAGAAATAAGCAGAGCAATCTTGCCCGGATAATCCATAGTATTCAGGTATTGAAGCGGGCGTGTATCAAAGGATTGAATGATTGATAGGGACTGATATTGGTATGTTGAAAGAAGCTCTAATAATTGCTGAACCAAAAACTGGATGGAAGGATAGTATTTGCCGTCCCATTCAATCCTGGATTTAATCTCCACATTAATAGGAATTCGGATAGAAAGCTGATCCAGGGTATCTAGAAGGTCTGACAATAGTGGCTTGACGGCGGGTATCTTTTCCTGGGAGGGAAAATGGGGATGCCTTTTTGATCCACAGTCAAACTTTTGGATGTAAGAATAATACATGTGATAGAGGTTATAACGCTCTGAAACATCATTTGAGAGGTTGTTTCCCAAAGAGTCCAAACAAATTTCAGATGATAACCAAGGTTCATGACTAATAACCAAAAGAGAATCTGCTGTCAGCGCCAAATCCAACTCTAAGGTAGTAGCTCCATTTTCAATAGCCCTTATAAAGGATGGGATTGTATTCTCAGGAAAAAGCCCTCGAGCTCCTCTATGGCCTTGAATATCGAAATCCTTTTGCGAAATTTTAGAATCGCACGAAGAGAAAGTAAGAGCGCTAATCAATAGAGCACAAATAGAAGAGACAGATATGAATTTATACCCTTGGGAGAGGAAACATTTATCCATGTTGATATCTAAAGCTGTTTATTTAACCACTAGGTTAACCATTCGGCCGGGCACTACAATGATTTTTACAATATTTTTCCCACTTGTCCATTTTTCGACTACATCAAGCTTTTGAACCGTTTCTTCGATATCTGATTTAGAATCTTCTTTGCTGAAAACATGAGTACCGCGTTTTTTTCCATTAATACAGATGGGATACTCTATTTCACTTTCCGCTAAATATTTTTCCTCATATTTCGGATAGTCTTGCTTTGTAACAGATGAGGCAGAGTCAAAATTACTCCAAATCTCTTCGGCCAAATGCGGTGCAAATGGGCATAATAATCGACAGAAGGGTTTTAAAATTTCAGACTTGGAGCAACCTAAATCGCGCAGTTCATTAACGCAAATCATCATAGCAGATATGCATGTATTGAACGATTGGCGTTCAATATCCTCTGTAACCTTTTTGATGCAAGTATGTAATATCTTTAATTCTGCTGAAGATGGTTTGTCTTCGGCAACAATCCATTCTTGTTCCTGTGAAAAATAAAGATCATAGATACGATGAAGAAATTTCACGATTCCGGTAATACTTTGAGTATCCCAGGGCTTATGATCTTCAATTGGTCCCAAAAACATCTCGAACATTCTAAAAGCATCGGTTCCAAACTCTTCAATAACTTCATCCGGATTTACAACATTGTGCTTAGACTTGGACATTTTCTCTACCTCTGAGCGAAGTTGAACAAATGTTTGTCCATCAACATCATTTTGCCAGTTGATATCCGATTTTACGTCAATTCCTTCGAACCGGTTGTCTTCTTGCTGCAACTGAGTAAAGCTTTCCAAGCTCAAGCGGTCTTTTTCGTCTGCCAAATGAATAGGAACGTGCAAGGTTCTTAAAGTATCACCCTTGTGCACATCTAATAGCAGGGAGCGCCCCTGGATCATCCCCTGGTTAATAAGCTTTTTAAATGGTTCTTGAGATGGAACTGTATCCAAATCGAAAAGAAATTTATGCCAGAATCTGGCGTACATCAGATGCCCTACCGCGTGTTCTGTCCCACCAATATAGCAGTCCACATCTTGCCAGTATTCCACTGCTTTTTGACTAAACATATCATCCTCGTTATGCGGATCCATATATCTAAGAAAATACCATGAGGATCCTGCAAAACCAGGCATGGTATCGACCTCTCTGGTTAGTCCATTTTCCAATTGTTTCCAATCCACAGCTTCTGTCAAGGGGCTTTTACCATCTATTTGCTTAATATTTTCTAAATGGGGTAAGCGAACCGGTAAGTTATTTTCAGAAACGGGGTATGGAATACCATCTTCATCGTAAACAATAGGGAAGGGTTCGCCCCAATATCTCTGGCGGCTAAAATTAGCATCTCGCAATTTATAATTAACCGTCCGGTGACCTGTTTTTAAGCCCTCCAGTCGTTCAATAGCCTTTTCGATTGCGTCTTCTACATCCAACCCATTTAAGAAGCCAGAATGGATCAGAATCCCTTCTTTAGAATGAGGATTTGAATCCGGAAGATGGGAAGTATCCACCACTTGTGGAATATTTAAATTGAAATGTTCGGCAAAAGCTTGATCGCGCTCATCGTGGGCCGGTACAGCCATTATGGCTCCTGTGCCGTAATCTTTTAATACATATTCACTAATATAAATGGGCAATAAAGTATCGGTAAATGGATGTTTGGCAAAAGCACCTGTGAAAGCCCCACTCACTTTTTTGTCGGTCATGCGCTCCAATTCCGAACGACCGGCAACGTAATTTCGGTAATTTTTTACTTCTTCTTTACGGTCGTTGATTGTTAGAGTGTCTACTAAGTCATGTTCTGGTGCGATGACCATGAAACTGCAGCCAAAGAGTGTGTCAGGGCGTGTTGTGAAAACGGGAATCGTATCATCTATACTATCGAGTTGAAAATGGATGGTAGCTCCTTCAGACCGACCAATCCAATTTTTTTGTTGTGCAATTAGCGCTTCAGACCAATCGAGAGTCTCCAGATCCCTAACTAATCTTTCTGCATAGGCAGTAATCCGTAATGACCATTGTAACATGGGCTTTTGCACAACGGGGTGGCCTCCGCGCTCAGAAACTCCATTGACGACTTCATCATTTGCCAAAACAGTTCCCAACCCCTCGCACCAATTCACGTAGCTCGTTTTGCGATATGCCAATCTAAAATTCATTAGCAAGTCGGATTTTTCTTTTGGTGACATCTCCTTCCATTCCTTAGCGCTAAAAGGATCAAAGGGAGGACCAAAAGCAGGGCATTCTTGACTACCCAATTTTTCAAAATGCTTAATTAGTTCGCCAATAGGTTTTGCTTTGTTTGAAAACGTATCGTAATAGTGGTCAAATAGCAATAAAAAAATCCGCTGTGTCCACCGATAATACTGAGGGTCACTTGTGCGCAACTCTCGATTCCAGTCATAACTTAAACCAATATTTTGAAGTTGCGAACGAAATTTATTGATATTCTCTTCCGTGGATTTTGCCGGATGAATCCCTCGTTGAATGGCATATTGCTCGGCGGGTAATCCAAAAGAGTCATACCCCATTGGATGGAGCACGTTATAGCCTTGCATGCGTTTATGGCGACTTATAATATCTGAAGCAATGTACCCCAGGGGATGTCCGACATGAAGACCTGCGCCAGAAGGGTAGGGGAACATATCCAACACGTAATATTTTGGTTTGTCGTTGATCTCTACCTCATAGGTTTTATTTTCTCGCCATATTTTCTGCCATTTTCTCTCAATGCTTCTCGCGGGATACCTCATAGTTTCAGTTTTAGAGATGCGAATTTATGAAATTAGAACGTTTATGTATCTTTAATGCAAAGATAAAAGCTATTATGTTGGGTAGATTAATCAAATGGGTACTCATTATTATTATTGGCATTTTGGTGTACAATTATTTTTATGGGACAGAAGAAGAAAAACAGCAAACTGCGAAGATTTTCAATCAGACTCGAGCTGTTGGAGAATCCATAGTAGGATTTGTTTCGGATGAAACTCAGAAGGTGAAGGATGGAAAGTATAATGATGTAATTGATAATATTACGGATTTTGTAGAAAAACTAAAGAGTGATGAAAATGCGCAAGAAGTAGAGGCGATACAATCCGACCTTCAAGATGCCCAAGAAAAATATAGGGCTACTGATCAATCAAGAGATTCTTTAGAAATTCGGTTGCAAGAAATACTCAATAGAGTCGAAGCCCTTAAAAAAGAAGGTTAAGTCTGGTCGCAGGGTATTATAGGGCTTAATCCATCTAATAAAATATTCCCCCGAGTTGATTGAGAGGGACTTGGGTAACCTGCTTCAAAGATGAGAAACCTATGGTTTTTCTCAGGAATAAAGCGAATCGTTTCTTTCTTCCAATTCGGATCTTTTAACAAATTGGATTCAAATATAAGTTGTTGAGGTTGGCAGGAATTTCTGCCTAACCATACTCTGCATTTGATGGGTTCATTAAATCCAGCATAACTGTCAGAAGACGCCAAATAAAAAGACATTGTATAACATTTTCCTTTTTCCAAGTTGATAGGTACCCGCTGACCTATGGATTCATTTGATCCATCAGAGCGAGTTATTAAACCGACATATGAAGATCCATTTGCCGGATCCCTGTTAACACCCCAAACACCCGGGAAAATGTCTGGTGTAGTTGCTGGTGAACATGGCGTCCAGCCCACAGGGATAAAAGCCTCTTGTGGCGTTCCTTCAAATGATGGGTTTGCCCAGGATTGGGCATAGGTAGAAATAGGACATAAAAAAAATATTATCCCCAATGGCGCTATGGAAATCAATAGCTTGTAAAGAATTCTATAATTCATACAGTAAATGTAATTGAACCCATCGAATCCTGCATATATTTGTAAAGGATTAACACGTGCATATGGAAAAATTACTGCTTAGAACTTTAAAAGGAGAGTCAACATCAAGGCCTCCGGTTTGGTTAATGCGTCAAGCAGGTCGCATATTACCTCAATATAGAGCATTGCGTTCTTCTCTTTCTGGTTTTAAAGAGTTAGTTGAGACACCTGAATTGGCAGCAGAAGTGACTCTTCAGCCGGTGGATGAGCTAGGTGTAGATGCTGCTATCATTTTTAGTGATATTTTGGTAATACCCGAAGCACTGGGCTTACCCTATCAAATGATAAAAGGAAAAGGGCCATATTTTCCAAGAGTTATCCAAAGTCTGGAAGATGTCAAACAATTAAATGCGCATCCCGATCATGTGGTGGAACAGCTACATTATGTTTCTGAAGCCCTTAAGCTCGTAAAAATGCGTCTTTCTCCCGAAAAAACTCTAATCGGCTTTGGAGGCGCTCCATGGACATTGTTAGCTTATATGATAGAAGGTCAGGGGAGCAAAACATTTTCTAAAGCTCGAAAATTTCTGATTCAGGAAGAAAAAGCTGCTCATTTATTGTTGGAGAAAATTACAGCTGCCACCATTAGTTATTTTGATGCCCAGGTTTCTGCGGGAGCAGAAGTCATTCAATTATTTGATTCTTGGGCTGGATTGTTGAGTCCTGGCCTGTATAAAAAATTTGGACTCCCTTACATCCATGAAATACTGGATAGTGTTGAAGTACCCACTATCTTTTTCGGAAAGGGCGCTTTTTATGCATTGGAGGAAATGAAAGTCTTACCCACTCAGGCCCTTGGATTAGATTGGAATATGGATCCATCTTATGTACGTCAAATACTAGGAAATCACAGCGTTGTCCAGGGTAATATGGACCCTGCACAATTATATGGGAGTCCTGAAGAAATTGCAAGATTAACCAAAGAAATGATCGATCAATTTGGTGGGCACCAGATTGTAAATTTAGGCCATGGAGTATATCCAGATACGCCGCTAGCTGGGGTTAGAGCATTCGTTAATGCCGCACAAGCCTACCGCTATGATAGATGAAAGCTGTCTTAACCCATATATTTTGCTACATTTGTTATAGAAAAAAGAAAAAGCGGAAATCATGGGATGGTTTAAACGACTTAAAGATGGTATTCAAACGGCTACCAAGTTTAAAAAGGAAACTCCAGATGGGCTCTGGCATAAGTGCCGATCATGTAGTGAGCTAGCCACAATGAAGGAAATGAAGGAAAACTTCTTCATCTGCCCGAATTGCGAACACCATACCCGGATTGGTTCATATGACTATTTTGAGCTGATCTTTGATGGGACTTATAAAATTTTATTTGACGATATAGAATCATATGATTTTTTGGACTTTACAGACTTAAAATCATATTCGGATCGATTAGAAAAAGCGAAAATAAAGACACAGTTGGACGATGCAATGACTGTAGCAGAAGGTAAGGTAAATCGAAGGTCCTTAGTTATTGCTGCCATGGACTTTTCTTTTATAGGTGGATCTATGGGGTCTGTCGTAGGAGAAAAGATTGCTAAATCCATTGATTATTGCATAGAGAATCGGACTCATCTCATGATAATATCCAAATCTGGAGGAGCACGTATGATGGAAAGTGCCTTTAGTTTGATGCAAATGGGGAAAACTGCTTCCAAATTAAGTCAGCTGGCTAAAGCTGGTATTCCATATTTTTCTTTTTTAACGGACCCAACGACAGGTGGAGTCACGGCTTCGTTTGCAATGTTAGGTGATGTGAATTTTGCAGAACCTAAAGCGCTTATCGGTTTTGCCGGTCCCAGAGTTATAAAAGAGACAATTAAAAAAGATTTGCCCGAAGGCTTTCAGCGCTCTGAATTTCTCTTACAGCACGGCTTTTTAGATTTTATCGTTCATCGAAGAGACCTAAAAGAGCGAATAGATGATTTGGTATATTTATTCCCGGTTCGAGAACAAGCCTCATAATATTTAAAAAGGCTAATATTATTGCCCTTAAGCTTAAGGCTCCGTGATGACTACCATTTCAGGAGAAAAAGGGGTAAAGGCTCTTTTCAGATCTTCAAATAATTGTGGACCTCTTTTTTCATAGAACTCCATAACATTTAATTGTCGCTCTTGCAGTTTACCTTCCGGATAAAATTCTTCATGAATTTCTTTTATTTGCCGTCTTTTTTCATGCTCCTGTTTCTTAATAGCTCTCCGCATTTTATTTTCAAGACGGCGAAGGGGTTTTAAGGCATCAACTCGTGCAGCTTCCGTTGAATATTGTAAGCTTTCATCAAGCTTGGTCATTCGTTCGCGAAGGTCGTCAAAGGCTTGGTGTACTTTATCATATGATTTAGAAAAATCCAGCTCCTCAGAGAAATCCTCATCTATCCAGACATTTTCAATATCATGAAGATGGCTAAACCATTGCTCTAATGATATTGGTAAACTCGACATATTTTCCATTTTATTTTCGGGTATAATGGTGGCCGAGTGCCTTCTCAATAATAAGGGGAAAGTTAAGTTGAAGGCCTCAAACTGCTTTTTTCTTTCTACCCAATAAGCTAATTCACCGCCACCTCCTACATATGCCAGATTGGGAAAAATAAACTCTTGATATATTGGGCGCATTATCACATTGGGACTAAAGCGATCGGGATAGTCCTGAATATGTTTCTCAATTTCTTCCCTGGAAAATTTAATCTCGGTGTCCAAAATATGATATGACGCATCCGAACGAACTATTCGAGATCTTTTGCCTTCGTGTAAGTAGAAAAAATTTATTTCTCTTGCTAAAGCTTGGTTTCCATATCCCATAGACTCCAGCTCAACTTGCATTTCTTCAACAGGAGTTTTGGACTTTTCATTCAAGACTTCATCTAAAATATACGGAACAAACGCCTTTTTAAAAATGGGATTATCCATTTGCGCAATGAGTAGTGATTCAGATTCAAACAGGTGAGCAAGAAAGTGTTGAACAGCTTCTCCTACAGTTCTATTTCCATCAAATGAATTCCGTAAATACTCTAATACTTGATTACCGTAAAATGTCTTCTCTAATGAAGACGATAGTTCCTCTACCACTCGCTTAATTCCATCTGTATTGATGCGACCTACTGCGCCTCCGACATCGTCGGAGTTCCATTCATATCGGTTGCCTTTATAATACAAATGATTCATTTCTTCAAAATCATGATCTTCACCGCCAATAATAAACAAAGGGATTATAGTCTTATCAGGAATATTTTCCTGGATGGATTCAGCTGTTACAATTGCACTTAAAATTTTATGTATAAAATATAAAGGTCCTGTAAGCAGGCTAGGCTGATGTGCAGTTATTATTGTAAATGTATCTGGTGAATTTATAGCCTGTATAAGTTGCTTATTTTTCGTAGAAAGGCAATCAATATTTCTGTATTGGCTGAGTAATACCTCAACTAATGATTTTCTGGGGAAGTTGAAATTATCGGATTTTTCAGAAATTTGATGAGGTACTGAATTCGCTTGCGGTAAAGCATTGATAAAAGGAGTAAAATCCTCAGGTCTACGTACGAAGTGCTTATCAAAAGTTGAAAGACCGTGAATTTTATTAAACTCTATACGAAAGTCACTCATTCAGTTTTCTTTTTTATCCGTCGAAATTAAGAATAAATAAGAAAGGAAAAAGTTATAGGATAATTAAAAGGATATACCAACTGTGCCAATAAGTCGACTCGGGGAGCTATCAAAGGCATATTGTCTTCCATAAAAGGAAAAATGATCACCAAACTGAGAGAAATTGCCTTCATAGGTTAAATCGATATGGAAATTCCAAATATCCACTCCCAATCCAGCCACATAACCAAGAGTTATGTCCTCAAATCGTTTTTCATATTCTTCAACTTGCGTATTTTCTTCAAACTCTGTGACAGAGTTGATAAACAGATGTGCTATAGGACCGCATCCTAAGCGAACAGGGCCTAACCGCATGCCTAATTGAACAGGAATATCAATATACTGGTATCGCTCGGTGAATTTTTCGCTACCCATACCATTTTGGACGTCTTCGACCAAAAATTCGGCACTACTAGAACGAAACCAAACCTCCGGCTGTATGAACAAAAACTGAGAATTTGCTTGTAGAAAAAGACCCAAATGATATCCATAACGAGCTTGTTCCAAATCCAATTTGAATTCATTTACTTCACTGCGATTAGTAATTAAAAGGCTATTGGGACTAACTTCTGTTGTATTCAGTCCACCACGAATACCAAATTTAATTTGACCATGCCCTGAAATAGCCCAAAAACTAAATATGATCAATGCAATACAGATTTGATTAAATTTCATATGTTAGAGTGAGTTGGACTTTAATGATTAAGTTTTGCCTCGGTGTTTATAAACGCAAAATAAATGCTAAATTATGAAATTTCAGGTGAAATTCTACGTAATCTTACGTATCCTTGTAGCAAGTACCTGATAAAATAGACAAAAATGAATATTTCTTCTATTGAGTTTCTAGGTAGTTTTACCGAAATTCAGCAATGTCCCAAGCCCAACAAACCGGAATATGCATTTATTGGTCGATCAAATGTGGGTAAATCTTCTTTTATTAATGCATTGACAGGTAGAAAATCGCTTGCGAGGGTCAGTAAAAGCCCGGGTAAAACCCAAACTATTAATGTTTTCGAAGTGGATTCGAAGTGGAGGTTAGTTGATTTACCTGGTTATGGATATGCCAAAGTCTCTCAAAAACAACGAGAAAAGTGGGATACAATGATCATAAACTACCTTAGTTTTCGAACGAATTTAGTTACAGCTTTCATACTAGTCGATGCCAGAATTCCTCCGCAAAAGGTAGATTTGAATTTTATTGACCGCCTGGGTAAAAAAAATATTCCTTTTACTATACTGTTTACAAAATGGGATAAGGTAAAAAAACAAAATCAGCACCAAACTCTTTTGGCATATGAGACTGAATTGCAGAAAAATTGGGCTAGTCTACCGCAAATTTTTACAACTTCATCATTAAATGGGGATGGGGTTGAAGAAGTACTTGATTATATAACTCAACTAAATGAAAGCTTGATTGAATAGATGAACGAGAAGAGTCCATATATTAAAAAGCTGCCTAAACAGGATCATATTATTCCTGAAATTTCTGATTGGCCACTTCATAAGCTATATCAGAATAGGGAGTCCTTTGTGAACGATATCAATAGGCAAAGCATTCAAAAATTTGATCAGCTTTCATCTGAGGATATGAAAAAGTCGATTGAGCGAACCATATACCAGGAACGTCAACGCATGAATCGGAAGCCCTGGAAAGTTGATCCACCAAACGAAAAGGCTTTCTGGAAGCGTATCACCCAAGAATTGGAGGCTTCATCAAAACTTGAGGAAGTTGAGCACCAAAAAGAAGTTTATAAAGAGTTACTATCTCGTATCATTAATAGATATTCAGAGGAAATAGCAGGTGATTTTAACGAGAAAACATTTCTATTTGCTCGTAAGTTTCTAACTTTTTTCTTTGGACGATTATTAAATACTGCGGCCTCAAAGGGTATTCCGAGAATTTTTGGAACTAAACATCGGTTGCAAAAAAGCTTGCCTATATCGGGAGAAATTGAGCACACGCGAAAATTATTTGGTAAAGGTGTAGTTGTTTTGGTTCCGACTCACTCGAGTAATCTCGATAGTATACTCATTGGATATGTTCTTGATTTTATGGTGGGATTACCGGCCTTTCATTATGGGGCAGGATTGAATTTATACAATGCTGAAGTAGCGGCATATTTCATGAATAGATTAGGAGCATACCGGTTAGATCGCCGCAAAAAAAATAGCATTTATATGCACACGCTTAAAACTATGTCCAGTTTAAGTATTCAAAAAGGAGTCAATACAATTTTTTTCCCTGGAGGAACTCGATCCAGATCAGGACACATAGAACAACAATTGAAATTAGGCTTGCTAAGCACATGTGTAGACGCCCAGCGCAAATTATTAGAGGCGGGATCCAACAAAAAAGTTTTCGTCGTACCAGTTGTTCTAAATTATCATTTTGTGCTCGAAGCTAAATATCTCATTGACGAGCACCTTAGACGCAAAGGAAAAGAAAAGTATATAAGAAGCTCCGATAATTCAAACAGTTGGACGAATAAGTTATCATTCATTTATAAACTATTTGCCACTGATTCCGAGGTGTTGACGAGTTTTGGTCCACCAACAGATGTGTTTGGGAACGAAGTGAACACAGATGGCGAATCAGTGGATAGCAACGGGAATGTTCTTGATTTAGAAGAATATTTTATGCGAGATAACGAAATTATTAAAGACGAGCAGCGAGAATCAGTGTATACGAAGTTCTTAGGCGAAAAAATAGCGAAAAGTTTTAAACAATCTAAAGTAGTTTTGAGCAGTGAGCTTGTAGCCTTTGTAGGATTTCGTCTATTGCAGCAAACATTCCCAAATACTGAATTGTTTGCCATATTTCGGTCATCTACTGACGATTTTAAAATTTCATGGGACCGATTTATGCATGCCTTTCAAGAAGTATATAATCAAATTATACGATTAGCCCAAGAGGGTGAAATTCAAGTTCAAAAAGAATTCGATAATGAACTTGAGGCCATTGCAAAAGAAGGATTTCAAAAATTGGATAGCTATCATGCCGATAAACCACTTTTCATTAAAAAGGGATTTATTTACAGTTCCGACTTTAAACTGCTTTATTACTATCATAATAGGCTAGATATTTACGACCTCAAATTGAGCCAGGATTCTAACTCAGAAGTTTAGATCTAAATGGATTTGAGTTATGAAACGTATCATATATGATTTAGAAGCAACTTGCTGGGAAGGACAGCCACATGCAGATCAGCAAGAAGTTATCGAATGGGGAGCTATCTGTGTAGACGAATACGGTGACGTAATAGATCATTTCGAATCTTTTGTTAGACCCAGACTTGCACCACACATATCAACCTATTGTCAACGACTTACGGGTATAAACCCAAAAGACATCTTGCAGGCAGATAATTTCATTGATATAGCCGAAGATTTTCGAGATTGGCTGCCCATAGGAGAGGAGCTAATTTTTATCGCATGGGGAAAACGCGATATTTTTTTTCTTGAAAATGATGCGAAATTATGGAGTTATGATATATCATGGATGAAGCCACAGTTTAATTTGAAAGCGGCTTATCAACAATTGAAAAAGTTATCTCGCCAGGTAGGATTAGCGAAAGCCCTTAAAGCCAACCGTATTGATCCGGAGGGTGAAAATCATAGGGCATATTGGGATGCTTTTAATACCGGTCAACTTTATATAAAGTACATGGGAGAGTGGCCACGAGTTCCCTGATCGAATATCAGCTGCCTTTGGTAGAATAACCCTGATATATATAGATTTCTTTTGTAATTTAGAGTCTTAATTGAAAAAAAGTATACAATGAAAAAATTGAATGTATTTGGCATTTTGATCTTTTGTCTAATGACAACAACTATTTGGGGTCAAAAAGCCTTCTCAGAAGGATCTGTAAAATTTGAAATTACGGAGGTTACAAGCGATAATCCACAGCTTGCTGGACAGCTTGAAATGATGAAAGGTTCAACCATGACTATTTTTGTTAAGGAAGATCAGCAGCTGACGAGTATGAATATGATGAACGGTATGATGCAGCAAAAGATGATCATGGATAAAGAAAATAACAAAATGCTCATGTTGATGGACATGATGGGACGGAAGATAAAAGTGGATATGCCAATGGATGACGCGGATATGGACGATGTGGATGTTAATATCGAGTATTTTGAAGATGATCGCAAAGAAATTGCAGGCTATGACACTTACAAAGCCGTAATGATTACGAAAGCGGAAGGTCAAGAGGTTGAACTTGAAACATATATTACTGATGAGTTTAAATTCGATGGTAAAATGATCCAGAATGCGCCGGGTTCTAAACAACTTCGTGGTATGCCTTTAGAATATACGATTAAGCAACCGCAGTTATCCATGACCTTTACGGCTCAAGAAATATTGACATCAGTTGATGATTCTGTATTTGACATTGACACAGAAGGGTATGAGGAAATGGATCCTGAGGAATTACAAAATATGGGTGGTATGGGATTCTAAGCTCATTAACCAACTTAACATCTTTAAAAGGCGAAACCGGATTAATCTGGATTCGCCTTTTTTTATAGTATATTTCCCATTTATTCTAATATCAAAGTATATATATATGTCATTTAGCCAAATAAAATAAATGTTTTTACTCGTAAACACCTTAACACATTTACTTTTTTCTTTTTCTTTCTATTCTTTATAGCCTGCACAGATAGTAATGAATTGAATGAGGGAATGATACGCTATGATTTGTCCCTGGGGAATACGGAGAAAGATAGCTTATCCGATAAAAAAGGATCCATTGATATGTTGACTGATTTTGAAATGAGTATCTACTTCAAAAACGGAAAGACTTTAGTTGAATCCAGTATGATGGGAGGGGGATTAAAATATAAAGTAATAAATGGTTCAGCGGGGCAAGACACCATGATATATGTTGAGATGATGGGAGAGAAATACAAAGTCAAAAATGTCAATTTCAATTCTAGCCCAAAGAATTTAGTAATTACAGATGTAGAAATATTCGAGAATGATCGAAAGGTAATTGCTGGATACGATGTCTATAAAGTTGTTGCCACCATGGATTTAGATGGCAAAGCAATCAATTCAGTGGCATACATTACAGAAGATTTCTATTTCGATGGAAAAATTAATGAAGAATTGATGCAGGCTGAACAATTCCTTTTTCATACTGAAGACTTGTTGGGGATAAAGGGCACAACGCTTGAACAAATTGTTACATCGAAGAGCATCATGGGATCAATACCTATGAGGATGGTAGCTACTGAAATAACAAATAGTATAGACAAAAATGTATTCGAAATTAATGGTGATGAATATAATCCAATGCCGCTAAAGGATTTCGGCAAAGCTAATTTGCCAGGATTTTAGGATATTCAATACGCGTTGTCTACAGAATTTCTCACCTAATTAAAGCTCGTATTTGTAAATAGGGGCTGATGTGCAATTATTGGATATAATATCAAAGACATAGGATAAGATTGGTAAACTTAGAGGAATTGGGGCGAGCTTAACCATAATTTAACATAATATAAATTATAGGCAAAAAGAGGCTATCTTACTTAGTTATAAGGTTTGCTGTATACAACCTATAATTTCAATTATCACTACTTATCCAATATGGCCTTTAGATTTGCTGGCGAGTATCGAATAGATTTTAAGACTTTGTGATCTCCCTTTCGGTATACTACAAACTTGCCGTTGACCTTTTCTATATAGGATTTTGTCTCATTCTTTCGATGGTAAGATTCTTGCGTTGCTACCGCTTCACTTTCCGTGCTGCATGCCTTGCTTAAATTTGATCGCTGCACTTCGTCAAATAGTTCTTTGAAAGACTCAGCCAAACCAAATTCTAAAATGGCTCCGGACAATACGTATTGTAAATCAGCCAGCGCGTCTCCAATTTCAATCAAATCATTGTCAGCAATGGCATCTTTTAATTCATTGAGTTCTTCTTGAAGTAAATTTACACGCAGCGCGCATCTATCTTTAGCTGGTATGGTGGGTTTCTTCTCAATGGGTAAATTGAAAGTCTCATGAAACTCTGCCACATCATTTAGCCCTCTGGGTTCTGGAAATTCATTTTTCATATACTTAATTTTTAACCAAAAAAAAAGGCCGTACACAGACGACCTTTCTTATTTTTAAAATGGATATATCACTACTCGTTGAAATAAGAGGATGTGAATTCCTCACCGGACTGAATCTTCTCTACTCGAACTTTTAACTCTTGAACTTTTTCATATTCATTTGTTCGAGCAAATATCTCACGAAGCGCAATCAAGGAATTTATATCATTCGGATTGAGACTTTCTGCCTTTTTAAAGTAAGGTAAAGCCTTTTCAAATAGCTTTTCCGACTCAATTTTTAGACTATCATACATAATTTGATCAGGTTTTTCAATACCCAATTCACTCATTTGCTGTGTTATAACAGCAGCCTCGTTAAAGTAAATAGACCCTACGCTATAATAGGGCTCAAAGTCGTCCGGATCTAGCGCAATTGCTTTATCGTAGTACTCGATGGCCATATTCCGATAACGTGTCGCTTCCTTTTCATCATAACCTTCTTCATCGATCATCCGATTATATATTTTCATATATACATTGGCCAAAGCACTATGTACGGAAGCATTTTCAGGCTCAGCATTTACAGCCTGCATGAGACTTTCTTCCAAGAGCTCTAATTCATCATTTTGAATATAGTAGTTGATTCGGGCAAAAAGTATTGTATTATCATCTGGAAAGAGTGCTTTACCCTTATCCAATACTTCAAGTGCCATTTCCGTATTGTCTTCATTCATCAATAACTCAAAAAGACTGGAATAAACCGCTGCCTCCTGATATTCTTCATTATAAAGTTCGGTTAACAATTCCTTTGCCTTGGGCGTATCGCCTGCCTGTGTAGCACAAATAGCTACAACAAAGCGCTGTTGATTGTAATCCGCCTCATTTTGATAAATTGGGTTTTCACCTTCAGCAACGAAAGTTTCATGAATATTCAATAAAGCACCTAATGGCTCATAAGCCTTAGCATAATCTTGCTGTTGCAAGTAGCTATTTCCCAGCGTACTAAAAATCGGCGTTAGGTTTCCTAAGCCCTCTAAGGCTTCTCGCTCATAGCGGCTTTTTTCAGCTACATTTAATGCCTCATAAAAAGATTCGTAAGAGATATAAGGTGCATCTGGATAAGACGGCGCTGCTTCAGGATTGGCAATCTGCATTTTTATGTCCTCATTAGCCAAACTTGAGTAAACCTGACCTTTGACGACCCAGGCACGCCCCTCATTTGCTACTTCTTCATCTTCTAAAGCAGATTGAATTAGATCACGAGCCTTAATGAGTTCCTCTTTATTATTTCGCTGATCTAAATTATATTTAGAATAAGCCCGGTCAGCCTTTTTCATCATTTTGCTCGGACTGTCTTGTGCATTTGTGTATCCGATAGCCAAAAAGAGGCTTACTAGTAATATTGACCATTTTTTCATATCAAAATATTGAATTAGTTTGTGTTAAAACGAATTTACGAAGAAATTTAGCGTATTCAAAAAGGACTATTCCATTTAGCTAGCATGAACTTATCGTGTTACTCAACACTCTACACTATTCTTCTTCATCGTTATCGCCTCCTTTAATAATAGCTACGTCGGCAATTTCTGCATCATCACTTAGATTAATTACCCGAACACCCTGAGTCGCTCGACCCATTACGCGAATAGAATCAATCGCTAATCGGATAACCACTCCATCTCGTGTGGTAATCATTAAATCGTAATCATCTCGAACACCCTTAATCGCTATTAATTTCCCAGTTTTATCTGAAATATTAAGGGTTTTAACGCCTTTCGCTCCACGTTTTGTTTGTCTATAATCTTCAACCAACGAACGCTTTCCATTCCCTTTTTCGGATATAACAAGGATGTCGTGATCGTTATCTTCCCGATCAACAATGACCATTCCCACAACTGCATCATTTTTATCATCCAAACGCATGCCTCTTACTCCTGTTGCTGTCCGCCCCATAGGACGTACATCTTCTTCCAAAAATCGAATCGCTCGACCATTTTTATTAGCTAGTAGGACTTCGTTATTTCCATCAGTCAGGCGCGCATCGATAAGCCAATCACCTTCAGCCAGATTCAGCGCATTAATACCGTTTGTGCGCGGACGTGAGTACTGCTCAACAAGAGTTTTCTTGACTGTACCGTTTCTAGTGGCAAATAAAATATAGTGAGAATTTAAAAACTCTTCGTCTTCTAAATCTTCTATCACTATCCAGGTTTTGACCTGATCCTCTTTAGGCAATTGAAGAATATTTTGAATAACTCGACCGGCACTGGTCTTCCCAGCCTCGGGAATTTCAAAGACACGCAACCAATAGCACTGCCCTAGTTCCGTAAAGAGAAGTAAATAATTATGCGTGCTTGCCACAAACATATGTTCTACAAAATCAGTATCTCGGGTTTTACTTCCACGAGCCCCTCTCCCACCTCGATTTTGAGTGCGGAATTCAGAAACCTTCGTTCGCTTGATATAACCTCGATTACTTATCGTTACCACAACAGATTCATCAGCGATAAGATCTTCAATGCTAATTTCACCGTCGTCATAAGTGATATCTGTGCGACGCTCATCGCCGTACATTTCTTTCACCTCAAGCATCTCTTCTTTTGCAATCTCTTTTTGCCGATCCTCCGAAGCCAGTATTTCTTTATACTCGGCTATGCGCTTCATCAATTCGGTATATTCTTCTTTTATTTTATCGCGCTCTAAGCCGGTCAACTTCTGCAACCGCATGTCTAGAATGGCCTGAGCCTGAATTTCTGACAGCTCGAAGGTATTCATTAAGCCCTCTTTGGCTTCCGGAACAGTTGATGAAGCCCGTATAAGCTTAATAACTTCATCGAGATGGTCTAGAGCAATCAATAAGCCTTCCAATATATGAGCACGCTCCTCCGCTTTTTTCAATTCAAATTTGGTGCGTTTTACAATCACCTCAATGCGGAAGTCGATAAAATGTCGAAGAAGATCTTTTAAATTTAATTGCATGGGCCGGCCGTTCACCAAAGCAATATTATTCACACCATAGCTCGACTGAAGCGGAGTGTATTTATACAGTTTACTAAGCACTACAGATGCCATCGCATCGCGCTTTACCTCTACTACAATCCGCAAACCGTTTCTGTCTGACTCATCCCGAACATCAGAAATGCCCAATATTTTTTCTTCATTGACCAAATTGGCGATCTTAACGATCATATTGGCCTTATTTACCTGATAGGGAATCTCGTTAATTACAATTCGTTCCCGGCCGCTGGCAAGCGTTTCAATTTCTGATTTGCCACGAAGCACAACTCGCCCACGTCCTGTCTCAAAAGCCTCCTTTACCCCACTCATGCCGTATATGGTACCTCCTGTTGGAAAGTCAGGAGCCTTGATGTGTTGCATAAGTTCATCAATCGTAATGTCCTCATTATCAATAGTTGCAATCAATCCATCTATAACTTCACTGAGGTTGTGAGGAAGCATATTCGTCGCCATTCCAACTGCGATTCCCGACGCTCCATTTATAAGTAATGTTGGTATTTTGGAAGGCAATACCGTGGGTTCATTTAACGTATCGTCAAAATTTAGAGCAAAATCAACGGTTTCTTTTTTTATGTCAGATAGCATCTCACCAGCTATTCGCTGCAATCTAGCCTCCGTATAACGCATGGCAGCTGGACTGTCACCATCCATACTTCCATAGTTTCCCTGACCATCCACTAAAGGATAACGCAAAGACCAAGTCTGAGCCATGCGCACCATAGCATCATATACAGCTGAATCTCCATGTGGATGATACTTACCTAATACCTCTCCTACTATACGTGCACTTTTCTTATGTGAACTATTATAGGCTAGGCCTAAGCCATCCATTCCATATAAAATACGGCGGTGAACCGGTTTCAATCCATCCCGAACATCTGGCAATGCACGAGAGACAATGACCGACATCGAATAATCAATGTAGGCCGACTTCATTTCATCCTCGATATTAATAGGGACTACCTTATGTGCTTCAGACATATATTATTTTCCTGTTTTAATCATCACAAAAGTACACAAATACAATCATTTCTCATATGATTGGCAATTAAATCCTCAGGCATTTTATAATATGGTTTTGGGCGTGCCCCCCGAGGCTCTGCCAGTGGCAGATCTCGAGGGTCAGGCTGTGCGTGGGTTCCGTCCTCGAGATCGCCAAAGGCGATTCTCGGGACCCACTCTCCAGCAGCAGTCTTTGCCAGTGCTGGATCCTGGCCACTACCATCCTTCACGCGTTGAGAGTGCATGATTGTGGAATTGTGCTTCCTATGCTCTTTTTTATTTACTTGTAAACTTGAATCACATGACGTATCTTTATAATATCATTTAAAAAAGCGAGTAAAATATACCGTATACAATAGTTACTCGTTATTTAGAAAACCTTCGAAAGATGAAATCCTCCTTTCTCTTATTTATAACACTGATTTTTACAGCCTGTAATACAATCCCTGATCGGAAGACGACGGACATTGTCAGGCGAACTATTGACTTTGGTGATACCCTTACGTACAGCCTAGGAGAATTCAAAGACAGTGAGCGCGCCCGCATACATGAACAAGCCAGAAATGCTGCTATCAGTACCCTGGCTCAGGATTCTGCTAACTCGGAAATCACGTACTATTATGTACCCTTGCCTGATTTTTCCGGATCAGATTTTGTCGAAATGCACGCTTTACGGGAAGACGATGAGCATCCGGGGAGTTCCCATACCATTATTACGGAAATGACTATAGTCGTCAATGAGTAAATGCTTTGTTTACTGCAGACCCTGGATCAAGTCATACCGCCTTCGCTCCTTTGAAGTTTCGTCGGTAAATATGAGGTGGATTTTTTCGGTTTTTTCAGGGCCATCCCGCGCCCCCGGCCCCTAAAGAGGATCCCTCCCTTACGGACACCACATGTTATCAAAAGAATTGTCATTGCGCCTGCCCTTTCCCC
>CAZVLN010000008.1:0-72537 GCA_964627995.1 uncultured Saprospiraceae bacterium
AATACTTGATCATTACAAGCTAAAGATTGACTAGGATTTGAAAATTCGTTTACAACGATGTCAAACGAGCAAGTAGATACATTGCCTTCACAATCAGTCGCTTCAAATTCAACTGTGGAGGTTCCTATACCGAAGTCACTACCACTTACAGGACCAGATGTTTGAACAACCTCTGAACCACTGCAGGCTGAAGAGTAAAAAACCGTACCATTCCATGAACGAGGATTAAAAGTAGCTCCACTAAATGCGGGGTTACCTCTACCCACACCGGCATCAATTTCAATATTACCGTCTGTTACATTAGTGTTCCCGTTGGTGTAAGCAACACCTACTCCAAATAATGAGTAATTCGCAACATTAAAATAAATACCAAAACTTTCACCAGGCTCTATCTCTAGACCTCCGAATGGAACTAAAGTTGGAGTCCCTAGGCCATTACTTACTACAGTTTCTTCAACAAATAAATCCCAAACTCCTGCATTATTTTCATTTCCAACAAACGTTCCTGGTGTGGAATAAAATTCAACATCCGCATTCTGACCGGCTGCGCCATTTATATGAACAAAGAAGGAGTCTAAAATTAAAGTTTCACCTGAAGTGTTGGTAATATCAAACATATTTCCGGCAAAGCCATTGCCCCCGGCAAAAGTAGTCGTCAAATCACCCATTAAAGCCGTTGAAGCACCTCCGCCATCACAGTTATCAACAACTTGAGGATCAAAATTTAAAATTTGAGAACACTCCCCTGCGTCTAAATTAATTGTGATATCATCACAATTAGTAAATGTTGGACCCTCTAAATCTTGAACTGTTATATCAAAAGTACAGCTATTATTAGGGTCGTTCTCTGCAAAAAAGGTTACCGTTGTAGTTCCTACAGGGTAAAAATCTGATGCATTTTCAGTTCCATTATAATCATTAATGATTGCTGAAGGTGCCGTAGGATCATTAACGAATACTGCAAAGTTATTAATAGCAAAACCCCATAGTAAGGAAATGGCATCTCTACCTTCATTATCGTATAAGAACCGAACTTGAAAGTCTGCATTCATATAGTCAGTCACATCTACCTGCTCCTCTAATCCATATGCATCTTGATCATCAACAGTCACAAGCGTAACCCATTGAGCACCGTCCCAAACATCAACATTGAGTGCACCAAAACCGCCAAAGTCTTCCAACTGCCAGTCAAATTGAATGTAGGCAGACGAATTGGAAGATAAATCTACTACAGGTGAAGTAACAGAAGCAATGCCACCTGACTGCTGACCTAATGAACTAGAGTTCATATCTACAACTAATGCACAATCATTACCGAAAGCACCATCTGCCTCAGCCATCGAGCCATCATCACCCGGATAAGCTGTACACTCAAATGAGAATAGATTATCACCGCATGTGGATATCAGTGTATCTGGGTTATTGGTGTTTTCAGCCTCTACACTCCATCCCGCTGGCAATTCACAAGCATCAAAATTTTCGGAAAAAAGTTCTGTAAATTCTTCACAGCCCATAATTTCAGGCAACGGAATATTTACAAACGCACCACATTCCCCTGCATCATTGGCAACCGTTTGATTATCTGGGCAAGTGAACTCACAATCCGGATCGTTAAGGGACAAAAAGGTAATTGAGTAACTCAATAAATCACCAGAATCTCCACCAGCATCATCACAAATGCTCAATGTCCACTCACCATTAACATTATCACCAGCAAAACCGGTAGCAAAAGGACCTTCTTCAGCTTGAAATGTCCCTGCGAAAGGGGAAGTTCCTGTCGTAATTGATGGCGCCCCATCCTGAAAGACGGTATTGGAAAAATTGTTTCCAGAACCACCGTTATCAGATGAGAGATCCCAAACAGTGCCGTCGGGTGAAATAAGATCAATCTCCAAATCGGAGTTCCAGGTATGGGTTATATCAATTGTTACATTTTCGATTTCAAAGTCGACGCCTATAGTCCCGTTGAGAGTAACGTCGGCATCTGAAGTCGTAGGTCCACCTGAACAGGGAAATCCACCTGTGCCAGTTACTGGAATTGATTGAGGATTGCCAGAACCCGTAAAAGTTTGGGCACTAGCTGCCTGCCAAAAGAACATGGCGAGAGCTAACGTTATGAAACGCAAGCTAAAATTTTTAAGTCTAGAGTTTATCATGATAAGTAATGGTTTATTGGTTTTGTAGGAAAAATATATTGTGTCTCTTGCTTATTGCTCAAACTGATCTATATATGCATCTCTGATAGAAACAAAGTCTATTGAGGGGAAGTTTGCAGATATAGGCTCTTCTAACAAAGAATAAGATTGATTAAAAGCAGCTCGGATAGTTAGTCCTTCATTTGCAATTGATAGGGCGTTATCCAGAAACTTCAAGCGCGTGGTCTTTTCTTCTTCACTCATGTTGCTAGACTCGATAGCTGCCTTTTCGGTATTGACCTCGCTTAATAATTGGTCGAAATCATAAGCCCGCCCACCGTTGGCCACCATAGACTCTTCGTCAGATACTCCATTGGACGTAGGACTGTTTTGCTTCCATGCGTTGTTCTGAGCCACTGTTTCACTGGATGGTAAAAACATCATTAAAGAAAAGAACAAGAAAACGGAATAAAGAAAAACTGGGTTAAAGATCTTTTTGAATTGAATTTTCATGAGTAAAGGGTTATTGGATTATTAGTTAATTGGTTTTTACTAAACGGTGGTCAACCCGTTATTAAGGCAAATATATGATGTTTTGCAAGGACATGCAAATCAATTATGATTAATTATATGTTTATAAGATAGAAATTACATGTTTTCCGATGGCGTAGAATTGTCAATTGTAGTCTTTCCAAGTACCATACCCACTGTTATTTCATGACTACCACTTGTATAGTTTTGTAGTGGGTTAAAGGATGCGTCATAAGAGTAATATAGATTAAAACCTCCTATTTTAGTTCCTAACAAGAAACCTAACCGATTGAAACCTCCTAATTGGTAGCTTAGCCCACCGGTCAATTGTTCATCAAGGAAAGACACTAAAAGGTTTAGATCGGCATGGACATCTTCCGGCCCCATGAATACGCGCTTCACTAAAATAGAGGGATACAACTTCATATCATAGGCCTCTAGGTCGTATTTGTACCCAGTAAATAAAGTAAAAAATCTGAATGCAGTACTCTCTGGATCTGTTTCTACCATAGGATTATCTATCCGAGCGCGAACCATATTTGGCAAAGAGAAGGCAAAAATGAACTGATCTTTAATATCTCCCCAAACGCCAAAACTAACATCAAAAAATTGCAATCCATCGGCAGCCTCCATTAACAATGGATCATCGAACTGCACTAAGGGATTTAGTAAGGTGCCTCCAGTGAGGGAAAATTGATGGTACTCCGTTGAAAGCCCTATACCTAGATTAAACCCTTCTGACTCGATTTGATAGGCATAAGATAAAAGTGCTCTATATCTGTTTAATGCCCCAAAGTTTTCCGCGTTGGCCATTAAGCCTAAACCGACATTGTCATAAACACGGCCATTATAGCTAACTGTATAATTACTAGGGGCTCCTTCAGTTCCAGACCACTGATTACGATAATTAAAAAATAATTCGTGTTGGTCGTTCAGTCCTGTTGCTCCCGGATTTATCAATACGGGATTAATCATATACTGCGAGTATATTCCTTGATCCTGCCCAGAAACCCATTGTGCACAAGCCCATGTAATTAAAGCAAATAAAAATGCCTTTCTCATACCTATTTGTTTGTCTTACCTTAAATTTCGAAGTACGGTCACTGTCCCCTTTTGCACATCTTCCTCTACTCCATTTGAAAAAATCCGAAGAACCCATATGTAAGATCCTTCTGGTACAATTCCACCTGAAATGCTATTACTACCCTCCCACTGGTTGAGGTAGTTATCCTGCTCATAAACGAGCTGACCCATTCGATTAAAAATTTCCAGTTGATTATTGCGATCTGCTGCGCATTGTATTATAAATTGATCATTTCGTCCATCATCATTAGGCGTAATCACAGGTATAGCCTGGTAACAATCACCCTCTGAACAAGAACGGATTTCGTAGGGAACCATGACCTCACAGCCATTGGCATCGCGAACAAAAACATTAAAATTACCTACTGCTAAATCTTCATTTCGGTTCTCGCCAGAAAATGTGTTACCATTAAAACTGTATTCATAAGGAGCTGTCCCCCCAGAAGCTTCAAATTCTATAAAGCCATCTCCGTTTGTGGCACAACCCCGATCTACATCATCGACTTGAATCTCCTCTGGCTCAGGTAATACTACAGTTCCTTCTTCTGTATCCTCTGCGGCGTCAGTAATTGTATATGAGTAGGATCCCGCGCATAGGGGAATGAGCTCAAAACCTTCACCATCACTCCATTCTATTTCATAAGGAGGGCTGCCGCCGAAAACTTGAACCTCTATAAATCCATCACAGCTACCAAAACAACTCACTCCGTTACCATTAAACTCATCAGTTGAACTTTGAACGCTAATTAAAAGGCTGCCATCAGTTACTGGTAATGGGCCAAACTCGGACTCGCAACCCTCATCATCTGTAATCGTTACAAAATATAGACCTACAGACAAATTGTTTTGGTCCTCATCTGTAGATTCATTACTCCAGTTAAATGTATAAGGTGGTGTCCCCCCCGATGGATTCAAAATTATCTCTCCAGATCCGTCAGCCGCCAAGTCATCTGTAATACTCGGTGATATGGTGACAGGATCATTTTCATTTATATTGAAATTCCTTTCAACTTCCAGACCGCTTTCATTGTCTGTTATTGTAACTTGGCAATTGCCTCCAGAAAGCCCCGTAGCTATTGACTCTGTTGAGGAGGAACAACTCCAATCAAAAGAAAAGTCGCCCGACCCACCTTCAACAACAATTTCGGCTTGCCCATCTTCAGCACCTGGACAACTCACGTCTGTTATAATAATCTCACTTACTGTAAATACCAGATCAATGGAAATGTCTTCTACAATCAATTCACATTGTGATTCATTATCGGTAATAGTTACGGAATAGGTTCCCGCCTCTATATTTTCGAGGGGATTTCCCTGCGAAACCGGAGTTGTAGACCATGAATAAGAAAAATCACCGCTTCCTCCTGTCACAGAAAGCTCTATTGAACCGTCATTGCCTAAAAACTCATCCGTAGCAATAATATCATCGACTGAAAAGGCATTGGGACTTTCGATTGTAAAGCTTGTATCAATAGTAAAATCATTATCAGCCACAATCGTCACGTCATAATCCCCCGCACATAGATTTTCAGCAACCATTGAACCATTGGGAATGCTTGTCGGACCTGACCACTGGATGTCGAATGGCGCAGCACCTCCATCAATATTTAGCGAGATTTCACCATCACAAGCCTCACTGCAGGATTCAGCTGTTATTTGAGGTGTGATTGTAAAACCACAAACAATATCAACCGTAGAGGAACGAATTAGGAAGGGAACTGGTTCTGTATCCGAATCCAAAGCTTCAAATCCTCCAAAAGTATTATCGTTTTCAAAATCAGTACTGGTGGGACAATCACCCAATGCTACAAAACAGTATTCAAAAATAACTGTACCATCATCTACATTAACACCTGTAGCACTTTCATCATCCCAAAAGGTCCGTATTCGACCCTGGTCTGCCGTTGTAGTATTAAAATTGGCCGCACTTAAAAAAGGAAGATTAAATGCTCTTAATTCAACAAATTCTATAAGGTTCTCATCAAATTGAACTTCATATATAAAAGACACAATATCTTCAAAATTTCTAACCGTTACCGGTATGCAAAATTCATCACCTTCATTTATTTGAATGTCACTAAAGGTGAATTCAAGTCCGTTGAATGAACCATCTCCGACTGTAACTGAACCAGCGACTGTGTTTGCATTTTCTGAAACTGGCATTCCTCCCATATCAATACCAACTCCCGCATTGACTAGGTCTATACTTGTCGAGGTCCCATTATCACCGATAACAGTAAAACACACATCAAAAATAAGGTCTCCATCTGTACGATCGATGCCGGTTCCCGTAGGTGTCGTCCAAGAGAACCTGAGCTCCCCTGGCGATGCTAGGTTGAAATTCCCCCCTGACAAGCCAGGCAAGTTAGGATTACGAACCTGTTCAAAATCTAAAACTGCCGGATTAAACATCAGGGTGAATTCAGCTGCTGCCACATCTGTGAAGTCCTGGACACTAATACTAACGCATACCTCGTCACCCGGATCTGCTGTTTCATTGGATGCGATGAAAGTGACGTCGCCATTTCCCATATTGCCGCAATCTTCTCCAGGAATGGAAAAGCTGCCATCTATTAAAGTGAAATCACCCACTACAATATTGCCTCCCTCGTCTAAGACAAAAACATCTACCATTTGGAAGGGGTTCGATGGCTCATTAATAGATATTTCTGATTCATCACAAGGACTCCCAATAACATCTAGATCAATCGTGAATAAAATGGACCCATCATCTAAACTCGGACCTGCTTGTGAATTCCAACTAAATAGTAATTCCCCTGGAATAATAATATCTCCATTACCATCCAGGCTAAAGGAGCTGGTGGTGAGCATTAAATCACTATTAAAATTGCTTAAGCCCGAGAAAGATAGAACCTCATCATCCCAAAAGACAGAAAACTGAAGTCCCACTACCCGATCAAAATTAGCTGTAGTAATATCTATGGATACTTGTTCACCATTGTTAGCGCTGCCACTACTCGCCATAAGCTCCAATGGAGCCTGTGAAAAGACAGGACTGCTAAACAATGAAAAAACTGCGAACATCAAGCATCCGGCAAGGCATCGATTTATTTCGTTCATACGCTTTTTTTATAAAGTACAGACTTTATATCCAATGGCAAAGATAAGAAGACTAAACAGGATAATACCATTCTCATATAAATAATATAGTTATTTATATAAAATACACGCATAAATCATACCAAAGAGGCCTACTTCGCAATGAAGTAGGCCTCTTGTAAAAAAATTATGACTGGCGAAATCGAATCTAATTATTTCTTCGTCGTTAGATGCCGATCTAAAATATTTCCTTCCTCATCGCGTATAATAACAATATAGGAACCCACGCCTATTTGTGATCCGCAAGGTAAACTAATCCGGTTTCCATCGCTTCCATTTAAAGCTTTATAAAGTACGACTTGACCAGCTACATTCACCATTTCGATGGAGACCGGCACCTTAGGGCTTCTATTCCATTCTACGGAAATACTCTCCATAAAAGGATTAGGGTATACTATTGAATGAAAGGAAGTGTTGGTTCGGACTTGAGCCAACTTTAACTCATATGGGTTGCCCTTATTATCAAATGCCCGTATTTTAATAGAACCACTTTGAATCAATCCTTCCAAAGACTGTAGATCCATGTTACTGACCTCCATCAAAATACTCCAGGATTTAGCATCCGTTTGAATAGCGGATTGACTAGCAATAGCTCTCTGATTTCCAAAAATCACTTCAGAAACACCGGTTATCTCCATTTGAGAAATACCTATTTGTTTTTCCCAACTAATCTCGTAAGCTACCCAATCGTAATTTTCGGATAGCGTTCCTTCAATACTTATTGCGTTAGAATTGTTATCCATAACAATCTGCGCAGGGACAGTGATGGATCGCGACGATCTCAATTTCACGCCCGGACGGGCAGATCTGTCAATGTCGCCAATTTTTATTCCTATAAAATCGCATGCCTCAGCTAACTTTGAGGGCGAGTTCAGTACAATATCCTCCTCTATGTCATAGGGGTCTTCTTCTAAGTTCGGCTCAAAACGAGCGTCACGGAACCGCCAGGAATTATTATTGGGGAAGTCTGATCTATTCCGAAGTAACACATCTCGCAAGGCATACATATCATGTGCATTAACTCTGTCATCCTTATTTACATCAGCAGCAATATACTGCTCGGGACTGTCGAATGGAGCCAGGCCTAAAATATGCATTTGCATAACATATAAATCATATGCTGAGACGCCGAGATATAGGTCATTATTTGAACTTGGCCGAACCCTTAGATCACTCATGAAAGGCGGATCAAACATTTTAAAGTCAAAATCCCCTTTGATATCAGATGCCGCGGACATACTGCTGTTCGGCAAAAAGTCGTGTTCTATATCAACAGCTGCTGAAGGCACGGAATAGCCGCTTGAGGTTATTAAGCTTCCACTAACAATACTACTTGTATCGGGGCAAGTACCTCTATTATCTTGAATCGATAAGCTTGTAATACAGTATTCTTGATTCCCAGCTTGGTCAGTTACCCAAACCTCCACATCATTGATTCCCTCATGTTCACATGTGAATATTCTCGTGGTCTGAGATACGTCAGAAGAGAAACTGATAATTAAGTCGTCATTTGGCGTACAATTATCAAAACTACCGCGGTTAAATAACTCTGCCTCAATCTCAATCATGCCATTTACGGGCATAACTACAGTAGCCAATCCATCAATACAAACAGGGGTGGGCTTCTTACAATCTTCCACGGTAACTAAATAAGAACAGGTTCCTTGATTCCCGCAGCCATCTAGCACTCTCCACAACACTCTATGAGTTCCAAACGGCAAATACCGCTCAATGTGACTTGTGGTGCCTTCCAAATCATAACGTCCTCCAGGGTTGTTATTGTTAATGTCTACATAGTATTCATATCGTAAATGCTCATTTGGCGTGCAATCTTCCAGCGTTGGGCTCAAACTCACAAAGCCTGTGCACTCCTGGACATTGTCAGTACAGATTGTAACGTCCTCGCAACCTGCTACAAATTCTGGAGCATCATCATCTCTGACTTTTATAACTTGTGTGTGCTCGCATATTTTGTGAGTACCGTTTGTTCCACACCAATCCAGAACTTTCCACGTTCTCAAAATCTTATAGCAAAATCCATTCACCACGGAAAAGACCTCATCAGAATAATTTGTTGCCAAAATACTTCCGCAACCCACATTGTTGAATGAAGGGCGTCCCGTATTGTCCGGATCTGTCATCACAGAGTGACAACTGTTAATTTCAACATCATCTGGCCAATTAATTTGACTGCAACTAAAAGGCTTGTCTCGTTTGATAAAAATCTTCTGTTCACAACTCGCTATAACGCCTCCCTGACCCGTAACTTTAAATGTACGCAAGATATATCCACCGCCGCAATCCGTAAAGTCATCTACGTGCTCAGTTATAGTAATGTGTCCGCAACTCCCTGATGCAAAGCCGTCATAACCTACAAAACCATTCGGGTAATGAGAATTATATACGTAAATGGGCTTTCGATCTGCCGGGTCTGACACTACAGTACCAAAATCAGATAAGTCATTTATGTCTAATGGATAATCACAATCGATCGAAATGTCCGGTGGACAATGTAAGCTTGGTGGTAGTTTATTTTGCACCGTCACGTGAACCATACATTCATTGGTCTGCCCGTTCGAGTCAGTCACGCGCAAAACAATGGTGTTCGGATTATTGGCGATATCAGCACAACAAAATTCAACAAAATCTCTAAACTCAGTATCGTCTGCCACACCGGGAGGACAGTCTCCGGGATGCATTCTTCGCACCTGTATATCTACCACATCCCCACAATCAGAATAGGAGCCGTCATTAAAAGTAGCTCCAAAAATTTTAGCCGTACCGTTAATCCCCAGGGCCACCACAGTGTTTTGGTCGCAAATAGCAATAGGGCCATTGCCACCACCTGAAGTAACTGTCAAATGAATTTGGCAAGAAGTGGGATGTCCCCCACAAGGGTTTTCTACCGTATACGTCACCGTATAAGTGCCCACATCAAGGCCTGACACTATAAATCGTCCATTAACCTCACTGATGATTCCTCCATTCACACTGACTGTATAATTAGGTGATCCTGAACATCCAGAACCAATAATGGGGTCAGGAAGTTCTACCACTGCCCCGCAATCAAAACCTCCTGCCACCGTAATATCGGCCGGACAATGGATGGTGGGCGTTGACTGATCTTCAATTTCAATAAGTTGAGTTTCTTCAATCGTATTGCCGGTGCAGTTATCCATCACCGTCCAATCTCTTAAAATCTTAAATCCACCACCACAGAGTGGTATCTGATGGTCCTGAAAATACACCCAAAAATCACAAACCTCCTGAGGATATATGGCCTGACCGTCGATCGTGGGAACTCCAGCTTCATTAGCTTCCGGATAACCATTACCATTTAAGTCCCAGGAGGGATCATCGCACTGAAAAGCAGGGAGTTCGATACCATCTCTATTTTCAGGAAAATCTACTGCAGACAAACTCTCGCGCTCATATTGAATCGTCTGCGTGCATGGACTGCTTTCATTTCCAGAAGCATCGACTGCAATATATGTAATGGAACGAATCGCCGTAAACGGACTCGAACAGGGCTGAGAAGTAATATTATCACTCAATATTTCAATTTCCGGATTTGGATCACAATTATCGTCTACTAAAAAGCTAGGAACTGAATTGGGATCCTGCTCAGAACATGAAGTCGTTACGCTAGGCTGACAGTCTATCGTAGGCGGAAGTTTGTCTTCGATGAAAATCTCCCCCCAACAAGAATTGCCATTCAAAAACACTCGCACCTCAAGAGTCTGACCAATATATGAACCGTCTACCATATCGCCGATAGGCTGACCCGAGGCATCAAAAATGGTGACCATATAAGGACAATTGGCTCCCGGTCCCTCTAAAATCATATCCGGTGTTATCAAAGCTGAACAGTTCGGTCCCAGCGATACGTTTATGAGATCGTTACACGACAGCGGGCAATTTTGGGCATTTGAGGTCGCTGAACCCAAACCCAATAATAGAAAACTTAGGAGAAAGGAGTATAAATGATTCATATAAGAGTAGTTTTAATCTTTATCTAGCTCCAAATATAAGGATTACCCATCAAAAAAAATTGATTTGTACCTGACAATATCAAAACTTTATACATATTATATATATTCGTAATACAAAATGTGTTTTTGGGCGCATCCCCTGCCTCAAACGAGTCAGGGGTCAGGCTATGCGGTGCTATCGGTCTCGCTTCCATAATTATTAAGTCCGAAATCAAAAAAAAGTGCGGGTATCGACCACCTAAGACCGCACCCCATCGTGAAAGCGAGACCCCGCCAGCGGCGGGCACCTCCTATCCTTTGCGCGAAATACAATAAAATTCTCTTATTTGGTCACTTATGCCCATTTCCCATGCATCATCTACCAATCACTGCCGATCGACTATTACTATCGTATTTAGTATCAACACGTGTTTAAACTTTCTGGCTTGCTATGCCGTGTCTGGTGAACCATTCATCAGCGGAGTTTCTTCAGAATTATATAAATTGCTATATTGTCAATTGTTCCATCTTACACCCGATGAAAGAGCTTCACCAATCCATCACTATAGGTATAGCTGACGAGCACCCAATCATGGCCGCCGGCCTTATTCACCTGCTCCAAGCTGAACTGGATTTTTCCATACGTATACAATGGGTGGTAGCCTCAGGCAGAACGCTTATGGAACAATTGCGCAAAAATCCAATAAGATTACTCATTAGTGAGCTTAAATTATCTGAAATTGACGGTGTTGACCTTATTGAGCAAATAAAATCCACATACCCGCAGACTCGTGTCCTAATTTTATCTCAATACGATCAACAAAAATTTGTGAAGATGGCATTTACAAGCGGAGTAGATGGATATGTACTCAAACGCTCTCAGCCAGAAGATCTTATTCAAGGCGTTCGGGAAGTCATTCAGGGTAAAGTGTATATGGGGCAAGATGTGCACTTCGGACCTAAGCGAAAAAAAGGTGGCTCCGAGTCAGCTCGAAAGAAAGAGTTTGAAAATGAAGACCGTTTTAAAGCCCAAAATGATTTGACGGATAGAGAGCGGGAAATTTTAGGGAAAATCGCAGATGGTCAAA
Source organism: uncultured Saprospiraceae bacterium (assembly GCA_964627995.1). GTDB lineage: Bacteria > Bacteroidota > Bacteroidia > Chitinophagales > Saprospiraceae > JAWLFI01. The sequence continues at coordinate 11,929 of CAZVLN010000008.1, forward strand.
CCATCCAAGAAATAGCCGATGAGCTTTTTATTTCTGACCAAACCGTATCCGCGCATAAGAGAAATATGATGCGAAAATTTGACGTACACAGTAGTCGCGAATTAATTGAAAAGTCACATCAGCACAAGCTGCTATAGGCATTCCTGAAAAATAGGTGAGTTCACGGCCGGCGATCTCTTTTAAAAAAAAATGAGAAAGAAAGAATCTTTAATTTTCAAATTAACGCCTGTGTGCTTTGAAAGCTGCGTGAGGGATAGAAGCGGCAGGCAGCAGAGCCATGCTGCGAGCAGGCCTAGTGCGAGGAAGTGCCACAAGAAACTCCCCGCAGCCATAGGGATGCCGCTGCATGCGCTGCTGACTAAGAGCGGATAGCCCGACCCAGAGGCGGATTTATAGCCATGGGCGAAATCCGGCCTGGGGGCACGCCCAAAAACTCAACTTCACGATTTTAAATAAAAAACTTGCTTTTTGATGGTAGGATTCGTTTTATAATAAAGAGCAATCAAAATGATGGGTTCTTCAATCCCAGTGCAAATCGAGCTAATCAATCACAATATTTTTATTACTTTTGAAGGTAACTGACCATAAAGAACAAACTATGAACAACCACACACTTAAGCGCATATCAGGGCGAATTTTGTCCTCTTTTATTGTAATTGCTATTTCTATAGGCTCGGTACTTTCTCAGTCAATATTCACGCCGGTTGAGACCGAAAGTATTTCATTTTCCGATCGAGTCATTTATGAACCTCAAAGCTACTCGGCTTACGAGGCGAATGATAATGAATTGCAAGCATCCTTGAAGAAGGCGATTCGCGAAAAGGGGCCATTTGAAATGCCTCTACCTAATGGTGAAATTATTCCCGTGCAACTTCGACCCTATAAAGTTGCCCAAGCTGGTTTTTACAAAAAGTATCCCAGTATTCAGACTTTTGCCTTTTCCAGTATATCGGGAGAAATTGATGGATTTGGGTCTATGTCAAAAAAAGGTTTTCATGCAGTGGGTCGCAGTCCGGAGGGTCAGTTTTACATTGATCCAACGCGAAAAGATATAGAACAGAAGACCTATGCGGCCTACTACAGCTCTGAATATCAATTGCCGGAAGGCATTGAACGGTCTATGTGTGAGATGGAAGATGACATGGATGAGGTGCCCAACCCAGGCCAGTCGATAGCGTCACGTGCTTCTAAGTCCGCTAAATCTGGGAAAGATCGTCAGCCTTTGCGGCAATACGTTTTAGTAGTAGCGACTACGGGAGAATATGCGCAATACCACGGGGGTACAAAAGCTGATGTAGCTGCGGAAATGATTAACCTGATGATTCGTGTCAATGAGGTCATGCGCAGAGAATTTTCGGTAGAGTATATTTTAAATCAAGATACAGATACCCTATTTTTTTTAGATCCCGCTACAGACGGATATACTAATGGACAAACATCAGTTTTGATCAATCAGGTCAATGATGTTATAAGTCAGTATTTTGATAATTCGGAGTATGATCTTGGCCATTTGCTATGCACCCGGTATGGAGGCCTGGCGACTGTTTCTTCTGTTTGCAGTAATTCCAGAAAACGAAGAGGCGTATCTTGCGGAGACGATCCTATAGGCGACCGTTTTTATGTTGAATTGGTATGCCACGAAATAGGACATCAAATGGGATCCAGGCACTCTTTCAATCACTGCCGGGGTGAAAACGAGAGTTTACCTTTCGGCTTCGAGCCGGGAAGCGGGACGACTATTATGGCATATGCTAACCTTTGCCCTGGTCGAAATGTCAGTAATTTTACATCCCCGTATTACAATATAGGATCACTACAGTCTATCACTTCGTACATGCATGAAGGATTCGGTAACACCTGTGCCGATGAGACACCGCGACCGGGTCAGGTTCCAACCTTAGCGTTTGATTTTGATACAGACGTACCAACTACCATTCCAGCCTCTACTCCATTTGAACTAACGGCAGCAGTTACGGCAGATACTATAGACCTATTATATTGCTGGGAGCAATATGACGCCTCCCCTTTCAATTGCGATGTTAATAATCCCACAGATAATTGTCCATTATTTCGATCCAGAGAGCCTACCACAAGCCCAACCCGGGTTTTTCCAAGAATAGAAGATATTATCAGCGGGCAGAGTAATCGTTGGGAACGACTACCTGACTACGATCGGTCCATGCAGTTCATGTGCACACTTCGGGATTGGGATCCAGAAGGCGGGACGCTTGACTGGGATTTGGTGCAACTTGAGGTAACAACTGATGCGGGTCCATTTACTGTAGGCTCAATTTCAGGCGAGTATGAAGTAGGTGACCAAATCGAGATCAATTGGGATGTTGCGCAAACCGATCAGGGGCTGGTCTCTTGCGAAACTGTAGATATTTATCTTTCCGATGATGGAGGTTTTACTTACCCTCATTTGTTGGCTGAGGCTGTTCCCAACTCGGGTCAGTTGACAATAAATGCCCCTAATATTCCCACATCAAATGCCAAGATAAAGGTCAAGGGTCACGATAATTTCTTTTTCAATATTTCAGGATCTACTTTTGAAATAACAGGTCCATCTTCGCCTACTTTTTCAGCTTCCTACCCTGCATTTTTTGATCAAGTTTGCCTCCCAACAGAGGGTACGTATCGCATTGAAACAGAATCCTATTTAGGATTTGATGAGGATATTCTTTTAGCGGACCTTCAAGGCCTACCTGCGGGCGCTAGTTGGGAAGCTGTGCCGCCTGTAATACAAGGCGGTCAGTCAATGGATATCATAGTGGACTTTGGAGGTGCTGAAAAGCAAGATTTAGATTTGCAGGCTGTTTTGACGTCCATTTCAGTAGATACGGTTCAAGTTTCCATTCAAACAAGCATTATTTCCAATAATTTTGAGGATCTGCAATTGACAGCACCCAGCCTAAATCAAGAGAATGCTTCTCCCATAGTAGACTTTTCGTGGACGGAGGCGGAAGATGCTCTATCTTACCGAGTTGAATTATCCTTTTCACCCTCGTTTGAGAATATAGAGGCTTCTGTAGTCTCAGAAAGTGCAGCCACAAACTTTAACTCTTCCATAGGGTACCAATTGGAAGCAGGGGAAACCTACTTCTGGCGGGTCATTCCAATCAATGAATGTGGTGATGGTTCCTCTTCTGAGGTTTTCGTTTTGAGAACGGGAGCTACAAGTTGTGATCGGTACACATCGATTGATGTTCCGAAAGCCATTCTTCCTACATCCAACGCGGTAGCAGAATCCATAATCGAGGTAGAAGAAGAAGGTGTTATAGAATCAGTGGAAGTCAGAAACTTGCGAGGTACACACCCTTTTGTTGGCGAGATACGCGCCCGTCTGGAGAGCCCTTCTGGAACTTCGGTGCGGTTATTTACTGAGGAATGCTTTAATTTGTCCGACTTTAATGTAAATTTCAGTGATCTGGCAGCAACTGAACTTCAGTGCCCGCTGACTGGGGGCAACTCATACAAGCCTCAGGATGCCTTGAGCGCTCTAGCCGGAGGAATAACGCAAGGAAGATGGAAGTTGATCATTGAAGACCGCACCGCCGGTAGCGGGGGTTCACTTCAAGCATGGGCTCTAGAGTTATGCGGTGCTTTGTCAGCTAGCTCGCCTTCGCTTGACAAAGACTCATTGTACGTTTCGCGGGGAGGACAACAATTCCTTAAAGACGACAATTTAAGTGCTGAAAAGGAAGATATAGAACCTTACGAAATTACATACACGGTAGTCGATGCACCACGTCATGGTGTTCTCACCTTTGGTAATGATACCCTTAGAGCCGGTGCTGAATTCACTCAGGATGCTGTAAATAAATGGTGGTTGACTTATTCGCATAACGGATCAGATGCTGACCGAGATTTTATCACCTTCGTTGTAGAAGACGACGATGGCGGGTGGATTGGTTTAGATACACTCCCAATCAGGGTGGATGCTGTTTTGCAATCGGAAGTAGTCACTTCAAAATCCTTTGAAGTTTTTCCTAACCCTACCTCCGGAGTATTTTATATATATCCACCCAAGGGTTTTCGCCACGGCTTACTCGAAATTCGAGATGCCAAAGGAGTATCTGTGAGGTCTATCGAACTTTCTGGAGCTGATCAAGTAAAGGTAGTAGAGGGAGGATTAACTCCCGGCCTGTATTATATCCAACTCATAGAAGGTGAACAACGCCTTGTACAAAAATTAATTGTGCAATAAGGTAAGTCCCAGCGGGGTTATAAATATTAGACCTATTTTTTAAACACACGAACTGAACATAATTAATACCATGCGACTAGCTATTCGAATATATCTTTTATTATTCCTGTTGTTGCCTTTTGGCATAATTGCTCAAGGTTTATTTCAACCGATCGCTAAAGAGCAAATCACATTTGATGATCGGCAACTCTTTAAACCCAAGAAATTTGAGGGATATCAAGTTTCTGAATCTGCTTTACGTACTCAAATTACCAAAGTAATGGATACAGAAAGCTCGGTTCAAATCCCCCTACCGAGCCAGCCGGATGCTCTGTTTAGCGTTGAATTTTACGCTATTTCCAGCCCTAATTTTTACAAAAGGCACTCGAGCATTCAAACGTTTAAACTCACTCAACTCAACGGAGATTACGTAGGCTATGGTGACATAACCGGGCATGGCTTTCACGCCGTTTTACGAAATAAATCAGGAGCTGTTTACATTGATCCTACGAATCGAGAGCGAGGCCATTCGACCTATGCTGTTTATCATGTAAGAGATTATAATCGACCCGAGGCATACAGCAAATTTACCTGTGACCTGGACGAAATATTAGACGAACAGACAAGTCCAGGAGTAGAAATCACCCGGGCCCTAGAAAGAGGAAAAAGTATTTCACGAAATCAAAAGGCGAATGAGGATGTACCACTTCGTAGATATCGCATGGCTCCCATTACCACTTATGGATATTCAAATTTTCACGGTGGCACGCTGGAATTAGTTACCGGCGCTCTGACCACGATGATATTGCGCGTCAATGAAGTAGTCCGTCGAGAATTTTCTGTAGAGTTTGTATTTATTGATGAAATCGATTCTTTGATCGTCCTAGATCCCAATAATAACGAGCTCACAGATGGAAACACACAGGCTTTGATTAATGAGGCGCCTGGGTTTATTATTCGGAGGGGTATTTCCGGAAGTAGATACGATGTTGGACATGTTTTCTGCACAAATGCAGGTGGTTTAGCTCAGCTCAATTCAGTTTGCTCGAATAACGGTAAAGCCCGCGGAGTTTCTTGCGGATTCAATCCTATTGGGGATAACTGGTACGTTGGTTTGGTTTGCCACGAAATAGGGCACCAAATGGGATCGCCTCACTCCTTCAACTTTTGTCGAGGCAACAATGAGTCGCTAGCTTTTGGTTTTGAGCCAGGAAGTGGAAGTACGATTATGTCTTATGCTGGTATTTGCGGACCAATAAGAAATGTTCAACGAGATAGTGATCCATATTACAACATTGGATCTGTAGAATCTATTATAGCGCATATGCACAATGGTGTTGGTGATGCGTGTCCGGAGAAAATACCTCAAAATCACCCCCTCCCTGACATTACGCTCAATTACGATGAAACATCCAATTTAGCGATACCTATAAGCACGCCCTTTGAATTGGAGGCAGCGGCTGAGGTAGATGGCAGTTCGGACGTGCTATATTGCTGGGAGCAGCGTGATGCCGGATTAACCAACTGCGAAGTTGGTGAGCCTACAGGGAACTGTCCAGCTTTTCGGTCCTTCCCGCCCACAACAGACCCTGTTCGCGTATTTCCGAAAATTGAGGATATTGTTTTTAACCAGTCCTCAGAATTTGAAGTCCTACCGGATTATGCCCGATCCATGCGCTTTAGTTGTACCGTTCGCGATTGGAATCCTGATGGCGGGGTGATTGCCTGGGATTATGTTTCTTTTGACGTTGAAGACCAAGCAGGACCATTTACCGTGGAGTCTATATCAGGCATGTACGAAGTAGGAGAATCACTAACAGTTGAATGGGATGTAGCCGGAACGAATGAAGCACCAATTAACTGTCAAACTGTAGATATTTATTTATCTGAAGACGGTGGATTTACATATCCCCACCTTATTCAGGCCGGCGTACCAAATACCGGCTCGTACCCTATCAATTTGCCTGAAGTGACAACCAACTCAGCTAAAATTAAAGTGAAAGCCAGTCAAAATATATTTTTCAACTTATCACCATCTACGTTTAGTATTATGGACGCGGATGAGCCAGGCTTTATTGCTCGGGTAAGTCCGGTAGTACAGCAGGCCTGCCCCCCCGACCTAACTAGCTACCTGCTCGAAACAACAGGATATGGAGGATTTGTAAATTCGATCCGAATTTCTGAGATTCTGGGTTTACCTAGTGAAGCAAGTTTTCAAAATGTTCCTGCGGATGTAAGTCCGGGAGAACTGACTGAATTGCAAATTGATTGGGGAAACAGTTTGGAAGGTATCTATGACCTTGAAATACTTCTGGTTGCAGATGGAGCTGATACAATCAATATCCCCATCCGTTCTGAGATCATAACCAATAATTTTGATGACCTAAGAGGCTTGGTTCCTGAAGCGAATGCAGAAAACGTTGCTCAGTCCATTGAATTTGTTTGGGCTAAGTCAGATGATGCTTTAGCCTATCGCTTAGAATTAGCTGAAAATCCAAGTTTTGAATCTGGCAGTATTATACTCAGTGAAGGCCTGGGTAATGTAAACAGTTTTAGCACAAGCGATCTGCTTCCAGCAAACACTCTGATATACTGGCGAGTAGTTCCTATAAATGATTGTGGCGAAGGAACACCTAGCCCAGTGCAGGTTTTCCAAACAGTTCAGATAGATTGTCAATCCTACACCTCTGTGGATGTTCCCAAGGTTATTACGGCAGCTGGAAATGGACGTACTCGGTCAAGGTTACAAATTTTTGAAACGGGTGAAATAGCAAATCTTAATGTAAAGCGGTTGCGCGGAAGTCATCAGTTTATAGGCGATATTTCCGCAACATTAGTGAGCCCGCAGGGAACTGAAGTTCGGCTGTTTGAGAATCGTTGTTTTAATAGTACAGATTTTAACATTTCCCTCAATGATGCGGCAAGCTCTGAAGTTTCATGCCCATTAAATCAAGGAAGAACCCAACGCCCACTAGACTCCTTATCTGTCCTGAATGGTGAAGAATTATCAGGGGATTGGGAAATGCTTATCGAAGATAGAACCCCTGGAACTTCAGGACAGCTACAGGGCTGGGGTATTGAGGTGTGCGGTAGTATAAATGTTGAAAAGCCAAGTCTCAGCACTGATACCGTATATGTTTCATCTGGTGGAACTCAATTCATTCGCCCACAAAACATGAAAGCAGAAAAAGATGGAAATAACTCAGGTGACCTTCTTTACACCGTCGTGGAAGCGCCACAACGTGGTGTGATTACCCATGGTCAGTCAATTATACAGCCGGGCTCTCAATTTATTCAATATGCAATCGATTCTTACCATCTCGTTTATGCCCATGGCGGCGAAAGCGAGGAGTTAGATTTCTTTTCCGTCGTATTGACAGACAAAGACGGAGGTTGGCTTGGAATTGATACGATCTATATTAAAGTAGATGAAGTGTTGTCTGATGAAAACCCTACGTCCTCGTCATTTACCGCCTTTCCAAATCCAGCTCGAGATTTTATCAATGTATCAATTCCCAACCAACCTAGAGCAGGAGAGTTACGAATGGTAAATATGCTGGGCCAAGTAGTAAATCGTATTTCCCTGGATGGAAGTTCCAGATATACTCTTTCGGTAAATAATCTACCCAAAGGCATGTATCAACTTCAATTATTAAATGGGAAAGAGAATCGTACGCTCAAAGTCATGGTCCAATAAGCTGGCAAGACTTATGATCTAACTATAAATGGATGGAACCCGACTACTGAAGGTTCCATCCATTTTTTGTGTATAAAATCTGTTGGAAAATAGCACGAGCCAATAGAAATATTAGCAGACTTGCCCATAATCCGTGGTTTTCATAGTGCCGACCCAAAGTAAATACAGCGATAAGGTAAACAATCAGAGATGCGATCATAGCATTACGCATACTTTTTCCAGCGGTAACGCCGACAAAAATACCGTCCCATATATAAGAAGCAAAACCCGCAATAGGAAGTACGATCATCCATGGCAGATATGTTGCCGCCGTTATCTGGACCTTTGATATGTCTGTAAATAATGCAATCAGATCTTCACCTAAAAGCCAGTATACTGCTGCATATGAGAGTGCCAAGACGCCCCCCCATAAAAAGCTCCAATAAACTGCTAATTTGAAATGGCTCTCACGCAAAGCTCCCTTATACTTTCCACTTAGACTTTCAGCTGCATAGGCAAATCCATCTACGCCGTAAGACATCCAATGTAAAAACTGAAGTAAAACGACATTAGCGTCTAATACTAAAGACCCATAAGTTGCGCTTCGATTGTAGAAAAAGGCAAAAGCAAAGGATAAGCATACGGTTCGGATAAAAATATTTACATTTAAATCAAAAAACGGTTTGAAAGCCTGCCAACGCCAAAAAGTGTTCCGTATTAAATCGACCCAATGTTTTTTATATCGAAATACCCACAAAAAAATAGCGGCTAATAGTCCCGCATACTGGGCGACCAGGGTGCCGAGGGCGACGCCATGAATACCCATGTCATAATAATTCACCCAGATTACGCTAAGCGCAATATTTACAATATTTATAAAAACAGTTAAAATCAGTGGATAGAGTGCATTTTGCATGCCAAAAAACCATCCCATCATTGCATATAAGCCTAGAGTGGCAGGTGCAGCCCAAATCCGGATATGGAAATACTCCAGGGTGTAGTCCATATGAGAGGCAGGTGTATTTAAAAAATAAAATCCCCAAACCCCAAGTATATTTTGAAAAAGTAATAATAGGAAGCTAATAGCTAGAGCTACTACCATAGATCGAGCCAAATTCGTCATAATTTCAGAGCGATCAGACCTTCCAAAAGCTTGTGCTGTTACTCCGGTAGTCCCCATTCGAAGAAAACCAAAATTCCAATACAAAAAGTTGAATAGCATGGCCCCCAGACCTACTGCGCCAAGATGTACAGAAGACAAATGGCCCATCAAAGCTGTATCAACAGAGCTGATGAGTGGAACCGAAATATTACTCAAAATATTAGGCCCGGCTAGTTTGAAAATTTCACGATTTATTTTCCGATGTGCATTCATGGGGGAGCAAAGATGAAATTTAGTGGGAAATAAAAATAGTATTCCTTCGATAAAGCGCGTTTGATTAATAAACCCTATCCGTCAAAATATTATGCGGAAGGTATTTATTACCTTTGAGATGGATCTACATTAGCGATCATGTAGTCCCATTCAATAATAGTGATATGGCAAGATTAGAAGAAAGACACTCCTGGTTATCAGATTGTTGGGCATTTATGAAAAGTAAGAGGCTTTGGACACACCTTCTCATCCTAACTTTGCTAAGTATTGTTATTATTTGGGCTGTATTTTTTTGGTTAGATAACTTTACACGCCATGGTCAGAAACTCTTGATTCCAGATTACATTGAGAAACCTATTGAGTTGGCCGCATCTGATGCAGCTGATCGAAGTTTTGAAATTGTAGTAGCTGATTCTGTGTTTTTTGTTGGAGAAGAAGGCGGGATAATCAAGCGTCAGAACCCGAAACCCGGTTCAAAAGCTAAGGAAGGTCGCAAAATATACGTAACAGTCACAAAGTATCTACCCGAGATGGTCTCTATCAGTGCACTTCCTCCCTTGTATGGAGAAGATTATGAGATAAAAAGTCGCGAGCTTGGAGTAGGCTTTGATTTAAAAACAGAAATTATAGACGAGACCTTTGATGCAGGACCAGAAGGCCATATCATGAAGGTCTTACACGATGGACAGCTAATAGTAAGTGAAGAACATCGGAATGATTCCTATAAAATTGAACGTGGAGAGACCCTTTCTGTAATCGTATCCAAGTCTAGCGGTGGTTTAATTGATGTGCCTGATCTTCGTTGCAAAACACTTCAGGAGGCACGATTTCAATTATCTGCCATGCAGTTAAGCATCGGTGAAATTGAGCTCATTGGAGCAACTGAAAATATGGATCTGGCCTATGTTACCGATCAAATTCCATTTCCTAAAAATGAGGATGGGAAAGCTAAAGTGGAAAGAGGGAGTCAAATGGACCTTTGGATATCCCCTATAAAACCAAGCTTTTGCGACTCTCTGCAAACTGAAGGAACCGACGAAGAATCGGATTTCTAATGATCGAAAAAATACTTAAGGTTTAGAATTTACGTTTGAAAACACATGAAGGAAATGAAAACGGCTTTTACTCTATTATTTTTATTTTTTGTTGGACTACAAGTTGGATGGACCCAAATTCAAATGGTTCCATTAACTCATAACCCTAGCCTATCGTCCAAGAGTTCTACAAATATATTAGCTTCTTCAGCTTATGCAGATGTATTACAGTTAAATGTGCAGACGCTCAAAACAGATAGTATTTGTGTAGATTTATTTCTAATTAACGAGCCCTTTGACCGTCTCGAGTACGACCCTGTTGGCATTTTAGGTGGAGACGTTGAGATTAGTAATAATTGTATAATTTTTACAGCGGGCTTCATTCAGTTTCCAGTGACTGATTCAATTGATGTTTTTATAATTGACGAAAATGGGGATGAAACGCCAGTTTTACTCATCGTAAAAACTCGCCCCGCACTTGACCTTCCCTTTATAGATAATTTTTCCGCTTCAGGCCCCTATCCAGACGAAATCCTATGGTTAGACCGTGCAGCCTACATCAACCGCAGTTTGGCTGCTCAGCCCCTATCTCTGGGCACAGCAACCCTTGATGGGACGAACGAATTCGGAGTGCCTTATGGCGGTGGAGCCGGCATTTCAGACCACCTAACTTCGTCTTTCATTGACTTGAGCACCTACGATTTCCCCGTTTTACAGTTTTTCTACCAACCTAGAGGCAGAGGATTCTCTGGCTTTCCTCGTGTTGCTGATTCCCTAATTCTTGAGTTTAGAAATTCCGAAGGGGGGTGGGAACGCATAAAATCATATCCAGGCCTAGGTGATCAAACAGTTCCTCCATTCCAATATGAAGAATTTCCTGTTGAGGAGCGATTTCGGTATGATGGTTTTCAGTTCCGGTTTAAAAACATTTCCCGAAGGGATGGCGTTTTGGGCTTGTGGCATTTAGATTATGTCCAGCTTAGAGATGAGCCTGTGCCCACTTCAAATATTGCTGACATCAGTCTATTGAATGAGCCTTCTGGAGTGCTCTCTCCATACCGGGCATTACCTTCCAAGCAATTTAAAAATTGGATTTCTACCCAAACGGCTACGGAGGTTCAAGTTTCAGTTTCTAACAATTTCCCTACAACACAAGAAGTTAGTATTAGTCGTCTTAGAGTTAGGAGCCTACCCGAATCTACGCCACTCATAGAGGAAACACTACTTGAAGTACCCCCTGTTGTAGATGAAAATCAAAGAACCTTAGCGCCAGGTCAATTTGGATTTATAAATCCAATAAAACGCCGAGAAGGCTTGATAAATGCTTTGCAAACGATACCGTTTGAAGAAGATGATAGCACCCGCATTGAAACGATTTATGAAATTGAGCCAGAAAACGAAGATAATCAGCCAGCCTTTGCACAAAATAATAATACACGCGTAGAAAATAAAATCATAGACTATTATGCCTACGATGATGGATCGGCAGAAGTTGGGATTTATGTCCAGGGGACGGGTCAGTTTGACATGGTTGCCCAGGAATATGAAGCAATTGTTGGCGATACACTTCGAGCTATTCGAATGATGTTTCCGTTCGTTTTTTCAGAAGGAGAACGGCAGCGCTTTGAGCTAATGGTCTGGATAGATAGTTTGTCTTCCACAGCTGACTACTCTCAATTTTATGATCAACCTATATTCGGAGCTGAATTTGATGAAGGAATAAAAAGCTTTACAAATTTCAGTCTAAAGACATCCACCGGTGAAGACACTACTCTATTTATTCCCAGCGGCAAATTTTATGTGGGTTGGAGGCAGGTCTCAGCCTCAAGCCCATTTGGGTTATATGTAGGTTTTGACCGTGACAGTCCCGAAGCGACTTCACGAATCTTCTTTAATTCGACAGGAACATGGAATCCCGTTTCAGGAGGAAACATAGAGGGAGCTATTATGATTCGCCCCGTATTTGGCACCAAGACCCAAATAACCACCCAAGTGGCTACTCCGGCAGCAGCGCCCCAGTCATTATCTCTATATCCAAATCCGACATCTAATTATTTGTATGTACCTTATTTTGAAACTTTGATGAACGAAGTAGATCAAGTTTTAGCAATCAACAGTGCGGGACTGGCCACCCAAATGAATGTAACCGATTCAAGAATATCAGTTGGGACCTTGCCTGAAGGCTTGTATTCCTTAGTCTTTTTGGACAAAGCCGGAACTATACTTGCATATTCTCGTTTCGTAAAAATATAAAGTGATAACTATGGAAGATATTACGGTCGGAGAATTACAAAAAAAGAGACAACAAGGTGAGGATATTCAATTACTTGATGTGCGTGAAGCCCATGAGCGCGAGGCTTTCAATATCGGTGGTTCCTTTCTACCTCTGGGAGACTTAACTGAAAAGATATCTGAATTGCCTTTCGACAAAGATAAAGAAGTTGTTGTCTATTGTCGATCCGGAAATCGAAGCGGGGTAGCTAAAGAAGTATTACAGCAACATGGCTTTAAAAAGGCACGCAATCTACTGGGCGGAATGATCGCTTGGTCAAATCTAGATGAGGAAAACTAGAATATATTTTTCCACATCATAGACTCTACCGGCTTTATAGTCCGCTCGTTGTATTTTGCATCTTTTTTGGTATTATAATATCGGTCAATATTCCCCTCGATAGAGAAGTAAATAAGTTGGCCGATAGGCATACCTGCATAAATTCGTACAGCTTGTGTGCAAGATATTTCAAGCGTCCAGGTGTTACAGAACCCCACATCCCCTTTCCCCGCAGTAGCGTGAATATCGATACCCAGCCTACCAACGCTGGATTTCCCCTCTAAAAATGGAACAGCCCGGTGGGTTTCGGTGTATTCCATAGTAACACCTAAATATAATGTATCCGGATAGATAATCATTCCTTCTTCAGGAATCAGCTTGTGCTCAACCTTATTGTGTTTTCTTGCATCTAAAACCTTGTCCGTATATGTCGCAATGTGAGGTGCTAAATGCACATCATAGGAGTTCGTACCGAGGCAATCCCTTTTGAAAGGTTCAATCACGACCTCTCCCTTTTTTATGGCTTTCAAGATTTGGTTGTCCGTTAGTATCATAATTGGCTTACAGTTTAGGATTATCCAGGATATTCCACACTCTTATCGTGCGATCGTCACTAGCAGTAAGAATAGAGTCGGAATGGTTATTGTACTTTAATATATTAACAGAGTTCATATGGTGCGATTTTTTACTGCTATCAATTACTTTTATCAATTTCAGGTCTGAAAGCGTCCATACTTTGATACTATTATCTCTACTCGCTGTAAATAAAATACCCCTCTTATGATCTATGGCGATACTATTTATCGTGAAACGATGTGCCGGAACTTCTTTAATAGGAACCCCAGTTGCCCAATCCCAGGCTTTTAAATAAGCATCCATTCCTCCACTGTATAAGATATCACCATCCGGGTGGAAAATCAGGTCAAAAATCGACCTGTCATGCGCCATTTCAATCTGTTGGATACATTTCCAGCTTTCTGTGTGAAACAGATAAATATGGCCATCACCACCTGCAATGGCCATCACAGGTCGAGAAGGATGGAAGGCCGCGGCCCGCAAATGTTTTTTTGAAATTGAAAAGCTCTGTTTGGGTAAATAATTTTCTGAAGACCAGAGTGTAAAACGTCCGTCAGCCCCAGCAGACAAAATGATGTCTTCATGGGTATCCACTAGATAGGTTCCCTTATTATGGTGGGCCTGTTTATTCAGCAGGGATTTATTAGCGTAATCAATTGCATACACGCCCCCATTCATATCTCCTACCCAAATCCTCTCATTAATCTTTTCAAAACATAAATCGAAAATCTGAGCATCTACTTTGGAAATAAGGGATCCGTCTTCACTATCACTAGACAATCTGGGCCATTCAACAATCCAACCGTCCCCAGCACCAGACAAAAACCCTCCATCAGGGAGTTCGGCTAGGGCGTAAATTCCGGCCTTGTGCCCAAGTAATAACTTCTCTTGTACAATTTCCATAACTGATGTTCACTATGAAGTATTCGAGCATCAAAGATAGTTGGTATAGCATACAATTATGCGACGGCTCAAAACTTATTCTTCAAATCATCTTGATTACATGACAAATGTTATTACATTTAGTTTTATGCCAATCTCCTTGTATAAAAAAATAGATGAAGTTACCGCATTGGGTGTGTGGGATGTCACTGAAGCTGAAACTTGGTTTCTCCAGCGATTAGATTTGGTTTCTGAAGAAGAGGAAGCCCTCGATAAGATAAAGGCCACTGCTAAGAGACGGGAGTGGCTCGGAGCGCGCTGGTTGTTACACTATTTAGGATCGGGTGAAAGCCGACAGCCTTGTTTAAAAGATACATTTGGCAAACCGTATTTGCAAGGCAGTTCTACTGAAATTTCAATTTCGCACTCCAACGGGAAAGCCGCTGTTCTAAGAAGCCGACAGCCTGCTGGAATTGATATTCAAAAGCGCGTAAAGAAAATTTACCGCATCAAACATAAATTCGTAAACGCTAAGGAAGAGAAGTGGCTTCGACCTGACCACATCTTGTCTGACTTGCATCTAATTTGGGGAGCCAAAGAAGCACTTTACAAGATTTATAGCAAAAAGAAAGTTGACTTTTGCAAGGAATTAGAAATAAAACGGCCTGATTTTGAATCGCAAAAGGCCATTGGAAAAATTTACAAAAACAAAGATCAAACTTATGATATACACTACCAATGGATGGGTGACTTTATTCTCGTTTACACCGTTGCCCAGAAACACTAGCTTAATCTTTTATGCTTTTATTTTTCTACTAGCCTGCGAATCCTCTCCTTCAGAAGCATCTGCGCAAGATGGCGAAGGCCTGCCGGATGAATTCGTTACATTCTATGATAAGTATCATTCAGATTCCGCCTTTCAATGGGAACACACCCTTTTTCCCCTGCCTTATTTAGGCGAAAAAAGAGCTATTGAAGAATGGACAGCAGAAAATTGGATTATGCACAAACCTGTAGATATTGAAAATTCCCAAATATTTGAACGCTCATTTTACCGAATGGGAAAGTCAATCGTCGGCGAGGAAATCATAAGTCCCTCCTTAAAACTAAAAATCGAGCGCCGCTGGAAAAAAACAGAGGGAAGGTGGCTGCTTATTTACTACAAGCCCTTAGATTAAAGGCAGGCAACCAAACCATTTTTAGATGCCAAGCTCTATGCGCCCATGCGACCACAAGCAAAACAATCGGGAAATATTTTATAAGCTTACGCATAGTCCTCAAGCGGAGGACAAGTGCACATTAAATTTCTATCACCGTAAGCATTATCCACCCGCGCTACTTGCGTCCAAAACTTTTTACCTTCATGCAGATATGGCAGTGGATATGCCGCTGTTTGCCGACTGTATGGAAAATCCCAATCATCTGCTGTCAACCACTGAATACAATGTGGCGCATTGACTAAAGGATTAGATTCTGAAGGCCAATCGCCAGCTGCAATCTTATCAAGCTCTGCATGGATGCTCAGCATAGCCGCAATGAATCGATCTAATTCTTCTAAGCTCTCACTTTCTGTAGGTTCAATCATGATTGTTCCCGGTACCGGAAAGGACATAGTTGGCGCATGAAATCCGTAATCAATAAGTCGCTTGGCGATATCCTCTGCTCCTATATCAATAGCTTTGAATGGACGTAAATCTACAATAAATTCATGTGCACAATACCCGCCTTTCCCGGCATAAAGAATCTTATAATTCGATTCCAATTTGCTCTTTATATAATTTGCATTAAGAACGGCCGCCGCTGTAGATTTTTTCATGCCATTGGGACCCAACAATCGAATATAGGCATACGAAATGAGAAGTATAGATGGGCTTCCATAAGGTGCCGCAGATACCGGAATCCGCTTAACTTCTGCTCCGTCATCATAACGATGGGTAGGTAGATACGGCGCTAGTTTTTTATTCACACAGATGGGACCCATTCCGGGGCCACCTCCACCATGCGGTATAGCAAAGGTTTTATGCAAATTTAAGTGACAAACATCAGCATCAATGTGTCCAGGACTGGTAAAACCCACTTGCGCATTCATATTGGCTCCATCCAAGTATAGTAAACCTCCATTTTCGTGAACCAATTCGCAGATCTCCTTTATCTCTGTTTCGAAAACTCCATGTGTAGATGGATAGGTAATCATCATAGCAGCTAAACTATCTTTATACTTTTCCACTTTTTCCCGCACATCTTCAATATCAATATTACCGTTTTCATCGCACTGAACCACCACCACTTTCATTCCGGCCATTACTGCTGAAGCGGGGTTAGTTCCATGTGCCGACTCAGGTATTAAAGCGATGTTTCGATGAGAATTCCCTTGCTCTTTATGAAATTCCCGTATCGTCATTAGGCCGGCATATTCCCCCTGAGCTCCCGAATTGGGTTGAAAGGAGCAAGCGGAGAAGCCCGTTATATCGCTAAGGTAGTCTGCCAAATCATCAATGATCTGTTTGTAGCCCAGTCGTTGTTGTACGGGAGCGAAAGGATGAATCGAGGAAAACTCAGGCCATGATATAGGCATCAATTGGGTAGCTGCATTTAATTTCATGGTACAAGAACCTAACGAAATCATGGAGTGAGTAAGCGATAAATCTTTATTTTCAAGTTTTTTGATATATCGCATCATATCTGTTTCAGAGCGATACTGATGAAAAATTTCATGCTCCATGAAATCAGTTCTTCTTCGGGTATTTTCCCCGAGTTCTTCTGTTAGTGTTGGGTCAAAATTTGAGTCCGGTTCCATCTCACCGAATGCCTCTTTAAATACTTCTATAATTTCCTCCACATCAGATGCACGGGTAGTTTCATCCAGGCTTATTCTTACGCCTTGAGCAGTGTACCAAAAATTCATCTGATGTGCTTCTGCTATTTTTCTTAAGGCGATAATATCTTCATGGCTCAGTTTTACCGTGATCGTATCAAAAACTGAAGTATTTATGACTTCAAATCCGGCGCCGAGTAATGCCGAAGCCAGACGATAGGTCTGGGATCGTATGTTACGAGCAATAGCTTTGATACCTTCGGGACCGTGGTAAACCCCGTACATACTTGCCATAATAGCTAGCAAGGCCTGTGCTGTGCAAATATTGGATGTAGCTCGATCACGTTTGATATGCTGTTCGCGGGTCTGAAGAGCCATCCGAAAGGCAGGCCGCTCATCCCGATCAACAGAAACACCAATGATGCGTCCTGGAATTTGACGCTTAAACTTCTCACTAGTGGCAAAATAAGCAGCATGCGGTCCACCCGCTCCTAGAGGAACGCCAAACCGCTGGGTATTACCCACTACAACATCGGCTCCCCACTCTCCGGGTGGTCGAAGCAAACTCAAGCTCATCAAGTCAGCTGCTACAGCCACTCGAATTCCGGATTCATGCCAAAGGGTGACTTTCGCCTCCCAATCTATAACTTCACCCTGCGCATTTGGGTATTGAATTAACACTCCAAAATATTCATCTGTGGTTTCCCACTCCAGTGCCTCTCCCCGAACGATTTCAATGCCTAATGGTTCTGCACGCGTTTCCAGCACATCCACTGTCTGAGGAAAAACATGTTTATCTACAAAAAACTTTTTTGCTGGGTTTTTCTTGCGCTTTTTATTCACGATACCTTGCAGCATGGTCATTGCCTCTGCGGCAGCTGTAGCCTCGTCCAATAAAGAAGCGTTGGCAAGTGGGAGGCCTGTCAAACTAGAAACCATGGTTTGAAAATTCAGCAAAGCCTCTAGTCTTCCTTGAGCTATTTCAGCCTGATATGGGGTATACTGCGTATACCATCCTGGGTTCTCAAGAATATTGCGCTTGATTACAGAAGGGACATCTGTTCCATAGTAGCCCTGACCAATAAAGTTTTTAAATACCTTATTCTTTCTGGCGATTTCCCGCATCATAGCCAGGAAGTCAGCCTCACTCAGTGCCTCTGGTGTTTGCAGCGGTTCGGACCTGACAATAGAATCCGGGACGACCTTATCCATTAAGTCTTCGAGGCTGTCACAATTCAATAATTGTAACATCGATTCTTGATCTGCTTCACTCAGGCCTATATGTCGACGAGAAAAATCAGCTTTTGCCATAAAAGTAGGAGTTTTAGTTTTGCGAAGATAGAGTAGGATAACACTAAAAAGTGGCTTTAGATGTCTTTTTTTCGCAAGATTTTCGAAAATTTAACTAAGAAAACTGTTAGCTCCTTACTGAGCGATGTAATGCGCATGTTTGCGGCAGAAAATTATCCTTTTAAATTAAAAATCGACTGCATTTCTTCGACAAGGTCCAATTTTTCCCAGGTAAATAACTCAACTTCTCTTGTTTCTACTTTATCACCGGCTCCCGTAAAAAAGGACTTCATTACTTTCTGCCCCGGTTCACGTCCCATATGGCCATAGGCCGCTGTCTCTATGTACATGGGTTGACGCAACTTCAAACGCTTTTCTATGGCATAGGGTCTCAAATCAAAGTTTGCCTTTAATTTTTCCGCTATTTCACCATCACTCAAATTCACATGGGACTTACCGTATGTGTTTACATAAAGTCCGCATGGCTCAGCAACTCCTATAGCATAGGAAACCTGAACCAGCACTTCATCCGCAACGCCCGCTGCCACAAGATTTTTCGCCAAATGTCGAGTAGCATAAGCAGCTGAGCGGTCTACTTTGGAGGGGTCTTTACCTGAAAAAGCACCGCCGCCGTGTGCACCTTTACCTCCATAAGTGTCAACAATGATTTTTCTACCTGTAAGTCCCGAATCGCCATGTGGCCCTCCAATAATGAAAGCGCCCGTCGGATTTATAATATATTCGATATCATCGGTAAATAAAGCCTGAACATCTAATCCAAACTCAGCCATAACACGCGGCATAAGAATTGATTTAATATCGGATGTTATTTGTTCCTGCATTTTTTTATGAGCGGCCTGAGTGGCTTGTTTTGAATCGTCCGCTGGTTTGACAAACTCATCATGCTGCGTGGATATAACGATGGTTTGAATCGCTTGTGGGCGCCCATCATCATCGTACATGATCGTCACTTGCGACTTGGAGTCCGGCCGCAAATACGTCATCTCGCTGCCTTCTTTTCGGATGGCAGCGAGAATATGTAAGATTTTATGCGATAAATCCAGAGAGACCGGCATATAGTTTTTCGTTTCGTTTGTGGCGTACCCAAACATCATTCCCTGATCCCCTGCACCCTGCTCATCAGGTGATCCACGCTCTACTCCCATACTGATATCAGCAGATTGTTCATGAATAGCTGAAAGAATACCGCATGACTGAGCATCAAACTGATATTCACTTTTATTGTATCCAATTTGGTTAATAACATTGCGTACAATCTTCTGTAAATTCAAGTATGCGTTCGATTTGACTTCACCCGCCAGCACCACTTGCCCCGAAGTCACCAATGTTTCGCAAGCTACCTTGGAATCGGGATCAAAAGCTAAAAAGTGATCGATGATCGCATCTGATATTTGATCTGCAACTTTATCGGGATGGCCTTCAGATACAGATTCGGAAGTAAATAAATATGACATATCGCATTAAGTTTGTGCAAAAATAGAAAAGTTTCAGAAGTGAGCGCCATTCAAATGTCATTAAGCGACCTTCCCAACTATCTTTTTTAAAGACATTTGGGCGTCCCCCCCAAAAGTTGGGGGGCGCTACGGTCGCCCACTATCGGCTACCGGCGGGGCCGGCATCGCCCCTTTGCGATCGCTTGTCAGCGTTCACAAAGGGGCCGGGCTCCCATCGCTGACGCAAAGCTTTATTTATTTGCATTTCGAAGATGAAAGCCCTCAAGGTATTCGTTGCGCAAGGGATGGTAAGGGCCGCAAGCGATAGCTAGCGGGTCCGCAAGATCGCAGGGCGATCTGAAGGACGGAACCCCTGCACAGCCCGACCCCGTGCGCCCGAAGCGAAGCCGAAGGGCTCACGGAGGATGCGCCCAAAAAATAATATAAAGGCTATTTTATGGCGCAGTTCAAAACATGATTCCCATTTAATGTCCCTTGCAGTTCATCTCCATTTTTTACAGGTCCTACTCCTGCGGGCGTCCCCGTGTAGATAAGGTCACCCTTTTGCAAGGTGAAATAACGAGAAAGGTAGGAGATAATCTCCGGCAAAGTGAACATCATATGGCGCGTATCCCCGTGCTGCACTTGCTGACCGTTTTTATTCAAAAAAAATTCGTGGTACTTAACTTCTGGGTCGAACGGCAGCCAATCGCCGATGGCGGCAGAATAATCAAAGGCCTTAGCAATTTCCCATGGCTGTCCTTTCTTCTTTATGTCAGACTGTATGTCGCGGGCCGTAAAATCAATACCCAAAGTCATTTTATCGATATAATCGAGGGCAAATTGAGATGAAATAGCTTTCCCGTGTTTGGCTATACGGAGCACCCACTCACACTCAAAATGAATATCCGAAGAGAAATCGGGAATATAAAACGGTTTCCCCTCTCTCAATAAGGCCGTAGACGGCTTCATAAAAACGAGTGGCTGGTCCGGCTTCTCATTGTCCAGTTCTTCGATATGTGCCAGATAATTCCGGCCGATACAAAATATTTTCATGCAAATTGACTTTATATATTCTAGACAAAAGTAAGGATTTGAAACCGATACGACTTAAGTCAGCTTCCGTCCTAATTAAGCGCAGTTAGTTTTCGATACGTAAACCAACAAATAATTGTACTTTTGCGTACATCAGATAAAAGATTATTTATGAGTATTTTTCAACGGGCCTATCGGGCGTCGGGATGGATAGCATTTGGCATAGCCATGATCGTATATTTTTTCTCCGTAGAGCGGACTGGAAGTTTGTGGGATTGTGGTGAGTTTATATCAGCGGCTTATAAATTGCAAGTCGTGCACCCTCCAGGTGCCCCTCTTTATTTACTAATGGCCCGAATGTTTGCTTTTGTTGGCGATGTACTATTTGACGATCCTTCGAAAATTGGACACGCTGTGAATATATTTTCGGGTATGGCCACTGCATTTGCAGCAGCTTTTATAGCTTGGTCGACCACCCTGTTGAGTAAATTGGCTATGGTCGGGCGAACGGCCACACCAGACCGCGGTCAAAGTCTAGCTGTGGCTGGAGCGGGACTCGTTGCAGGTCTGACTAGCGCATTCGCCACTTCTGTTTGGTTTTCAGCAGTAGAAGGTGAGGTGTATGCTTTGTCCACGTTTTTTACTGCGCTTACGATATGGAGTGCTATTCGCTGGTACAGTTTACCTAAAGATCCACAAAACGATAGATGGTTATTGTTTACTGTTTTTGCAGCAGCGCTATCGATCGGCGTTCACCTTTTAAGCTTACTTACCTTTCCAGCATTAGCTCTCTTTTACTACTATAAGAAATTTGAAAAACGAACATTGCTGGGAGGCTTGCTGGCCATGGGTGTAGGTGTAATTTTGATTGGCGTGATTCAGACCGTTGTCATTATCGGGATACCGAAGTTGTGGTTTTTCTTTGACCAGATCATGGTAAACTCCTTCGGAACTGCACCCAACTTAGGCATCATTCCTACCGTTGTGGTCATTGCCGGAGTTATATATTTAGCCCTTCGATTTGCCCGTCAAACGCGCAGGCCTCTTCTGCATCAAGGGATTCTTGCCTTTATGTTTGCTATCATTGGTTATTCTACTATAGGTATGGTTGTGATACGATCTAATGCGAATCCACCGATTAACATGAATCAGCCCAGTGATCCTTCACGCTTGATTCCCTACATAAATCGTGAGCAATATGGAGAAAGACCATTACTCTTCGGTCCTCATTATTTAGCTTCTCCTCAGCGGTACGACCGTGAAGACCGACTAGGACTCGTAGATGGCGAATATGTAAAAGTTTCGGAAAAAATTAGTCCGGTTTATCGCTCTCGGGATGAGATGTTTTTCCCACGTCTGGGACACATGGATGACCGGCGAAAACAATTGTATAACTATTGGCTGGACAGAGATCGGGGTAATCCGACAATGGCTGATAATTTTGGCTTTTTCTTCCGCTATCAAATTGGATGGATGTATTATCGCTATTTCATGTGGAATTTTGTTGGTCGCCAGAATGGTGATCAAGGCTTTTTCCCCTGGGATAAGTCTAGTGGGCACTGGGAGTCTGGTATATCATTTGTAGATGAAGCCAGACTATATGAGAAAGATGAACTGCCCCCGTCCATGGCAAACAATAAGGCACGTAATCATTACTACTTCTTGCCTTTAATCTTCGGTTTACTAGGCTTGTTTTGGCATTATAAACGAAGAAAAAAAGACTTTTTCACTCTATTGGTTTTATTTATAGTCACGGGTTTGGGTATTATAGTATATTCTAATCAACCGCCCAATGAGCCTCGAGAGAGAGATTATGTGTTAGTGGGGTCTTTTATGACGTTTGCAATGTGGATTGGAATGGCAGTTCCGCTGCTGTTTGAATGGATACGGGATAAAGCATCTATGCGTCCTGTTGTGGGAGCGCTTGCTGCCAGCATTATAGTGCTAAGCGCCCCTGTCATTATGGGTGTAGAGAACTTTGATGATCACAGCAGACGGTGGGTTACCGGAGCTCGAGATTATGCAAATAATTATTTAGAGTCTCTGGAACAGGATGCTATTATTTTTACTTATGGAGATAATGACACCTATCCCCTATGGTATGCACAGGAGGTTGAAAATATTCGCCCCGATGTACGAATCATAAATCTAAGTCTCATTGCGGTTGACTGGTACATCAATCAAATGCGGCGCAAAGTAAACGAGTCTGCTCCCATTGAAATGACATTGAGTGCTGAGGGTATCCGGGGAGATCAGCTCAATGCAGTAGCCATAAATTCCAGCCTAAATCAGCGATTTGAAGTTCGCGACGTGTTACGTCTTTTGGATGAGTCACCGGATTTAGCTCGGAGTGGTCGCATTCCAAATAAGTTTTCTATCAACATTGATGCTAAAAAGGCGAAAGAGTCGCAGTGGGTAGATCCAAAGCTGACAGATCGCATTGTAGATCAGGTGCCTATTACTATCAATGGCGGTATGATTACAAAAGATGATTTAGCCATTCTAGATATTCTTAGTAGTAATATGTATGATCGTCCCATTTACTTCGCGTCAACCGTCCAATCGTCCAAACTTCTGGGCTTACATGATTACATGCAGCTCGAAGGCTTAGCTTTGCGTTTCATTCCAGTTAAGACAAGCTCAGATAAAAGCATGGGCATATACGGTTCAGGACGTGTGGCAGCTGATAAGATTTTAAAGCGCATGCGGGAAGAATTCCAATGGGGAGGTTTTGACAAATACGATTTGTTTGTCGATGAGAGTTATAATGCAGCCGTTCAGGCACACCGAATGGCGATGATGCGCTCATTGCAAACTTTCTTGAATAATAACGAAAATAGTAAGGCAGAAGAGATTTGCGACATTTATTTTAAAGCCTTTCCCAACATGAACTTCCCTTTCATATCGCACCAGGTAAATTCGTTTATAAATGGTTATTTACAAGCCGGTGCTAAAGAGAAAGCGAAAGAGAAACTGGAAGTCCTGGTTAATCAGGTGCAGGAGCACATGGAGTTTTACAATTCTATTTCAAGTGAAGTGCGAAGTAGCAGTTTCTCAAGAAATTACCAGATGGCTCAGCGAACCGCGCGTGAAGCTTTATCTTTAGCGCGCGAGGTTGGTGAAGAGTATGGGCAAGAGAAACAAGAACAATTAGCTCCTTACATCCAATAAAACGAACAATTAAAATGAAAAAGTTAGCGATAGGTTCTGATCACGCGGGTTATGCATTGAAACAAGAATTGAAAACTAGTGGCTTACTAGAGGGTTATGAAGTTGTAGATTTTGGCACTGACTCTGAAGATTCGACAGATTATCCCGACTTTGCTCATCCCACGGCTCAAGCTGTAGAGGACGGTGAATGCGAATTAGGGATTTTAGTTTGTGGAAGTGGAAATGGAGTTGCGATGGCAGCCAACAAGCATCAAGGAATTCGAGCCGCTCTTTGTTGGAATGAAGAGCTAGCTGCGCTAGGCCGACAGCACAATGATGCTAATATACTCTGCCTTCCCTCACGTTTCATAGCGACCGATCTGGCAAAAAAAATCGTTTCTTCGTTTTTATCCGCTGATTTTGAAGGAGGGCGTCATCAAAGACGCGTCAATAAAATTTAAAGGAATTTATGTATCTATTCTATATTCGACTACTAAGTCTACTGCTACTTAGCAGTTTTTTTAGTTTGGGACTTAAGGCTCAAGATCCCGTTCAGACCTCAGCAGTGACCTACGCTGATAAGATTGATTCCTTTGAGCTTAAAAGGCATCTGTTTTTTCTGGCTTCGAATTACCTCCAAGGTCGAGAAACCGGAACCACTGGAAATAATAAGGCAGCAGCATATGCTGCCCATTACTTTGAAAAATGGGGTTTACAGACTATAGATTCCAGTAAGAATTATCTCCAACCGGTGTCATTTACGCGATTCACATCTATTTCGAAGGCCTTAAAAGTCGATGGTCAGATTCTGGAACCTTTTTCGGACTTCGTCGTTTCCCCGTTTAGACAACAGCCTATCGATTCATTCTCCGATAATTCCATCTACTTTGTTGGGTATGGAATCCAGTCCTCCATCTATGATGACTTTGGCTCACACGATTGGACAGACAAGGTGGTTATTCTGTTTAAAACCCTTCCTCCGAGTCTTCAAAAAGAGTTACCCGAGGAAGTCACCAAGCTAAGTCTTCGTTTGAAAAATTGCCTAAATCATGGTGTGAAGACTGTGTTAGTTATTGATGAAGGACTAAAGCGATATAGTTCGCGAACGAGCCGGTATTTAGATGCGCAGTTTTTACAACTCGGTGAAATCGATCCCAGAAAATTGCCTCTCCCACCTCACGCTCACGTGAGTACTGTCTTAGCTGAAAATTGGTTGAATCAAGCCGATATCTCTTTTAAAAAATATCGAAAACGATTGTTGAAAAATAAGGGAGTATCAGATAAGGTACTTCGGGCTCCAGTTTCTGTTTCTGGGTATTGGGAACCGAGCACAGAAAATGTCCAAAGTCAAAATGTGGTAGGATACCTTCCCGGGCAGGATACGAGTTTACTCGGCGAACACATAATTATTTCTGCCCACTACGACCACTTGGGGCAAAGGGACAAGGCAATTTATAACGGTGCTGATGACAATGGGTCGGGAACAACCGGTGTATTAACACTAGCTGAGACATTTAGTGATTGGGTTAAAGAGGGTAACTCGATTAAAAGGGGTATTGTATTTATTTTGATGACAGGAGAGGAAAAAGGCTTATTGGGAAGCAAGTATTATTCTGAGCACCCGCTCCTACCCTTGAATAATGCCATGGCAAATATCAATATAGATATGATTGGTCGAATCGATGAGACTTACCGTGAAAAAAACGACTATATCTATGTCATCGGGGCTGATCGAATCAGTCAGGATCTTCACGATATAAATGAAGAAGCGAATCAAAGAGGGCCCCAACTCATTTTGGATTATACGTACAATGAGGAAGATGACCCCAATAGATATTACTATCGCTCTGATCACTACAATTTTGCAAAAAAAGGAATACCTGCCATTTTTTATTTTAATGGGACGCATGAGGATTATCACGGGGTGGGTGATCGACCCGAGGAGATTGATTTCACAGCTATGCAGAAGCGTATTCAACTGATATTTTTAACAGCTATGCAACTTGCTCAGCAACAGAAGCCTTTGAAAATAAATGCATCTAGATAGTTATAGTATTTAGCCGCAAGGCAGCCTACTTCCAGTGATCATAGGAATGATCCATTTAAAAGGAAGTACAACCAAATAATGATTTGATAGTAGCCTTTTCTAAGGTAAAGAAGCAACAGTATTAGGAGTCGTCACCGAAAAGATTACCAATGAGTGTGAGGAGGACCTGATAATCAATATATTTGTGGGAAATTAGTTTGAATGGCAACTCCGAGAACGGCTGCATTCTATACCTTGGGATGCAAGCTCAATTTTTCTGAATCTTCCAGTTTGGCCCAGCGGTTCGAAGCTGCGGGATATGGCGTACTTCCCTTTGAGGAAGAGGCAGATATTTATGTTATAAATACCTGTTCAGTAACAGACTTTGCGGATGCCAAGTGCCGAAATATAGTTCGAAAAGCCAAGCGCAGAAATCCCGAATCAAAAATTATAGTTATCGGCTGCTATGCACAATTAAAACCGAAGGAGATTTCACAAATTGAAGGTGTGGACCTCGTTTTAGGTGCTTCAGAAAAATTTCAAGTTCTCGATTATATAGATCAACTCTCAGATGCAGAGCCAGGCTGGATTCAGAGCAGCAGTATAGAGGAAGTACACAGTTTCGAACAGGCTTTCTCATTTGGGGATCGCACGCGCTCCTTTTTAAAGGTTCAAGATGGGTGTAACTATAATTGTAGTTTCTGTACAATTCCACTTGCTAGAGGCAAAAGCCGCTCTCCAGAAGTTTCAACTTTAGTTGATCAAGCTCACAAACTCGTTGAAAAAGGCGTCAAAGAGGTCGTATTAACAGGAGTTAATATTGGCGATTTTGGCTGGCATGACGGCAAAAAGCAATCCAGCTTTCTGGAATTAATTCGAGCGCTGGATGAAATAAAGGGTATAGAACGATTTCGAATATCATCAATTGAGCCCAATTTGGTTACAGATGAGATCATAACTTTTGTAGCACAATCCAAACGCTTTGTACCACACTTGCACATGCCACTTCAATCTGGAAATAATAAACAGCTGGCTCAAATGCGCAGACGGTATAAACGCGAACTATATTTTGACCGTGTCCAGCTAATAAAAGATTTTATGCCAGAGGCCTGCATAGGTGTAGATGTCATTACTGGTTTCCCGGGAGAGTCTGAGGCCGACTTTTTAGAAAACGTTGACTTTATTCGCCAGATGCCTATTAGTTACCTGCACGTATTTACATATTCCGAGCGGCCAAACACGCTTGCAAATGAGATGGATGCTGTTGTTCCGATGTCAGAACGTAAGCGGAGGAATAAGATTCTTCGAAATTTATCTCAGAAAAAGAAGAGAGCTTTTTATGAAGAGCAACTTGGCACACAACATACTGTTCTGGTAGAGGAAGACAACAAAAGAGGGAGCCTGACCGGTTTTACAGAAAATTACGTGAAGGTCCATTTAGGAGATTCCGAATTAGAGCCCAATGATCTTGTGGAGGTGTATTTAAAGGAAATCACATCACAAGGTCGGGTATTAGCTGAGCCTATTTTTACTACTTCTCTTTCGAATTTGTAGGCGATTGGTAGACGAAGGAATATTCAGGCACTTTTCCTTTAGTTCCGCTAAAATAATTTGAAATATACTCCAGGTCAGCCTCACTATCATCAGTTGGCAAAAAAGGAGGACTAAAGCTCACACACTTTGCTTCATAATCGAATTTGGTCAAAACAATACTTGCGCCAGCCTTTTTAGCGATCCAATAAAATCCAGTACGAAGCCTGTCCACGGCTTTTCGAGTTCCTTCCGGTGCAATTGCAATATCAAATTCACTATGTTCATTAAATATTTTTACCACGGCCTCTGTCATATTTGCACTACCTGTTCGATCTACAGGGTACCCTCCCAGCCATTTAAAAATAGAGCCAAAAGGAAACTTGAAAAGACTTTTTTTGCCTAAAAACCGAGTAGGCATTTTACGATAGGAACGAACTAAAATTCCTAGAGGAAAGTCAACCCAGGAAGTATGGGGCACTACTGCGACAACATTTTTTGGATACTCGATCGGGTATTCTCCTTTGACCTCCCATCCCCACAACTTTAAAAGCAATCCGGCTATCTTTGATTTCATGTTTATTGGTATGTTTTAAATTATCATTGCGATTAAGAATAAAAGCAATTTTTGTATTTTCTATTAAACCATAAAGGTATGTATGCATCTAATGATTAGATCACAATGATACAAAAGAAGAAAAATATAGAAGATGAAGAAATAATAAGCCTTTTTAGGCAAAATCCAGAATCGGGTATGAATTTGTTTCTCAGCAAATTCGAAAAGCCATTATATGCTCATCTGAGATCAATACTTCGTATAGATGAGGATACAGATGATGCTTACCAGAACACTTGTGTTAAAATTTATCTCAACCTCAAGCGATTTAAGGCTAAGTCAAGTTTGTACACATGGTGTTATCGAATAGCCACAAATGAGGCGCTAAACTTATTACGGAAGCGAAAAAAATCAGTTAGCGAGTCGGATTCAATATTACAAGACCGGCAGGCCGGCTTAGATGTAAATTACGATGCCCTAATGAAAATCTTTCACGAGGCCATTGATAGACTTCCAGAGCGCCAACAACTAGTTTTTCAGATGCGCTATTATGGGAAGCTTTCTTATGAAGAGATCGCGACCTTAACTGATCGATCAATTGGTGGCTTAAAAGCTAATTATCATCATGCAAAAAATAAAATTCAAAATCATATAAAATCACATGCAAATTTATGAAACAAGTTACCCAAGAATCGGATGATTTTGGTTTACCAAAAGAAGTAATACTAGAAAGCAGAAAACTGCACAAAAAGGATTCAAGAGCACCGCTCAAGGAACGGCGAAAGGAGATCATAGCTAAAGCTCGTGATCAAAGGAGCGGACTGAGACCATTATATGCGGTAATTCTTGCAGCAGCAGCCATTTTTATTGGGGTTATATATTACCCGACATATAACCAAGTTGACTCCACTCTTCAGGCTAACGAGAACCACGAAATAGAAACATGGCTAGACAACCAATATACAACCCTGGAGGAGCCCTTAGAGTATTCACTATATGCCGATAGCGACCTGACTTTAAATTGGACTTTAGAAAACACTATGGCTCTTTCAGATGAAGAACTTGACATTTTGATCCAAGAATGGAGCATAGAAATGTCTGAATATGAAATTTATAATCTAAAACACCTATAACTTATGAAAACGCTTTTAATAACATCAATTGCACTTATTTTTATTTCCACTTCGATGAAAGCACAAAGAGGTGAGTGGAGGGATAAGGTTGAATCACAAAAAATAGCATTTATTACCCAAAAACTCGATCTCAGCCCGGAAGAGGCTCAGAATTTTTGGCCTTTGTATAACGAGCATCAGGATGCAAAAGATAAAATTATAGATGGGGATGCATTCCGTATTGGAGATACTGAAGATTTATCTGAAGAGGAGGCCCGGAAGGAAATTGACAAACGCCTCCAAACCAAATATGAAATGCAACAACTCGAAGCAGATTACACGAGAAGGTATCTGGATGTGTTGCCGGCGAAAAAAGTCTTGGCTCTTGAGCGAGCCGAACGAGACTTCCGAAAAGAAATGTTGCTTCGTATTCAGAAAAGAAAAGGCGGTGAGAAGGGATCCAGAATGAGAACAAGGTCGCAAAACTAGCGCACAAAAAGTCATAAGAAATAGAATATTCAGCCTATTTGATAAAAAAGTATGCTCCTTTGGGCATATTTTTTTTCATTTGTGGCGTCTTTTTTCTTTTTGAGAGATAAAAAAGTAAAGTTCGCATGCATTTAATCTTAACATATTGTCGGTTCAATTGGAACTTCTTAAAATTTTATATAATTTGAATTTGAATATTTTACAATTCATTACCTGTTGTATAACAGACACTTAAATCAAATAACACATATGACTAATGTCAAAATTAATTCTAGGTAAGTCTGTGATTTCTCGATACAAAAGCAAGGATTTTGATTGTAAAAATATTACCTTAGCGATCGGTTTACGAATAACTGTTACATCCCAAAAAAACCTATGCAGCGAAAACCTACTCCAAGAAGCAAAATATATCGACTGGTTACAGAATTTGAGGAAAAAGTTGAAGGACAATACTTCCATATTTTTGATGAGAACCAGCTCATAGATATTATATCCTATTACGAGGATGAGCGTCAACTCCACAAGGCTATTGAGGCAGTTGATTTGGCTTTATCCCAATATAAGTATAGAGTTGATTTTTATTTACTAAAAGTTCGCCTCTTGCTTAAAAATGGAAATTGTTCCAGTGCGCTGGACGCCATCCATAAAGCGGAAAGTTTATCCCCTTATGAATTTGACGTACTTCTCAAGAAATCCAAAGTCCTATACTGCTTGAAAGCGTATGCTAATTCTTTAGAAATATTAGACTTATTGCGCATGCATCACCCTATGCGGTCTGATGAGTCAGAAGTATACCTAATGGAGGCTTATATATATGAAGCCTTAAAAGATTATGACAGCATGTTCGATGTTCTTCGAGATGCTCTTATCGACAATCCCCTTCAAATTGAAGCATTAGAAAAAATATGGATGGCTGTTGAATTTAGCAAGCGCTATAAAGACAGTGTAGAATTTCACGAGCGATTAATCGATCAAGAGCCATACAATGGTCTAGCTTGGTATAATCTTGGACACGCACACTCCTGCTTAAATAATTATGAAAAAGCAATAGATGCGCTGGAGTATAGTTATTTAATTCTTCCAGAATTCCAAATGGCCTACAGAGACTGTGCCGAACTCTGCATGTTGACTTCAAACTTTTCACGAGCTCGAAACGTGTATGAAGAAGAATTAAATAGATTTGGCCCTGACTGTGATTTACTTTGTGACCTCGGTTCTTGCTATCTTGAACTCGAGGAAATAAAACCAGCAATTCAGCGCCTCAAGCAAGCGCACGCTATTAATCCGGATAATGATGAAGCAAAATATTTACTTGCATCAGCTTATTTGCGTTTAGGTTTGACGAAAAAGGCCATTCCTCTTTTACTACAGGCTTTAGAAATTGAAGATCGCAGAGAAGAATATTATGCCCGATTAGCAGATGCCTATCAGCAAGCAGGGGAAATAACCCAAGCAGACTATTTTTACAGAAAGGCAACTGAGACAGGCCCAGAACAACTAGAGTTGTGGATTGAGCACGCCAAGTTCCTATTTGACTGCAATGAATACAAACAGGCTATTAACGTATTAGATGAGGCTGAGTACCATACTGTTGGTATAGAGTTAATGTTTTGCAAAGCGGCATGTCTCATCCAGATGAATGAAATTGAGGAGGGAGTCAGACTTTTGGAAAACGCTTTAGAAGAGGACCCACTGGCCGTAACTGTTTTAAATAGCTTTGCTCCCGAGGTGAAGTCAGCAGCAAAAGTTCAGTCGATGATTAGCTATTTTCAAATAGATTAAGTGCCTAGCTAAATGACTCTTTCTTAAAGGAATTGGGTATCTATAGTAATCTTATGTAAATTAATAAGGAGAAATAATAAGGAAATGCTATCTTTGCGCTCCAATTTATCAACTTATAAGCATATAAAATCGAATCAATGCGAAATTATGAAGTTACTTTCATCGTAGATCCAGTTCTGTCGGGCGATGAAATAAAAGCGACAGCTCAGACCTATGTCGACCACCTGCAAGAAATCGGAGCAGACGTGGTAGATTTAGATGAGATGGGATTGCGTCAATTGGCCTACCCCATAAACAAAAGAACTTCTGGCGTTTACTATTCGTTAGAGTTCAAATTAGATGATGGTTCATTTATTCCGAAAATGGAACTTGCATTTATGCGAGATGAACGAATTATTCGTTACCTCACAGTACGTCTTGACAAGTACGCCGTTAAATTTAACGAAGACAGACGCAATGGACTCATAGGGAAGGATAGAAAGGAAAAGGCAAAAGAAGACATGCCAACCACTACTCCTAAAAAACAAGCTGCTGCCACAGCAGTCCCCGTTGAGAAAAAAGAGGAAGAAGAATAAAATTTGAACTTAAAAAATAATTATCATGGCATCTAGAGACGATATAAAATTCTTATCCAATCCTAAAATCGGTAAAAAACAAAAAAAGTTTTGCAGATTTAAGAAGTACGGAATTAAGCACGTGGATTACAAAGATCCTGAGTTCTTGAAATCATTTGTAAATGAGCAAGGTAAAATTCTTCCAAGAAGAATTACAGGAAACTCATTGAAATTCCAACGCAAAGTGTCCGTATCCGTCAAAAGGGCAAGACATTTAGCTCTTTTACCTTATGTGACAGATTTATTTAAATAATCAATTGGACAAAAGAATAACTCATGGAAATCATATTACTAAAAGACGTTGATAAAGTCGGCGACAAGTTTGAAATAGTCAATGTAAAAAATGGATTTGGGCTTAATTACCTAATTCCTCAAAAATTAGCTGTTATTGCTAATGATTCCAATAGAAAGCGATTAGCTGAACTCATTAAAAGAGAAGAGCATCACGCTGAAAAAATGCTTGATGAATATAAAGAATTAGCAGACAAGCTCGATTCTATAGTATTGAAAATCGGAGCTAAAGCCGGTGCTAGCGGGAAAATTTTCGGATCAGTTACAAATGTGCAAATTGCGCAGGCTCTTAAGGATCAACAAGGTATAGATGTGGAGCGCCGAAAAATTTCATTAGACGAGGAAGTTAAGCAATTGGGGACCTATTCTGCAGATTTAAATCTGCATAAAAGTATAGACTCGAGAATAAACTTTGAGGTTGTAAAAGAATAATATTTACACTCCTCTATAATAAAAAAGGGTTTGTGTTTGAATACACAAACCTTTTTTTCGTTTAAGCATTATGAACCTCTTTTCATTCCATATGTTTTATCTTTGTATCTTTAGCTACCAATAAATAATTAGCTTGCTTCACTATAAAACTTTCGAAAAAAGTCCAGATACCGAATGGGTCGTGTTCATTCACGGTGCAGGAGGTAGTTCATCTATATGGTACAAACAACTAAAAGATTTTAAAAAAGATTACAATGTACTTTTAGTTGACTTGAGAGGACATGGTAGATCAAAGACGTCCTTAAAGACGCTAAAACGCTACAGTTTTGAGGCTATAACAAAGGATGTAATCGAGGTTTTAGATCATCTCCAAATTGAAAAAGCTCATTTTGTAGGTATCTCGTTAGGTACCATCATCATTCGTGAATTAGCTGAATTACAATCCGAACGAGTTCAATCGTTAGTGATGGGCGGTGCAATTATGAAACTTAATTTGAGATCTAAAGTCTTACTAAAATTGGGTGTCTGGTTAAAGTCTGTACTCCCCTATATGTTTCTTTATCGCTTTTTTGCCTTTATTATAATGCCAAAAGGAAACCATAAGGAATCTCGATCCCTTTTTATTCGAGAAGCGAAAAAACTCTACCAAAAAGAATTTATTCGATGGTTTAAATTAGCCGCCGGACTCAATGCTAAGCTTAAGTTTTTCTGGAATAAAGAGCTTCGGATACCTACACTTTATATAATGGGTGAGCAGGATCATATGTTTCTACCTTCAATAAAGAAGCTTAGTGATGCTCATCATCAATCCACTCTTCAAGTGGTCCCAAATTGCGGTCATGTGGTCAACATTGAGCAACCTTTAGCTTTCAATTATCGAGTTCTCAAGTTTCTCAAATCCCCTCAGGAATTTATTTCGCAGTAATTAAATATCAGGAATTCTCCTCATTAGCGCATTGAAAGTGCCAACAACACTTCTATATTTTTCATTAAATTCCTTTTTCTAGGACTCAAAAAAGTCTTTATTCGCCTTTTCTGTGATTAGCATGTCGCTGGAACGGAATAAACAACTAGTTTTTAAAGGAAATTTTCCGGCGCAACAATATTCGTGTGTTGTATAGCAATCAGCAAAGTCCAACATTGAGAGATAACCTACCTGGAAAATCTTTATATACACCTTGGCTGAGGCAAAAAGAGAAGGACAGTATAATTTCTGTTCTTATTCATCCATAATTGTAGGTTGTTGACTACCTATCCAATAATATGAATCTTTAAAAGGGTCTAGTTACCTGAAGTCAATCTATCGGGCATGGGGTGGGATGAAAATAGTAAATTATACAGGAGCTAGCTTAGCTCATGTGTTTAAAACAAATTTTACTATTATTTCCTAATTGATCAAAAATTATGAACCAATGGAGGAGAAAGAAAGCTAAAACTACCTCAAAAAAGAAAAATGACTGGTCTCATAATATTCAACCCAGCATACCGATTTTGCTTAATGTCTTACGCGTGAGGGATAGAAGTGGTAGGGCGAGCTACAGTCGGTGCTTATCGTATAGTAAAAGAGCGGCCCTTAGGTTCATTACTTTAATCGCTAAAGAGCAAACTGTATGGTTTTGCTCTTATTTTCGTTCGCTTTTATACTTTTTGAGTTGTATTACAGTTGGGGTCCTGCAAGCCAGAATGAATGTCACCGAATGGAGCTCGCACTAAGAGCGGATAGCCCGGCCTGATCGCAGATCGGTTGCGAAACGATCTGCGAGAAAGGACACGCCCAAAAATTAAATTTTAATCAAAGGTATAAGAGCTTGACCATCAATTTTTATATAATAATTACCTGATTTCCAAGTGGATATATTTATTTTAGTATTGGCTGGCAGGTTTTCTTTGTCAAAAACTATCTGACCATCAAATTGAAAAATCTTGAGGCTTGATATTCGATTTTGATGATGCAACTCCAATTGAATTTGGTCTCGGGCAGGGTTGGGGAAAACTCGCACGGCTGTTCCATTTGCCACTTCCTGCTGTGTCACTTCCGGAGACTCAAATTGAGAAAAGAAGTCCCAAATAGCAACCGATGCATCAAGATTTTGAGTAGTGGTGCCAAGTCCAGATCCTACTGGTGCGCCAGGCCAGGTGTGCCCTCCATTTATCACTCGAAGATATTGCAGAGCAGCAGACCCCTGACAATTTAGATAATCAATTTGTTCAATTGTGGTGCCATCACCAGCCTCATCCGGCCATTGAGTTATCTCAGGAATGGCTAAACACCCATTCTGATTGCGCCAAAATTGAAGTGTTTCTTCAACGGACAGGGCTGCAAAATTCCCTCCTGGAGGAACAATGAGGTCGTCCGAACCATGAATATGTAGTATGGGAAACGGACGGTCAGGCTGACAATTATTTAATGCACTCGGAGAATATGTACCAGCCACAGAGGCTATGGCCGCCAATCGATCTTGTAATTCGCAGGCTAATATGTAACTCATGAATCCTCCGGCAGATAATCCGCAGGAGTAAATTCTATTAGGATTTATATTCTGTTCATTTGATATTAAGTCAATGAGTGTCTCAATAAAACCCACATCATTTGCCGTTGATCCTCCGGGAAAGCCAGATTGGGTATTCCAACTATTATTGACTCCATTTGGATAAACCGCAATGAAATTGTTTTCTTCCGCGAGCAGATTGAATTTCGAGTAGTCCATAATTGCATCTGCATTTTGAGTAAATCCATGTAAGGCGAATAGGAGTGAATAGCTGCTATCTGGGTGATAATTACTAGGCGTATAATGAATGAATGTGCGTTCTATGCCCTCGTGGTTAATAGAGCGCAACTCCTGAGCAGTAGCATAAGAAAATGTACTAATAACTGCAACAATAAAAAGGGAGATTATATCGTAGAATAGCTTCATCTTTTTGTTTTTATTCAATATACAAAATCAAATCTTTCCTGGCATTGAAATTAGCTAATTTGAAGCTTTATTACATATAATAGGCAGCGAAAGAAGGTTGCATATGCTCTTTTAAAAAAAGACTCTTTTTTATGGGATACCGCTAAATTTTAGCGAAATTTGCGGACTATTAAGAAATTTACATGCAATTGAATTTAAATCGATTCTTTCTTATTTTATCATTGATTATCAGTGTAATACAAGTAAATGCACAAGAGATATGTGACAATGGTATAGATGACAATAATAATGGATTAATAGATTTTAATGATCCGGAATGCGATTGTGCAGGTATTTCTTCATTTTTGACCAATTCCATTATACCTAATCCTTCATTCGAGTCCCGCAGTTGTTGTCCAACCATTTGGGGGGATATGGATTGCTTAGTGACCTGGACTCAAGGATCATCAGGTGCCGCTTTGGATTATATTCATCAATGTGGCATCATGGCTTCAGATTGGTTAAACCCACCACTACCCTTTCCCGATGGGGAAGGGTGTGTAGGATTTGTAGCTAATTTGCAAAATGTTGATTTTCAAGAATATGTAGCTGCCTGCCTAAATAGGCCTATGGAAGCAGATACTTCTTACACACTTAACTTTAATCTTGGTTTTGGTATTCCTGCTAATTTATCGCCGAGTTATAATTTGGATACCGTTTACAGTGCAGACACCGTCGAATTAGCCATTTTCGGCAATCCGACTTGTGATCCGGGTCAACTTCCCTATCCAGGTATTGGTTGTCCTACTAATGCAGTAGGATCGGACTGGGTTCTCATAAATACAATCACTGTAACAGGTAATCAAGAGTGGATTGAAACAGCCTTTGAATTCACTCCCTCAAATACATATCGAGCTATTGCCATAGGCGCGAGTTGTGGTATAAAGAATTTGGGAGATGCGGCAGAGTATTACTTTATAGATAACCTCATTCTGAGTGAATCCAGGAATTTCGAATTGGACGCTCCTGTAAAGAGTGGAAGTGAATGCGAAGGTTCTGTTCGGCTAACAAGTCCAGTTATCATGTCAGGGATTGACTACCAATGGTACATCGATGGAATAGCCATTCCCGGGGAAACGAGCTCCGAGTTGGTCTTAAATGGAGACGATCTTCGAGGAGACTATCAGGTTCGGCTTTCCCAAGATATGAATTGTGAAATCTCTATGTCCATTTCATTAATAGACAACCCCAACTTACAGGGAGAAATCCTAGGTGACACCTTAATTTGCCCCGGGGATAGTTCTACTCTAAGAGTATCGAGAGGGTTTTCCAATTATGAATGGAGTACAGGTGAGACTGATTCAATAATACGAGTTGGTGAAACGGGCAGTTATGAGCTCACGGTAACGGATGAAAATGGATGCACCTTAAGCATAAGTCAATTCGTAACTATAGCAGACTCTATCAACCCTCAAGCCAATATTACCCCGGCCAGAGGAACAAATAATAATGGCTCGATCACCTTGTTTCCTACTGGTGGGTTTTCACCTTACAATTATCAGTGGAGCACAGGTGGATCTAGTAATAGAATTTCGGGGCTGAGTGATGGCCTATATTTCGTGACCATAACTGATGAAGAGGAGTGCGAAGCTATATTTGAGTTCAACCTATTATTCGAACCAGACTCATTTTTCGTCGGTACCGAAACGCGACCAATAAGTTGTTACGGTCTTAATGATGGTTTTATTCGTCTAATCCCTCAAGGAGGGCGCCAGCCTTACCAAGCCCAATGGTCCGATGGTAATGAAGATTTAATTCGACCGAACCTTACGTCAGGATCATATGAGGTTACAGTCTCTGATAGCGATGGAGAAGAGGAGGTACAAAGCTTTAATCTGGTCGAACCCGACTCCTTACAGCTAAATGTAGTTCCCACAAACCCGACTTGTAAGGGTTTCGCCGATGGGGAAATAGAGTTAATGATATCAGGAGGCAGACCTCAATATCAACTTCGAATCAACGGCAATCTATTAAGTCACAGCGCAGCTTCAAATTTATTGGCTGGAGCATATAATATAGAAATAACCGACCAAAGTGGATGTTCTTTGAGTCGAGAAGTGATCTTATCAGAACCGGACTTATTACAAGCGAATTACGATGCCCAAGCCCCCAATTGCTTTGGTTATGAAAATGGCCGAATTGAGATTTTAAACATAGAAGGAGGAACTGCCCCTTACGCTGCAGAATTAAATGAAGAGTCAATTGATGTAACGGGTGCTCGACAGCTTACAAGCGGTGCATACACTCTAACTATCAGAGATAAAAATTTGTGCTTATGGACCGAGGAAATAATCCTTCCTCAACCACAGCAGATTGAAGTACAGGTATATGCTAATAAGGATCGTATTTCACAAGGAGAAGAAGTTATCCTAGAGGCTCAACTTTTTCCATCAAGTATTTCAGCAAATCAAGGCAGTTGGATAGGCGATACTTTTGACCCTCAAATCGAATGTAGAACCTGTTTAGTTTCTGGTGCCCGCCCTAGAGAAACCACCCTTTTTAGTTTTCAACTTTGGGTTGATAATTGTTTGTTCTCTGACGAAATTGAAATCTCCGTCGAGGATCGAGATTTTTTCATTCCGAATGTTTTCACTCCTAACGGAGACGGCAATAACGATAAGTTTTTATTCTTCGGGAATGAAGAATCCCCTTTGTTTATTAAAGAGTTTATCATTTTTAATCGTTGGGGTCAGAATGTTTTTCAGGTTAGGAGTTTAAACCACTCAGATTTCGAGGGTTGGGATGGTCGAGTTCAGGGATCAGATGCTCCTGAAGGCGTTTACATCTATCATATGATTTTAGAAGATGGGCGGGGAGAAACTCAACAGTTTACTGGAGATGTTTCACTCGTTCGATAGATTTTTAATCTATGCATTCCCATTTATTCTCAAAGATGGGCCATGTTTTTTTTCTAAAACTGTAATGCCACCATTCCGTCCGGATAGGATAAAAGCCATATTTAATCATAGTTTCTTTAAGTATACGCCGATTTTCTTGAATTTCATCAGGCAACTCAGGAGTGGAAGTATGATAAGCTTTTGGGCCGAAAAAATCGAAATCAGTTCCCATGTTAAGTTCTTTCCCAGTCTTTCTATTCACTAAGGTGACGTCAATAGCCTGGCCCCTATTGTGCATAGATCCCTTCCTTGGATCAGCTACATAATTTGGATCTGGAACTTCCTCCCACAACTCCCATTGTACCGCTAGTGGTCGATAACAATCAAAAAGCTTCAAATCGTAGCCTTTCAATTTTAGCTCTTTACTTATAGCTTTAAGTGCAGATGCAGCGTCTGGTCTTAAAAAACAGCGCCCACAATCGTATATTAAATGTCCCGTGAAATTATCTGAAGTTGCATATCGGAGATCTAACAGGATTCCATCGCTAGTTTGGAATTCTATCCATTGGGCGGAGTCTACTGTCCATTCCTGAGCCCAAATTAAATTATTGAATACATTAATCAATGAAAGGGAAAAAACAAGTATTAATATTTTCAGTTGACCCATGATAAAAATTTATTCTCATCAACAATTTGAACAGAGCCCTGAGCCTCGGCCTTGCGTAACTTGGACCCCGCATTCTCTCCGGCAACTAAAATATCTAAATTCCCGCTGACAGCACTTATTGTTTTTGCTCCTGCCTTTTCTGCTTTTTCTTTCGCCTCCTTTCGAGTAAGACTTGCTAAACTGCCCGTAAAAAGAATGGTCTTTCCATAAAGCGGACCCTCTTCATCAACAACTCTTGGCAGGTCCTCTTCAGTTTGCTTCAGGTTTACGCCTAGACTATCCAAATCCTTTAGTACTTGGACGTTGTCTGGGTCTTGAAAAAAAGATGCGATATTGCCAGCAACTATAGGCCCTACCTCGTGAATCTGAATAAGGTCGTCTTCGGTCCAATTGGTAAGATCTAATACGTGCTCAATTTTAGATGCAATGACTTTAGACATTTTAAGACCTAAATGATGAATACTTAATCCATGCAATAAGCGGAAAATAGGCTGGTTTTTTGAATCTTCAATTGCCCGTTTCAAATTTTGAGCTGATTTCTCTCCAAAACGCTCTAAGTCCTTAATTTTATCAATGTCCAATCGATAGATATCAGCTATAGAGTGAAGCCAACCCAGATCGTAAAAAATATGAATATATTTTTCTCCAAACCCATCGATATCCATTGCATTCTTTGATACGAAGTGAATCATTTTCTGCAGCACTTGAGCAGAGCATTGCGCATTAACACAACGCCAGGCTGCTTCTCCTTCCACGCGCTTTAATTCATGTCCGCAAGCAGGGCAGTGATTTGGGAACTGAATGGTTTGCTCCTCACCTGACCGCACATCCTTCAGTGCTTTAACGATATATGGAATAACATCCCCTGCACGCTCTACAATAACTTGATCGCCTATACGAAGGTCCCTTTCTTCAATAAAGTCCTCATTGTGGAGAGAGGCTGACTCTACAGTAACTCCAGCCAATTCCACAGGTTCCAATTTAGCCACGGGAGTAATTGCTCCGATTTTTCCCACTTGAAATTCTACACGCTTTAAAGTTGTTGTAGCCTGTTTGGCTTTAAACTTATAAGCTATTGCCCATTTTGGATGATGACTGGTAGCTCCAATTTCATCTTGGTAATTAAAGTTGTTCACCTTAACGACCATACCATCAATTTCATACGCGTAAGCCGATCGGTTTTGTTCCCATTTCAGACAATAATCATGGAGTTCATTTACACTTGAGGTCTTGTAGATAGCGTCAGGCGGCAATTTAAATCCTAATTCCTTCAGCATTTTCATGCCATTTTCATGGGTTTTTATCTCAGAAGCAGCATTTGCTCCATCTGTGGTTTCCGCATATGCTACTTGAAATACCAGATAGTCCAGACCCCGAGAAGCTGCTTCGGCCGGGTCTTTCATTCGCAATCCCCCTGTAGCAGCATTTCTGGGATTTGCAAAAGCTTCTTTTCCTGATTGAAGTCTAGCCTTATTTATTTCTGCAAAACGCCGAATAGGAATGATGGCCTCCCCACGAATTTCAACTTTGGATATACCGTATTTAGAAAATTCAGCTCGTAAGGGTACTGATTTAATGGCTTTGATGTTCTGTGTAATATCATCGCCCTTAACCCCATTTCCCCGAGTTGCCGCCCTGGTGAATTCATCATTTTCGTAAATAAGCACAACGGTCCCCCCATCTAATTTAGGTTCTATCATGTAATCTATAACATCAGGTGTTTCGCTGATATTCTTTTTTACTTTACGATCAAAGTCTTCTAAGTCCTCAATATTATATGAATTAGCTAATGACAACATGGAGGAAAGGTGTCTTACTGATTCAAAATCAGAGGTGAGATCGCTACCCACTCTACTCGTCGGAGAGTCTGGGCGCACGTGCTCAGGGAATTTGCTTTCCCACTGCTCTAATAAAGAAAACAAACGATCATATTCAGGATCTGATATTAAAGGATCGTCTTTGACATAGTATCGCCATTCATGGAATTGTACAACCTCTGTCAGCTCAGAAAGGTTGCTAGGATTGGGCTCCAAATCCCCATTAAGGAAAGCCTTGGAGCGATCATATGCCTGTTTTTCGACCATAATAATCAAGCGCCTTTTAGTTATTGTATTGAATGAATTACACAATATAAGAGTTCACAGTATCAGTGAAAAGAAAATAGAAATATACGCTTACATTTTTAACCATTATCTACTTTTCTACCGTCTCTTCACAAAAAAGATACAATGTTTTAGTAAAGCATTACTTCAGTTTTGCTTTAGTCTATAATGAATAAAAAAAACATAAGTTACATAACGTAGGGCCGTGATCTCTATATTATTGCCTTATCTTTAACTCAGAAACTCGAAGGATGCCTACAGAAAAAACACTGGTAGAGATATTAAACGAAATTTTGCGCACAGGGGACGATAGGCCTACCCTGCTAAGTGAGCTTATCGACTATATTCGGCCGAGTTCAAAAGAACAAAAAAAAGAGGCTTTTCCCCGCTTAGAAGAACTTATTTTATACTTGAAACAAGAGCCAAAGTATAGAGTTGCCCTTAGTGAATATATTAAGCGAGTTTTAGATGGACGCAAAGTAAGCCGATTCTTAATAGATGCTGACATTGTTTATGGTACCGACTTTATACACGAAACTAGAAAGCGCCTCGTATATAAGCTCCTTCCATATCAGCCCAGAGAAAGTGGGATAGAATTTATCCTGAATTTAATTTTTTACAAGTCTCGAGACGGCAGTTGGGTCCAAAATATTCCTCATTCTATTGAGGAAGACCTTATCGAGCTTTTAGAGTTACCAGAATTGTCCAGCCTAAAAGCCGATCACTTTATTATTAAAGAAGTTTTATTTGGTCTTCGCGTTCTTTCTCACCGCATGATTGGACATGCCTTTAACTCTGAGGTACTCAGTATGGTACCAGAGTATGAAAACTTTGACAGTCCTTTTATTTCGCTTCAAGATTGGATAGACCAGTATATTGAGGATTTAAGAAATGGAGAGGTAAGTAGACAATCTACAGAGGAGAGCTACAAGCACTTACTCGTATTAATTGGTCAGTGTGAAGATTACGTAAAGCAGGCATACAAAAACAGAAAAAAATTCGGTATTAGCCAGCGGATTCATCAACATTTGATGACCATAGAACGCATGCTAAAGCGATTGCACGAAATATTAGATTTTTTGGTCATTGTACCCGCAAGTGAGCAGTCAGAAGACCATAAGCAGAAAAGTCTTTTTAACCTCATGCAATGGATGGTAAAGAGAAATAGTCGATTCCGACAGCTTCGAGGCTATGTGGTAAAGTCTACCCAGCTCATCGCAAAAGAAATCACTCAGCATACCGGATCAAAGGGTGAAAATTATATTACAAGCGACCGGAAAGGGTTTTTTAAGATGTTTAGAACAGCATGTGGTGGTGGAGCTATAGTCGGTATAGCATGTGTTATAAAGCTTCTACTTTCCAAATTAGATGTTAGTTTGTTTGGACAAGCTTTTTTATACAGTGCCAACTATGCTCTTGCCTTCATTACGATCTACCTGTTCCATCTAACGCTAGCAACCAAACAGCCAGCTATGACGGCAGCTACTTTAGCAAGTACGATAAAGAGTGATTTAGATCGTAAGGATAAGTTTATCAATATAATAGATGTATCCGTTCGAGCCTTTCGGTCTCAATTTATAGCATTTGTAGGAAACGTAGTCGTATCCTTTCCTGTAGCAATAATTTTAATCGGTGCCTTATCGTGGTATATAGGAGATAACTTAGC
Source organism: uncultured Saprospiraceae bacterium (assembly GCA_964627995.1). Classification (GTDB taxonomy): domain Bacteria; phylum Bacteroidota; class Bacteroidia; order Chitinophagales; family Saprospiraceae; genus JAWLFI01. The sequence continues at coordinate 55,011 of CAZVLN010000008.1, forward strand.
TTATAAAAAAGCTGATATTTTACTTTATGAACTCGACCCGATTCGATCCCCAGCTGTGTTTCATGCAGCAATAGCTGGTTTTTTTCTATTCTTATCAGGACTGATCGCAGGGCAAGCTGCTAATCGTTCGCTTTATAACCGAATACCTATCCGAATACAAAAACACCCTTTACTTCGCCGGGTCTTATCTGAGAAACGACGAAAGCAAATTGCTAATTACTACGAGCGAAATATAGGAGGTATAAGTAGTAATTTATGGTTTGGTATATTTATGGGGACTACGGGCACTATAGGAGTAATATTAGGCCTACCTCTTGATATTCGCCACATAACATTTGCGGCTGGCAATTTTGGATTAAGCCTATTTGGACATGGTTTTACAATCAGCCTTTCTGTTTTATTCTGGTCTTTACTTGGAATTGGATTGATTGGATTTTTGAACTTTATTGTAAGTTTTGGCTTATCTCTTGTCCTTGCCCTGCAATCGCGAGGAGTGGCAATATCCCAACTTGGAAATATCGTGGTAGGGCTGGGCCAAGCCCTTCTTAGCGATCCGCTCGCTTTCTTTTGGCCGGCGAGACAGGTAGAAGAAGCTATCGATGTAAAGAATAATGAAAAGAAATAATATTACTTCGTCTTGTGTTTAAGGTACCACTGCAAGGCTATAAGTGACTTCGCATCTGTTATTTCCATGTGTTTCGATAAAACATCCCTCCTATCTCGATACAGGATTTGCACTTCTTCATTTTCAGAGGCATTGCCTCCTCCCCTTCCGACCTTGTCGCTATTGTTTACCTCTGCATAGTAAATATGAATACACTCGGACGTTGTTCCGGGAGAACTATAAACTGAAGTGATTTTATGCAAGGAGTTGCACTTGTACCCCACTTCTTCCATAGCTTCTCGTTTAGCAGCAGTCTGAGGAGACTCATTTTCCTCGATTCCTCCGGCTGGGATTTCTAACAAAAATTGTGCATTGCTGTCTGAAATGGGATACCTGAATTGATTGGTAAAAACAAATGCATCCTTGTCTATATTATATAAAAGTACAGCAGCTGAATGAGGTCTAATTAAGCGCTCGCGAGTGGCACAAATTTTTTCTCTTCCATCTTCATCCAAAACGCGAATGGTGGCAGTTTCCAATGTGAGAAATCCCTGGTATTCGTTCCTTCGATTTTCGATTCTATACGTACTCATCTTTTTTTACTCTGTCTTAATTTTACGAATCCATAATGCGTTACCGAGCGTATCAAAAACTTCTATCTGAATCTCCCTCTGATCAGACTCTCCGCTTACGGAAAGCCTGCCGTAGTTTTGTTGGCTCACCTGGGTCCCATTCACACGTAAAAAATTATTCTCAGGAGGTTTTTCTGCATAGGCTCGACTGCTGAGTGGGCTACATGTAAGGTCATAAATAGTAGGAGAGCCTAGTTTTTCCAACTTTGACAATTCAGTTCGATGTCTATCGCCAGTTAGAAAAATGACATTCTTAATATCATTATCATGGATGAAGGAGATAATCTCATCGCGCTCTCGACTATAATTTGCATGGTTCTCATAATTTTTTGAAGGATTAAGTAGTTGCCCACCAATGGCTACAAAAATAAAGCTCCCACGGGCACCTATGAGCTGATGCTTGAGCCATTCCAACTGATTTGAACCCAGTATCGACACCTTGTCTCCAGGCATGCCATTTGGGTCGCGAAAGAAACGGTTATCCAACAGGATAAAGTAGCAGTCCGACCATCGGAATGCCGTCTGAATCCCCTTTTCATTCTGACCATAAGTGGGGTTCGCCCAGAAATCCATAAAGGCCTGGCGGGTCAAGTCTTTATAAATATAGGATTTGTCGCTGTTATTTGGGCCAAAATCGTGATCGTCCCAAATGGCATAATGATGTAGCTTAGACCAAAATCCTTGAAGATAGTTTTGAGATTTAAAATCAGTGTACCTATGGTATATTCCAGTTTTTGAATCGAAGTCAGGTGTGCGGAGATAAATATTGTCCCCAAGCCAAAGCATGAAATCAGCAGAGGTTTTACTCATCGAGTAAAAAAGTGTATCAGACTTTTTGCCATAGGGTTGACCAGGCCGATCATACTTGACATCATTTGTGTATAAACAACTCCCCAATAAGAAACTAAAATCTGGTGCTTGGGTCCGATATTGCCATAAGGATTGAGTGGTAAATGTATAATTTGCTCCCCCTTCTTTCCCCTCTTTATCTATTGCATTATTATCAGCTCCTAGAGTTACAGGTTGCTCATCAAGCAAAACATCGTAACTATAAGTCGTTCCCGGTTCTAAACCGTGAGCGATTAGGGTAGCTGTAAAGGCATGGTCAAATGACGTAAATACCGGCATGGAGTAATGATAATCCTCCGGCTCTTCTAAAGAGGCATATCGAAGCTGAACTTGGCCCTCACGATCCAACTGAACCCAAATATGAACTTCTCGCATCGTATTTGTACCTAACATGGGCCCAGATACAATTTGACCAAAGATCCCAACACTCAGAAAGAATGCTAAACATGATAATAAAAAACTCTTCATTGCTCTATTGTTTATTTCCACTTAAAGTTAAAGATATAATACCTGCCCGATGATTTTGAAAGAAAAATTTTTTGTTAACCTCCATTTAAAGGAAGTATCCATATAAATACATATACTATATCTAATAAACTCGCTTTTTTTTCTGCTTTTACAACTTTAATTTATATATTATTTACATTATTAACCAAACCACAAATAATTATGAGTGTTGTAAAAGTTATTGAAGTCATTGCTTCTTCAGATAAAGGGGTTGAAGATGCCATGCAAAAAGCCGTTACCGAGGCATCCAAAACAGTTGATAACATAGATTCCGTATGGGTTAAAGACATTAAGGCACATGTAAAGGACGGCAATATCACTACCTATGGAGTAATCACTAAGATTTCATTTAGATTGAATAGCAAATAAAATAAAAGTGCCAATGTGGAAATCCACATTGGCACTTTATATTACATATTTCATCCTCCAAACTCTATTATAAACATCTCTAAAAAGGTGAGATTTATAAAATTGGATGTTTTTTAGTCTAGTATTAGGCTTTTGCCTCCTTTATAACACCTGCCTGAACAAGCATATCTTCGTCAACGATAATTCGACCGCAATGCTCACAAGGCACAACATGCTTCCGGCTGCGGACCTCGTTTTGTATCTGAGGCGGAATTTTATTAAAACAACCAGCACAAGAGTCTCGCTCAATAGTAACCACAGCCAAACCATTTCGGTAAGAATCCCGAATTCGATTATAGGCTTTCAAAAGGCGAGAATCCACATCTTTTCGCGCAGCCTCGGATTCTTTTTGTAAAGCTTTTTCCTCTTTTGCTGTTTTCTTCTGAATTTCTTCTAGCTCAACGCGTTTTTTCTTCAAGGAATCTTCGCGAGTAGCCTTTTTCTCCTCCGTAGTATCCTTGATCTCTTTTTTACCTGCAATCCGCTCTTCGGTCTCGGCAATTCGCTTTTCTGAAAGCTGAATCTCTAATTCTTGCAATTCAATTTCTTTCTGCAGAGCCTCATATTCTCGATTATTTTTAACCTCATCCAACTGCTGCTTATATCTCTCAATAAGCATACCAGCCTCTTTAATATTGCGCTCGTGCTTTGCCTTCTCACTCTCGAGATCGTCAAGTTGAACCTGCAATTTATCAATCCGAGCTTGTAAGCCCGCAATTTCATCTTCCAGGTCGGCTACCTCAATGGGAAGTTCACCTTTTAAGACTTTTATTTGATCCAACTCAGAATCGATTAACTGCAATTTATACAGGTTCTTAAGTTTATCTGCAACGCTCTGTTCTTTTTTCTTCTTGGCCATAAATTAAAAATAATTCACTGGGTTCGTGACTACTGTCGTACAATGAACCGCAAAGGTACTAAATTTCTCCGAAATCCAATCTTTAAGTAAGGGGATCGTCCATTGTTCACTTTCAAAATGCCCCACATCAGCAATGACAATCTCATTATCCGCATCAAAAAATTCATGATACTTAAAATCTCCTGTAATAAACGCGTCCGCTCCTGCTTTTTTGGCTTTGTCTAAAAGGAAGGCGCCTGATCCGCCGCAGACTGCCACTCGATGTATACTTTTTCCCAAAAGAGGCGTATGCCTGATAATTGATCCGCCGATTTTAGATTTTAGCATAGATAAGAACTCTAATTCGGGTAAAGGAACATGCAACTGACCGACAACTCCCAGGCCTACATCCGGCGAAGCTTCCTGAGATGGGAATATTTCTGCCCTCATCCCCTCCCCGGCAAGGGCTCGGTGTAAGTTGTATCCATGATCGGACCGACCAGTCCACCGCATCCATTTTCTAGGTCCATCCAATGTCTCAACATTGGAGACCTGATCAAAAACATCACCCGTTAACTCAACCGAAATGCGTTGCGCATCTTCAACACGCATTTCCAGTACTCGCAATTCAAGGTGCAACTGTTCATTTTTTGGAGAAAGCAACTTCATTTTCTCAAGTCCTAATTCTAAACCGATACGATGACTTACGCCGCCATTAAAAATGCTATCTATATTCGTATGAATGGCAAAAATTGCAATCTCATTTTTGATTGCAGCAAGAACAGTACGTTCGACATAGTTTTGTCCTGTCAAGGTTTTTAAGCCCTTAAAAACTATAGGGTGGTGAGCTATAATAAGGTTACAATTTCTATTTTGGGCTTCTTTAACCACCGCTTCTGTGCAGTCAAGGCAGGTAATCACTCCGGTCACCTCAGCGTCTGGATCTCCACATATTAAACCCGGGTTATCATAAGACTCTGCAAAAGCTGGGGGAGCGATTGTGTTGAGAGCAGACACTACTTCTTTAACTTTAGTCATAGTAACTTGATTTTATTAACTAATTGAGTTGTACTATATCCATCTAGAAAAGATAAAATTACTACCTGTCCACCGTGCTGTTCAACCCAATCTTTCCCCACTACTTCCTCCGGCTTATAATCTCCACCCTTAACCAATATGTCGGGCTGAATATTTTTGATGAGACGAGCGGGTGTGTCCTCATTAAATACTATAACGGCATCTACCATGCTTAAAATAGCTAAATGGACAAGACGCTCGTCCTGTGATTTAATAGGGCGGTCCGGGCCTTTTAACTTTGAAACGGAAGTGTCAGAATTAACTCCTACAATCAAGCGATCTCCTAAGGCTCGAGCTTGACTTAAATACGATAAGTGCCCCAAGTGCAATAAATCGAAGCAGCCATTAGTGAAAACTACTTTCAAGTCTTCCTTTTTGCATTCGTCGCGAAAGTGCTTCAGGTCTGAAGGGCTTTTATAGATCTTTTTATTTACTAGCTTGCTGAGTTCTTCCATTACTTTCAGTTCTCCGTGTCTATCAGAACTTTATCCTGGCGTCGATGAATCCAAGGTAAAATTATTAGCGCAAACAAACCAAAGAATACATTACAAAAAATCTGAATAGAAAAGAAATTAATATTTGCATATGAGAAGCCATCGGCTAAAGAGACTCCAAAAAATGAGACAGCCAGAGCCACTAAACCCTGATAAGTTCCCATACCGCCTGGCGATGGAATAATCATACCTAAACTCCCAAAAACGAAAACCAATAGCGCAGTTGAAAGACCAAGGCCTGAAGTGGGTTCAAAAGATAAAAAAGTAAAATATGTCATTAGGTAATACAAGACCCAAATTGATACACTGTGAAAAATAAAAAGAGCCTTACGATCTACATGACGAACTGATATCATTCCATCTAGAAATCCTTTTAAGACTTCCTTGATTTTTAATACGAATCCCAATCCGTACAATTTTTGTCGAACTCGGTAAAGAATAGCCAAGATCAATATGACAATAATCAATGCTATCCATAGGCCCGACCTGTTAGTAATGCCATTAAATTGTGACCAAATATGCTGATCTAATTGCGCTTTGAGAATATCAAATTCGAAAATGAGTGCTAAAAGAAACATAATACCAAAGCTGAGTAAGTCAATAATGCGATCAGTAACAATCGTGCCCATACTTTTTTCAATAGGCACCCGCTCGTATCGACTCAAACTACCACCGCGAATAACCTCTCCAATACGAGGGAATCCCAGGTTAGCAAAATATCCCAGCATAATAGACCAAAAAGCAACGCGACGAGAAACATCATAACCCAGCGGAAGAAGCAACTGGCGCCAACGGATGGCTCGACTTACATTGCTCAGCAAAAAAGCCAGGCAAGCCAAACCCAACCAAAAAGGATTTACCGAAAGAAAATCAGCCCATAATTTATCTAAGAGCGAGCAATCGGCTATCTCATTACCTTGAGCCAAGCAGTTTTCAGTATACTGGCGGTCAAACTTAATATACACCCAAGTAAGTATAGCAATACCTGTCCCTATAAATAAAACTGATTTTAGGCCTTGCTTGATTCTTTTATTCACATGTACCATTTTCCAGGATTTACAGACAATCTGAGCTATCAGGGTAAAGCATCCTACTCAGAAAAGCTTTTTTATCCCCTCGCTACCCAGTAATTATCAATTAAACGCACGGGGCCTACCCAAGCTGCGGTGCAAATTACGAATTCTTGCCCATCCTGCACTTCCTCCAGCGGTTTTAAACTGTCCGGCTCGATAAAGTCAAAATACTCCGGACGGAAGTTCACTGCTTTCATCTCCTCCATTGCCCAGTCCTGAATGGCAGATATTGGTATACCTGACTTAGCTTTTTGGGCTCCCTCTTTCAAGATGGAAAATATCTTGCCCGCTGATTCCTTTTCGCCATCTGAAAGGCGAAGGTTGCGACTGCTCATCGCAAGGCCATTATCTTCCCGTATAATTGGACATGCGACGACCTCTGCTCCCAAATCCATTTTGCGAGTCATTTGATCTACAATTTTAAATTGCTGAAAATCTTTTTGTCCCATAAATACCTTATCAGGCTGTAAAAGGCTAATAAATCGATACATTACTCTAGCCATTCCATCAAAATGCCCCGGCCGATACGTCCCCTCCATATCCTTGGCCCATGGTGAAATATCCATAGGTGCCGAATGATCTAAACCGTCAGGATACATTTCCTTATCCGAAGGCAAAAACAGAATATCGCATCCTGCCTTTTCGAGTTTAATGACATCGGAAGACAGCGTCCTGGGATAATTTTGTAAATCTTCTTTTTGATTAAATTGTGTGGGATTCACATACACACTAACTATGACAATGTCGGTTTGCTTTCGAGCTTCTTTTATGAGCGACAAGTGGCCTTCATGCAGTGCCCCCATCGTTGGTACAAAGCCTTTGCGTTGTCTTTCATTCCAAGATAAGTACCGTTGAATAGATGAAACTTTAGTTATGGATATCACTTGTGTTAAAATGTAAGTTGAATAATAGGGCCTTAAGCCGCAAAAGTACTAATCTAGTCAATAGTTTATGCAAGCATCGAAGCTTTTGTCATTAGATATGAAAGAAATAGACATGAATTAGAGCAGCCAAGGGCTCGGATCCGGACAGTTTTCTTTGAAATACCCGAGCTGACTCTGGGCAGCAACTCCGGGATAATCACCCTTATAATCTCTAATGTCGCGAATAAGCTGAAAATGCAAATGAGGTACCCAGCCTCCATTATCCTGCAAATCACCCATATGGCATAATTTCTGGCCTTTCTCTACCGGACCACCTGCTTCTATTCCTTCTAAATCCGATTTTTGAAGGTGACCGTATAGCGCGAAACATACCTGCCCTTCCCAAATATGCTTTACGATTATTGTTGCACCATAATCAAAGGGTTTATCATTGAAAGCAAAACTATGAATGTACCCCTCTAATGGCGAAAAGATCGCTTGACCTGCCGACCCCCAAATATCGCACCCCAAGTGAATCTCCCTCAATTCTTCTCCGCTAGTAAAATGGTTGGACCGGCGATATATGGAGCGTTTTTCCAAATAGCCACCATATCCTATAGAGGCGTCTGCAATGCTTATTTGCGAATCCACACAATGCGCTAAACCTCGGTGTGTAATCAAATCATCATCTGGGCATGCATTTAAATCAATTGAGGCCCAGCCGGCCTTTCGCTCGTCGATTCCTAGAAGCGGGAATAATAGATCACTAGATGGAGGATGGTAAGCCATATATTTCTTGTTTAAAATGCGATTACCAAAATCGCAATAAGATCAGATCCCTAATGTAAGAAAGAAGTATTAATAATAAAACCATTCCAAAAGCTAGACCTAAACTTATAAATTGTGCTATAGGCACCAAAGGGATCACCCATGAATTTCATTCTAAGATCGAAAAATGCATTACCCAGCCCATCCCGAGCGATCCAAATTGCGATATTGAATAGCTTCGGCGATATGTGCACTCTCAATGTCTTTTTCGCCAGCTAAATCGGCAATGGTGCGACCCACTTTTACAATCCGGTCGTAGGCGCGCGCTGAAAGCTGCAGTTGTTCCATCGCTCGCTTTAATAATGCAGAACTTTCAGGCTTAAGCTGACAACTTTGGCGGACAATGTGACTTGGCATTTGAGCATTACTGTAGATCGACATTCCGTCGAAGCGGCCGCATTGTTTTTTACGGGCGCATTCTACCCGTTGTCGAATATCCGCTGATTTTTCCTTAGCCGGTTTAAAGTCGGATAGCTCGTCATATGAAACGGGTGTTACCTCGACGTGCAGATCAATGCGGTCCAATAGTGGTCCGGAAATCTTATTTAAATATCGTTTTACTTCTCCAGGGCCGCACATACACTCCTTCTCCGGGTGATTGTAAAATCCACACGGACAGGGATTCATAGAAGCAATAAGCATGAAACTGGCGGGATAGTCTACCGTAATTCTCGCTCTTGAAATGGTAACCCGCCGCTCTTCCATGGGTTGCCGCAGCACCTCTAATACTTGCCGTTGGAATTCGGGCAATTCATCCAAAAATAGTACTCCATTATGAGCCAGCGAGATTTCGCCAGGCATGGGGTTTGATCCTCCCCCAACCAGAGCTACATTGCTTATGGTATGATGTGGAGACCGAAAAGGACGCTGAGGCATAAGCGCCGTATCTTCTGGCAACAAGCCAGAAACAGAGTGAATTTTGGTTGTTTCCAGGGCTTCAACTAAACTCAGGGGAGGTAATATGGTCGGTAGACGGCGAGCCAACATCGTTTTGCCAGCACCCGGCGGACCAATTAGAATAACATTGTGTCCACCGGCTGCGGCTATTTCCATGGCGCGTTTAATTTTCTCCTGACCTTTGACATCACAAAAGTCAAAATCACTTTCCTTTTTTTGTTGTTGAAATATAGCCCGCGTTTCTACCCGTGTGGCTGTGTGCTCCTCAGGCGCTTGAACAACAGCTACTGCCTCTTGTAAGTCCTGGACACCATAAACCTCTAATCCATCTACGATAGCCGCTTCCTTAGCATTAGAACAGGGAAGAATCATTCCTTTGAACCCTTCTTTACGGGCCTGAATAGCTATAGGTAAAGCCCCCCGAATCGGTCGCAATGAGCCATCGAGTGATAGTTCTCCCATAATGACAAAATCTGATAATTCTGCAGGTGCAATAAGTTGACTCGCTGAAAGTACGCCGAGTGCGATAGGGAGATCAAATGCTGAACCCTCTTTGCGAATATCAGCAGGGGCTAAATTTACCACCACTTTACGCCGAGGAAACTTGTACCCTATATTGGCTACGGCCGATTCCATGCGCTGGTAGCCTTCCTTTACTGCATTATCTGGAAGACCAACGAGCGTGTATGCATTTTGATTGGGAGACAAGAGGCCGCCGACATTAACTTCAACAGTGATGGTTCTGGCATCAACTCCAAAGACTGCGCTGGCATAAGTTTTAACTAGCATATAAATAGTATTAAGTAGTTAGTATTTATTATTGAGTGTAGGTGAAAGCCTACATTGTTCCCACGCTACCGATATTATTATAAAGAACTACATATTGTAAGGATACTCACTGCCAAGATAATATGGTGTAAGGCCTGATTTTCAATAAAAATGCAAACGATTGTTGATTAACGCTTCTCCGCGATAGCGATGCGCAGGGGACCGACTGAAAGGAGGTGATCCGGCCTTGTGCCGAGCTGGTGGCGCGGATTAAGGCCGGAGCCGAATGAATAATGAGCCCCGAAGCGTAGCGCCCCCCAGCGACTTTGAGTAGCTCTGTACTATATGTCAAATTGGGGATAAGGGAGAAAGAATAATAGCTGGGGGGATCGCCCAAAAAAGTAAAAAAAAAGGATAGTTATATGGAGGTCTTGGCCATTTTCATGGGAACTCCTACGCATTTGCGTTCCATGTAGTCCATCATCTCCATAATCAAGGCACGGGAGTCGGCATCCAATGCGCTGAGGTCCTTACTAAACACCTCATTGATGGCTCGCTGCTTGACCTCACTGATGGCATCGGGAAGCGAGCTCAGGGATTTCTCGATCTGCCGCTGTTGAAAGGCTTTCATAAATTCACGGCCATACGAATGGATGATCTTAACAGCCTCCGAAACCTCCTGTTGGCGGAATGCTAAATGCTCCTCCGCTTTGGAGCGAACACCTTCGATTTCTATATAGGTCAAATCTTTTTGTTCTATGACCTCTGGCGCTACGTTTTTCGGAATCCCCAAGTCCAATACAAATTTGTGTTGGTATGCATCATTTTGTTGGGCTAAAGTCGAATAAATCTCATCTGTGATAATAGCGTTTTGGGCAGCTGTACAAACGATCAGGGCTTTCCAAGGGCGCGTGTGCGCAGACAATTGATCTAAGGGATAAGCCTGTCCACCAACCAATGTGGCTAAAAACTTAGCCTTGGGCAGTGAGCGATTGAAGACGGTGACGTCCTGATAACCTTTTTTCTTTAGCACCTTTGCGATAATGGTGTTGGTCTCTCCGGCACCTACAAGAATTACGGGGTCGGCAGGCGTCAGGCCCTTTTCAAAAAGCATACTCGAGGCTAATGAAGCCACGGAAACAGATTTTTCTCCGATGCGCGTATGATTATAAACTTTTTTGGCAGACTCAATAGCATATTTCATCAAGAGTCTTATAGAGTCACCTGTAAGACCGGCTCCATGGCACTCTTCATAAGATGTCCGGAGCTGTCGGAGGATTTCTCTCTCGCCAACGACCAGAGAATCGACAGAAGCTGCCACGCTAAATACGTGTTCGACCGCTTCCAGGTCTGTAAATTCTTTATAGGCTGTGTTTAACTGCTTGTAGAACGACTGGTCTTTTTCAGGGTGAAAATATGAGAATATATCTCTGGCTTCGGGCAGACGAAATATGTTTTTGTCGAACAAAACAAACATAATTCGGTTACAGGTTTGTACATACATTAATTCTTGCACGCCGAAGTGTTGCTTTGCCTTTTCTAAATAAGGTAAAACATCACCATCCGGTGCTGGGACGACGTAGGAGCCTAGATCTCCAACATCGATGGATTTGTGTGTGACTGTTATTACTTTGTATCCGCGTAACATATTTCTATTAGTAGAACACAAAAATAGGAAAACGATAATTTTTTGCTGTCATTCTTTTGTAATGAGGTGAAACCGCTACTTAGGCCCAATTTACAAGATTTCCAGTGATCGGGCTATATGCTCGATTTCTTGCAGGTATTCGCGCTTTTCTTCTCCCGGTGCATAGACAAATAGATCGACTATATAGATATATTCTAAATTATCTGACAAGATAAAATAGCTAATAAAGGGTCCTCCCATAAAGTCATTCGTCATTTCCCACACCCCACGAATTTCATAGGCATTATATCCATTTAACTCTACATTGCGGTAGGTTAGGGGAAGGTCATCGCTATTGACCACCATATCAGAACCCGGCGTTCCCGATCGCAGATGTTTAGCCATAAGTTCATTCCGCTTTTCGATCATAGAATCACGCGTCAATTGCTTCGGATCTCTATAGGGCATGGAAGTTATGAAAATGGATGAAGAGCTTTTGTCAGTTTCCATTCGCACCCATGCTACCTCGTTCGTAACCCGGGCTGCTTGGGCGGACTTTGGCCACTTCATACCCACGCCCAGACTATCTACAATCATACGTGATAGGGACTTGTTCTGACCTGCCATATACACTTGCGCGCCCCGCGGCTTCGATTCAAATTCACGGATACGATCGATAATGCGTTCATGATTTCGGGCCAGAGCTGACTCTATTCGATTCATGTCCTCTCCTACCACGTAAATCAAAAGTTGGTTTTTTGCCCATTTATCTCGGGCTATTTTGATCATAGCGGGCTTTTCTACACCTTCAGCACGTACTTCTTTTAAGTCGGCTCGCGCCATTTTGTAATTGCGGCTTGTCGTGTCTGACCCATCAACTAAAATGAGGTAGGTTCTAAGATGTCGACGTGCCGACTTTTCGGCGATATCGGCCGGACTGAAATGCACCATATCGAAGAGAGGCTCGGGTTGCGGTAGAATGGGGTATGGCGCAGCAAACATGTAATAAACCGTATCGCGCAATTCAGACCACACATTAGGATCCGCCACTACGACCATTTGGTTTAAAGGACCAAAAGAGGTCTTTTTAGGTTGCAACCGCTCTGTAAAATCACCGCCACAAGCAGTAAGAAACAGCAGCGCGCACCCTAGCCAAAATCCACGTGCACTATTCATAATAAGCCCCATTTGTCAGTAGATGCCTCGCGACTCTGTTTTGTTGTATGGCCATCCAAAAAAAATTACAATAGCTCCCGTATCAGTTGTTCTTCAGAAATTCCCTCAGCATCCGCTTTATAATTTCGGACGATTCGATGACGGAGCACATAAGAGGCTACGGCTTTCACATTCTCAATATCCGGGGCATAACTTCCGTGAATCGCTGCGTGACATTTAGCGCCTAGCACTAAATATTGGGATGCTCTAGGTCCCGCACCCCAAGACAAGTATTCTGTAATGCGATCCGGTGCCAGTTCGGCGCCTGGTCGCGTTTGCGAAGCCAGTTTGACAGCATATTCCAGCACGTTATCCGAAATCGGAATTTGTCTGACCAGCTGTTGGAAATCTAGAATTTCCTTAGCCGTCAGCACTTGATTGACCTGTGCCTTGACATCTGTAGTCGTTGACCGCACCACATCCAGTTCTTGCTGGTAAGATGGGTAATCCAATGGAATATTAAACATGAACCTATCCAGTTGGGCTTCCGGCAAGGGGTATGTGCCTTCCTGTTCAATCGGGTTTTGGGTTGCCAATACAAAGAAAGGCTTTGGCATAACATATTGATGACCGGCCACTGTAGCTGCTCGCTCTTGCATCGCCTCTAGAAGAGCTGCTTGCGTTTTCGGAGGTGTTCTATTGATCTCATCTGCGAGGACAATATTGGCAAACAAGGGGCCTTTATTGAATGTAAATTTTCTTGAATCATCAAGAATTTCCGCTCCCGTTATATCGGAAGGCATCAAGTCAGGCGTAAACTGTATGCGCTTAAAATCAAGGTCTAAGACCTCAGCTATTGTGCTCACCAATAGCGTTTTTGCGAGTCCGGGCACACCTACAAGCAAGCTATGCCCATTACTAAATAAAGAAATAATAACCGCTTCTACCACCTCTTCCTGGCCAATGATGACCTTTCCGATTTCCTTTCGCAATTCCTTGTATTTCGCCGCCAGTTGATCTACCTGAGCTACCTTATCCGTTCCTGATTGAGTCATATAATTATTCTATTTTTCGTCCTGCAAATGTAGCAAGAATAAACAAAGTTATAAACGTCGCTAAGCCGCTAATTGTTATAGCACCTTCCATATCTTCATTCTCGTGTATCATTTCTTTGCGATCTTTTTTTCTTTTTTTGCCGGCCGCCCCCATGAAGGTCTAGGCTTAGGGCACTTAAATTTGCTGGGGGCGCCGGGCTATCCGCTTGTAGTGCCAGGCCGCCCGGTAGGCATCCGTTGGACTGCGTGGGGTTTCCGTCCGGTCACCTCCTCGCCTTACGGCTGCATCTCCCGCGCGGCCCGTCCCTATCGCTACTATCCCTGCCGGGGGGATCACTCACAGAAAGAACGAAATTGAGTTTTATAATATTAAAAAAATTGTTTGATTGTAAAGCGTTTATAAACAGGGTTTTGTGATATATAGTGGTTTTTAACGGTTATAAACGACTACAACGGTTATAGTCGTTTATAACCGTTAGTTTGTTTTATCGCCGGGGTTTTCTTAATTTAATACTTTATTTATTTTTTATAATTAAATTATTAATTATGTCAAATCGAAGATGTAAATTATGTGATACGCCTTACACAGGTCGCAGAGACAAAATTTTTTGTTCTATTGGTTGCAAATCAGATTACCATCAGCATTTAAGAGCCGTCTCTAATCGAATTGCGCTTCCTACAAACAAAATTCTTCAAAGAAACCGGTCCATCCTATTTGAATTAATGGGTACTAATATTCACCAGAAAACGGTAGTTAGAGATGCTCTGGCGAAAAAGAATTTTAGGTTTGAATACATGACGGGCTTCTATGAAAATGCGAAAGGGAAGCGTTATCATTTATTATATGACTTTGCCTGGATGGAGTTTAAAACAGGAAAAGTCTTAGTGGTGAGGAGAAAGAGGATGGAACAATAGCGTTTCCAAACCGAGTTGAGAGGTATTTCTTTGATAGCATTCCGCCCGGAACTACAGCCTTTATTGAAGAGGCCAGAACGCGACAGCAAAACTACTTGCTTCTTAATCCCTAATTTTTCAAGCTAGAAATACACCTTAGCATAACAAGCTCAAAATATAAAAAGATATATTAGCTCAGGCAGACCCCTGAAAGAAAAAGGCCAGCACCGCAACGGGTGCCGACCTTTCTAAGTTCAATACTTTCATTCTACTCGCGGTAACGCTCGAAATACATAGTGATCTCATCGTCGAGATAAACCCCTCCTGCCTCCCTAGAGGTAGAGTAAACCTCTACACCTAAGGTTGCAGATTCCGATTTATATTCAATTTCCCACACGAATATATGACCATAATAAAAATTACTATCAATATCATGGTAATCCCCTCTAGGACGATAACCTGATGGATTCTGGGTTGATTTTCCAGAAATTGGATACATTTCGTTTTCTGACATATCGTTATCAAAAACCAAAGCAAAATAAGGAGAATAATGTTTATAATAATCGATAGAATCTGATCTCGAACTGAAAGCCTCTACAATAAATTGCTGAGGATAGTCTTCTGATATCGAGATGTTAGAATTTGGCTTTAAGGCCTTACTAGATGGCATTCTCAATACATCAATTGCTTCAAAATAATCTATGTTACCTTCATGTCCCACTCGTACATAAAAAGAGTCTGTTAAGTCATTGCACAAATTCCCGTTATATCTCCATGTAGTAAAAAACATCTCCTCCTCGCAAAGACATTGCCCCTGCTTGCATATCATTTCAGATGAATCCTCGCAATATGACGACCGGCAAGGCTCTGATTCTTCAACGATCGGCTGCTCATCCTTATCTTCACATCCTATGAAAATAAGAAAGAGAAAACTGAGTACTAATATATTATTCAAAGGATACATAAATTTCATTTTTGTGGTGATTGGATGTGACGAAAAACTTGGAAGAAACAAATGACCCGTCAGATAAATGTGCTACAGCAACGTACATACCGGAATGATTCGGCTTTTGAACACTAATAACCCTTTCACTAATCTTTCTAAAATTTGAATCTGAAAAAACAAGCCTTCCGCTAAGGTCAAAGACCTGATAGAAATCTATAGATGCGGTGTTAGAATTATCTTGTGCTTGAAAGGTTCCCCTGCTTTCAGATTCAGTCTCATTAGGATCCGGACAGTTAAACAAAGTCGTAGCTGAACCTAAATCATTTTGATTATAAGCTAGGTTCAAAGTGGCAAAAAAGGCATTAACTGAGTTAAACAAAGGAGGGTAATTCACTGGAGCACCAAAAATAGTTGCTAGGCTCCATGAACTAAACCCATCCGAACAGCAATATTCAGAAGGTGCGTTTGCTACACCGCCCGGCACAGCTACAGCAAGCCTGTAATTGCTATTTATTCGAGAAGTGGCTTTCCAACCTGTATAACCTGCACTTTCGGTTATTCCTGAAGAAATGAGCATCAATTCGGTTAAAACATTCGGCTTTAAGGTAAAGCTTCCAGTATTATTATTTATCAAACCGAAATGCTCATCTTGATCTTCTTCTCCATCTTTGACAACATAAGAATTTGTTAGTAAACCTTCAATGAACTCCACAGTTGGGTCAACTAAATCCACCCAAGCTGATTGGTCTCCCAATGCTATCCGCAAAATAGACTGCGTAAATTCTAGAGTAGTTAAAAACCAATCTGTAGAATATGATTTACTAGCTTCTGAGGCCACTCCAGCTCTATCTGCTTCAAGTACTTCGAAATTACCATCAGAATCCTTTAAAATTAGAGCTGCATAATCTTCAGCCCGAGATCTCGCTCCCTTACTCGTTCCGCAAAACCAGGACACATTCCTTAGCTGTGTAAAGGCCTGTAGCCTTGTATCGTATTTGACGGAATAGTAAGCTACTTTTTCACATTGATCATCTTCATCACTACACCATTCTCCATAAGGCCCCTGAACACACGCCCAATTTATTAATAATGAAGTGAAATTTGGTGAATTATTCCCATCATCTGTTCCCAAATAGGAATACTTGCTTCCCGTACATTTTCCTTGATTGTGATTATTGATATATTTTGCTGGGCCCGTATTAAGGTAAGACTGGGTGGTTGACCAATCGTTGTATTGAGTATGTTCATTTTGCATAAGCACAAAAGGGAAGTGTTCCCTTTCATAGGACCCATGAATCTCTAAATCCTTTACAAATGGCTCTAAAAGTGGCTCCCCATTAATCATTTTACAATAACATGGAAGTACACCACTATGGTTAACAGGAAGTGTATCTAATAATCCTGTACCCATAGATGTAAGTGAAAATAATGAATCATCAAAAAAGTATTTTTGAACAAAGCTAAGTTTTTCTTCAAAAATAACAGAGCTATCGTTCTCTAAAACCTGGTAAAGACTTGTATCTCCAATTTTCCTTTCTAAGGCGTAGAATAAATCATGAGAAACCATGACGGAAGAAGTATTGCTAGGAGCGGTACTTACTTGTTTCAAAAGCAACGGATCTCCACAACTATTTACGACAGTAAGTTGAAAAACTTTATCCAAGGCTGCTTGATCTACCTTTAAAATTAATTCAGCAGATTCAGTCTCTCCATAATGGAGTGTGTCAATATCAAAATTAAGACTAGGGTTCACATTAGAGGAGATGACAAAATTTGTATTGTAGGATGGAACTTCTGTTCGAAAAAAGACCTGGGCATACTGATCGTAACGGACAGCAAAACCTGTTTTAGCTTTAACACCATAACAGTTGTCAAAAGTATCAAGAGGAATAAGCGGTTCTAAATCTTCCTGACTTAACGAATCGTTCTGGCCAGTAACATCAAAGGAGGATAAAAGCATTAGTAACATAATAGCACTGCTGCTAATGCTTATGCGTCGAAATGCGTCGAAA
>CAZVLN010000009.1:0-72434 GCA_964627995.1 uncultured Saprospiraceae bacterium
TTCGCGTGAGGGATAGTAAGGGCCCGCCGGCTGGCGGGGTCCCGAGAAATCCTCGGGACGGTACCCCTGGATAGCCCGACCCCGAGATCTGCCCAAGGGCGCAGACTCGGGGGCACGCCCTAATAGCGAATTTTGTATATTGATTCAAAATACAATTATGGAACCTAATGTGTATTTCGTAGCGGAAGACTTTCCGCAGAAGATTGATCAGATAACTGCTGATATCAAGCCGAAGTGGGGACAGATGACTCCGCAGCATATGGTGGAACACCTAGGAAGCGTTTTTCTAATCAGTTCGGGTAAAATCCGTGTTGCCGGGCTACCAAATGAAAAGCAACAGGCGATGTATCGCAAGCTGACCAATGGACAGTTTGCCTTTACGCCGGGCATAAAAAGTCCTGTATTGCCGGCGGAGCCGATGCCCTTGCGGTTTGAAGATTTATATCATGCAAAAGCCGCCTTACAAAAGGCGGTCAAACAATTTTTTGAGGCTTTTGAGGCTAAACCCTATCAAAAAATTGAACACCCTGTTTTTGGTCCTCTTAATTATTTAGAGTGGCTAGAGTTCCATGAAATGCATACGAAGCACCACCTTAAACAATTTAATTTAATGTAAATAGGGGGCGAGTAGTAAATACACAACGGCACCGGAGATGAAACCTGTAAAGGCTAGAAAGCTTAGGCGCTTGAAGTACCAAATAAAGTCGATTTTCTCCATGCCCATTGCGGCGACACCAGCTGCCGATCCGATAATCATCATACTACCTCCAGTACCTGCAGAATAGGCTATAAAGTGCCATATTCGGTGGTCCATCGGGAGGTCATACATTCCCATACTGGCTGCAACCAGAGGGACATTATCAAAAAGAGCGGAGAACATACCCATGAGTATAATAACTACATCCCGATTTGGGATATAGGTATCGAGTTGATCGGCCAAAGTATGTAAAATACCGAGTGACTCCACTGCAGCCACAGCTAATAGTATACCCAAAAAGAACAGAATGGAAGGCATTTCTATTTTTGTCATCGCTCGTTGTGCAGAAAAGTAATAGCGTTTTTTATTGTCAAAGGGTTTATAGGGCTTTATGTATTCAGCGACCATCCAAACGATAGCAAGTGAGAGCATCATGCCCATGTAAGGAGGAAGGTGCGTCAAGGTTTTGAAAATGGGAACGAAAACCAAACCTGAGATTCCGATAAAAAACATGGTTTTACTCGAGTCCAGTTTCTTCTCGCCTGCAACATCTGGACCTAGATTTAGAGTAGCAGTGATGTCTCCTCGAAAGGGCTTCATGCGCGCCGCCAGAAAGGTGGGCACGAGCATGCAGATAACAGAGGGCAGAATCAGATTTTTAATAAGACCAATGGTACTTACTTTATCGTTAATCCAAAGCATAGTAGTGGTCACATCTCCGATTGGTGACCAGGCTCCGCCGGCATTGGCAGACAAGACGGCCATAGAGAGAAACCATATGCGCTCTTTGCGGCGGGGAACGATACGGCGAAGGAGTGAGACGATGACAAGTATGGAAGCTAAATTATCTAGCGTTGCAGATAGAAAAAAGGCCATAATGCTAATGATCCAAAGCAGCTTTGCCTTATCGCGGGTTTTGATTTGATTTGTAATGATGGAAAAGCCATTATGTAGTTCGATGAGTTCTATAATGGTCATAGCCCCAATCAAAAAGAAAAGGATCTCAGCGGTGCTTCCCAGATGGTGAAGTAAGGATTCTTTAAGCTCCACTTCCTCCATGTGATAGTTATAACTCGGTAACTCCCCCCAGGAAATGAAGGCCCAGCACAGGGCCGCCATTAATAGTGCAGGTACAGTTTTGTCTAACTTGAGGGGGTGTTCAAATACAATCAGCGTATAGCCCACCAGAAACGTTATAATGACGGCTGATAACATAATTATTAGAGTGTTCGTTTTCTGAAATGAAATCCCATTTTATGAGAAATCACTTTCCGTAAGACAATTTTACACTTTTTCCCGTCTAAAATCCGATATTAAAAGACTTTTCTCGGTCTTTTGAGTTAACTTTTTCAAATTATCTCGGGATATACCAATAGGATTGTATTTTTGTGCAAAGAAATTCAGCAAACCATGCAAATAGGAGATGTTCGATTTGGAGACTTTCCGCTTTTTTTAGCGCCTATGGAAGATGTTAGTGATCCCCCTTTTCGTGCCTTATGCAAAGAGCAAGGCTGCGACATGATGTATACGGAATTTGTGAGTGTAGAAGGCTTAATCCGGGATGCAGAAAAGAGCGTACAAAAGCTTGACATTTATCCCGATGAACGCCCGATAGGAGTTCAAATTTTTGGAGCTGAGATAGATTCGATGATGCGAGCAGCAGAAATTGTAGAGGAGGCAGGCCCGGAAGTGCTTGATATTAATTATGGTTGTCCGGTTAAGAAGGTAGTATGTAAAAATGCTGGTGCGGGTATACTCAGAGATATTGATGCTATGGTGGAGTTGACTTCTGCGGTAGTAAAGTCTACAAAACTGCCGGTTACGGTAAAAACCAGGTTGGGTTGGGATGATGATACAAAATATATAGTAGAGGTAGCTGAGCGTCTTCAAGACGTAGGGATTCAGGCCATTTCAATTCACGGTCGAACCCGAAAGCAAATGTATAAAGGAGAAGCGGATTGGAGTTTGATCGCGGAAGTGAAAAACCATCCCCGGATCCACATTCCGGTAATCGGAAATGGAGATATTGATTCTCCGGAAAAAGCTTTAAAGTACAAAAACAAATACGGTGTAGATGGCATCATGATAGGTCGAGCTAGCATTGGGTATCCGTGGATCTTTCGCGAGATCAAGCATTTTGTAAAAACAGGAGAGCATTTAGCTCCGCCATCTGTTGAGGAGCGCGTCGCAGCTGCGCGACAACATTTTACGCACTCCGTAGCCTGGAAAGGAGAGAAGCTGGGCATTTTAGAAATGCGCCGGCACTACACGAATTACTTTAAGGGCTTTACAAATATCAAGCAGTATCGGACGCGCTTAGTGACAGCTGACGATGGAAACGAGGTCCTGGATACCTTATCTGAGATTCAGGAGGTTTATTCAGCGGAAAACATGGTGGGTGCATGAAAGAGTCGGATACGCTGAACTTAACTTCGTCAGAAGAAATATTACTGTCGCGGATTGGCGATATTGCTGCTAATCTGAAACAAGAGGCTTATGTGGTTGGAGGTTTTGTCCGCGACCGGCTACTCCAACGAAAAAAAGGCGAGCAAGACATTGATATTGTTACAGTTGGCGACGGCCCGGCATTAGCTCAAGCGGTAGCGGATGCTTTTCCCGAAGTTACAAAAGTGAATATTTTTAAGCGCTTCGGTACAGCTATGATCAAAATGGGCGATCTAGAATTGGAGTTTGTCGGTGCTCGCAAAGAATCTTACGTTTCAGACTCGAGAAAACCGGATGTAGAACCCGGTACGCTGGGGGATGATCAATATCGCCGAGATTTTACCATAAATGCAATGGCGATCAGCTTGCAGAAAGATGAGCTGGGCATGTTGTTAGACCCATTTGACGGACGTTCGGATCTGGCAAATAAACTCATTCGTACACCCTTACCGCCGGGTCAAACATTTTCAGATGACCCGCTACGCATGATGAGAGCTGTTCGTTTTGCGACCCAACTCGATTTTCGAATTTCTGAAGAAACTTTCCACGGAATTCGCGATCAAGCTGGTCGACTGGAAATCGTATCGGCGGAGCGCATTGCTGTAGAATTACAGAAAATCATACTTTCGCCTAAACCGTCTATAGGCTTTCAGCTTCTGTCACAATCAAAGTTGTTAGGGCAGTTTTTCCCCGAGATGGAAGCCTTACATGGTGTAGAAGAGCGAAATGGAATTCGGCACAAGGACAATTTCTATCATACGCTTGAAGTCCTAGACAATGTAGCGGAGAAAACAGAATCTGTTTGGTTGCGGTGGGCTGCCATACTTCACGACATTGCCAAACCACCCACCAAACGCTTTCATCCTAAAAGTGGCTGGACTTTTCATGGGCACGATGCGGTCGGAGCGAAGATGGTTCCTAAGATTTTCAAGCGACTCCGATTGCCCCTGGATCATAAAATGAAGTTTGTCCAAAAACTGGTCCGCTTACACTTGCGTCCCATTAGTCTGACCAAGGCGGATATCTCCGATGCAGCCGTGCGTCGATTACTCTTTGATGCCGGCGAGGACATTGATGAATTGATGCTACTGTGCGAGGCCGATATTACGTCCAAGAATCCGCGACGCGTCGAACGCTATCTACAGAATTATGAGCGCTTGCGCGCCAAAATTGAGGAGGTCGAGGAGAAAGATCGCCTTCGACAATGGGAGCCTCCCATCAGTGGCGACGAGATTATGGCTGCCTTTAACCTCAAACCCTCCCGCGCGGTTGGCGAGATCAAAACCGCTATCCGTGAAGGCATTCTCGATGGCGATATTCCGAACGAGAAAGCGGCCGCCTGGAAATTTATGCTGGAAAAGGGCACGGAATTAGGTCTGACGGCTGTAAAGGAAGAACCACCAATTTAGATACGTTGTATGGAACGTTTACCTCATTTCCAAAAATTGGATGTAGAGACGTTGCATGCAACGTCTGTGTTGGAAGGACCATAGATTTTGAGACGTTGCATGCAACGTCTCTACACCAAAAATCTCAACCTCTCTCTCCTAAACCTAAAAGCGAAATGCCTACCCCGCCACAACAAACTTCTCTCTCAACAACCGCCGCCCTAACTGCACGACAAAAACATACATTCCCGGACGCATTCCATGTTGATCTGCGTAGACATCAAAACTTTGCGGCCCCGGATGAAACTGCCCGCGAAACAATCGAGCTACGCGTTGCCCGGATAAGCTGTAAATTTCAATGTAGCCACGCGCGGCTGCTGAACTTTTCACTTCAAAACGGTGATGTCGAATGCCCATTCTCATTTTGGTGATCCCCGCCGAAAAATCAACCCGATCTGCAGCCCGAACGCTCTGACATTCAAGACCTAAATCAAGGGAATTGAATTCTTCAAATAATACATCTTCTCCAACGCTGGGTGGAAAACAGAGCCAATCGGTGAGTACCGTTTGATAAACGTCCCTAAAGTCAGTGGTGAATTTCAAATTCTCTGCGTCATCAAGATCGTCAAGATCGGGGTGATCGCCTACAATACCAGACCCGCTGACGGCTGGCCCAAATAAAAATAATGGCGCTGCTGCTCCGTGATCTGTACCCTGCGATGCATTTTGTTGGGGCCGCCGGCCAAATTCGGAAATGGACATACCCAAAACTCGGTGATCGTCTGAACTAGCTGCCAAGTCCTGATAAAACTCGTCCATATTGGCTCCTAATTGTCGAATAAGACGGTCGTGATTTTGTTTCTGCCCGGCATGGGTATCAAACCCATTTAGAGTGACCATATAAAATGAGGTTTGTAAGCCCCCTTTTATTAAACGAGCCACTATGGCTAATTGCTCAGCCAGACCTGAATTCGTATATTCCAGTGCATTTGCACTACCCTCATAGGCTTGTTGGATCACATCGGCATAACGGAAAGTGGAGTTTGTAACATCTCGCAAGTATTTTTCCTGTTGGTCGTGTAAACAGTCACCTAGAAACTCAGTGGGATAAAACTGCCCATTTTCAGCTAATTGAAACAGCTGTTCAGTATTGCTTACAGAAAAAGCTAAAGAATTATTGTCACCGCTATGGAAGGTAAAGCTATTTGAATTACCTATTTGGATGGCTGGGGGCTGCTCTGGTGGTTCCATCTCAATATTTGGATTATCGACCATCAATAGCCGGCCAAGCCATCCTAAATCAATTTCATCTGAAGCATCTGAAGCGGTTGCCCATATATCAGAAGATCGAAAATGGGATAAGTTTTGTTCCGGATATCCAACGCCTTGAATGATTTTCAGCTTATCTGATTCCCAAAGGGAGTGAAGCCCATCCGCATTGGGTGGCAGTGCTAAACCTGAGGGTAAAGTGTAAAGTGATTGCTCGGCATGTGCTATGCCGGGCCTCCAACTTGCATATTTTCCATAGTCAAATAAAGGGACAACGGTGTTGAGGCCGTCGTTTCCTCCTATGAGCCTTACCAAAACAAGGACCCTGTCCGTTTCACCAACATAATCGGCAACCCTTGAAGTGAAGGCTTGTAATGGCCACTGTCCTAAAGTCAAGCCGACAGAGGTGGTGAGTCCCATAGCTTGCATAAAATTTCTACGGGACCAACTCATGTGATCTTTCTGGTGCGCTTCCGGGTTTTGAGTACTCAGCCCTTCTTTGTGTCGGAGGTTTTTATTTTTTTTCGTCATGGTTACTTAAGTTGAAATTCTGGTTGGTGTGTGAGGTGCTGGATGAGAATGGCGGCCTGATCTGGCACCGTATCCCAATCGACAGACCACTCACCGTTATCGAAGTAATTCTGAGGAATATCTCCTTTGAAGACATCTAGCGCAGCATCATAATCCTCCATTCTGCCCAATCCCCAAGGCAATAGAAAATTGACTAAATCCCGAGATACTTGTTCTACATTGGTGGGATGGGTTGCGATGAATCGGACCCAATCGCCCAAGGCATCTCTATCATTGAAATAGAGCAATTCCGTAAATCGATCTAAGAAATCCCATCGTAAGGTCAACAAGGAGGTGTTAATCCAGTCCCGGTCTCCAGGCCAGCCTGCAACGTTGGGTGGATCAAAGAGTGATTGATCCAACTCTCCGGCAGCTATTCCTAAAATTAACCGTTGCTGTTGAGGCAAATCTATTCCCAATTTCGTCGAGTGACGAATCAGTGTGTCAATTGGACTTGTGATCTGAGTACCGATTTGTTCCAAATCGAAAAAGAACTCGGATGTTAGTAGAAATTCTACCACAGGAGCAATCTCAAAGTCATTATCAATCATAACCGTAGCCATTGCTTCAATGGCTGTTTCCTCTACATCGCTATGTATAAAAGTTCGGTAGATCGTTCGACATGCATGCTGAGCAACCTCTTGCGCGCGCTCGGTGAAGAGTAAATCGTGAAGGCCATCATAATCGAAATTATCGGTAACTCCGAATATGGTCTTACTTCCATTGTCATGGAAATTAGGGAGATATCCTATGGGCGCACAAGCTTCTGTAAATCCATTCCATCCCGTCAGCGCTCGCGCCGCCTCCGTGATGTCTTGTTGTGTGTAGCCAATATCCCGACCCAGCGTGAAAAGCTCAAAAAGTTCGCGCGCATAATTTTCATTGGGTGCAAAGCGGGTATTCTGAACGCCATTGAGATAGATGAGCATGGCAGGCGTTTTGCCCATTTCCATCGTTAGCGTCTTAAAATTTCCTAACGCATGTTCTTGAAGCAACTTGTGGTAGCGGTACATATAGCTCGGGCAGTTATAAGCTGAGATTTGCGTGACAAAATGATTGTGCCACATTAGTGCCATGCGCTCACGCATACCGTTTGACATCATGTCAGCAATCCATTGCGTTTGCCATTCAATATACTGTTCTCCAATTTGAGTTTGAGGGTTCGAGTAGTCCGATATAGTCCAATTTGCCCAAGGAGGCTCCGGAGGAAGGGGCGTTGCCTGCGCTTCTGAAATAAGGTTAGATACTATATTCGCCGGGCTCATTTGCAGTAAAGATTCCATTTGATCCGGCGGAAGACCAAATTCTGCACGTTCAAACAAGTGTAACAAGCGCTCACGTGTCCACGGTTTTTCCGGGCGGGGCATGTAAGGCGCCAAATCGACGACAGCACAAGAGGTTGACATGGTTTTTTATTTTAAGATACGAATTTTATTTTAAGGTATGACTTTTAACAAACTAGTTGATTTTAGTTATTTGATGATTTAGAATAAGTAAGGTTTAATTCCAGCATATTTTTTTTGCAGGTTCCAACCTAATATGGGGGAGGTAGGGGCGTATTTGATAGCACATACCCCTTCACAAAATGGTTTTCTCTCATTACCGCCTTATCCGGCATTTCGATCCGCTTTAGTTGGTCTTTAGCAGCAGTAAATATTCTTCACTTTAGATCTTTCACTCTGTAGCAGGAGAGGTACATAAAACGAAAAAATCTACCAGGTAGCTGTTTTCATCCTTCAAGCGTAAAATTTTTAAAATTCAATGGTTATTTAGCGCAGGCTTAGTACTTTGCTCCTGATGGCGATTGCAATAGATATATGCATACCGATTTATGATGAATCGGTTAGAGATCTTTTAGTGGTACTTTGGAATCAGCAAAAGCAGATTTCCAATGCTACTATTAAGGTATACCTTATCGATGACGCTTCACCAGATTTAGTGCTTAGAGAGAAAAATGAATCCTCAGCAAAGGAGTTTGAGGCTGTTTATGTTCAGCAGCAGAACAACCTCGGCCGTAGTAAAACACGGAATGCCTTTCTAAAATACTCGCAAGCAGAATGGCTTCTGTTTTTAGATGGAGACAGCATGCCTGCCGGACCAGACTTTCTTGAGCATTACCTCGAGTATATCAGATCATCTTCTCATTCAGGTCTGATTTATGGAGGAACGAAATATAACAGCGAGATAAAAGATAATCATAGACTGCATTACAGTTACGCCATTGACCGGGAGGCGCTCCCAGTGAACCAGCGAATAAAGAATCCGGCTGGCAGTTTTCATGCCAATAATTTTTTAGTGCATCGGGATGTACTTGAGTCCTATCCTTTCGAAGAGCGCTTGACTCATTACGGGCATGAGGACAGTTTATTTGCTATTCGGCTCGCAGAGAAAAACATCGCTATTCAACATATTGATAATCCTGTCCTGCATCTGGGTCTCGATGATAATTATAGATTTTTAGAAAAAACTCAACAGGCCGTCAGGCACTTAGCCCATATTCATTTTTGCCTGCCACCCCATGTATTGAGAAAGTATAGCTCGCTTTGGAAATGGTATGAGCGTTGTAAGCTTTTTTATCCGAGAGCTTTAAGTACGCTTTGGATTGAACGCTGGATGCAAAAACAAGAGCAACAGATGCGAGCTGGGAAATACAGATCTAAATATTTCGCTCTTTATAAATTACTTTATCTGCTCCATTTAGACCCTCTGTCAAAGATGCACCGCAACTCAATCACTTGATTGGTTTTTATATAACACTCTACTCGCATTAGCTACGGCCAATAGACAAACACCTACGTCAGCTAGTATGGCTGCCCAAAGTGAGGCGTATCCTAATGCTCCAAGGAAAAGAACGGCGAGTTTAACCGCAAAAACCAATGCGATATTTTGCCACAAGATGAAGCGGGTATATTTTGATATCCGAATGAGGTCTAGAATTTTCGAAAGCTGGCTTCCAGGGAGAATAACATCTGCTGACTCAATTGAAAGGTCACTACCGGTATTTCCCATGGCTATTCCCACTTCTGCTTTGGCCAAAACGGCGCTATCATTAAGCCCGTCGCCGACAAATGCAGCCGGGTGGCGGTCGGCAGTTAGTTTGTCAAAATAGTTGAGTTTATCTTTCGGGTGTAGCTCTCCGAAAACCTCATGAAGGCCAAGATTAGATCCGACCTCCTCGACTACGGTTTTTCGATCACCTGATAGTAGGAATCTAAAAATATTCTGATCTTTTAATTTGGAAAGAGTCTCCCTGGCATCAGGCTTAATGGGGTCCGATAAAAAAATGGAAAGAATGTGTGCACGATCTTTACTGAGAGCCACCTCTGTATATGGTAGTTCTGTAGCTTCATATGACTTGTCAACCCATTCCGGCCGCCCCAATCTATAGGTGTGGTCGGATAGTTGAGCTTCGATCCCCATTCCAGGTTCTTCCAGTATATGGCTAAGCTCTTCGTCAGCGCTATCTATATTCTTTTGTTTCAAATAGTCATTAATAGCTCGGCTTGCGGGATGGTGAGAGACTCCACTTAATGTCAATAATATAGGCATTAGAGGATCTTCTGAGGATAAATTTTCGCTCATATGCGAAAGTGAAGGTTCCCCTTTCGTAAGTGTTCCAGTTTTGTCAAAACCAATAGATTGAAGCTGGGTCATAAAATCAAGAAACTGTGCCCCTTTAACAAGAATATGCGATCGACTCGCTGCTCCAATACCAGCAAAATAGGTTAGTGGTATGGAAAGTACTAAGGCGCAAGGACAACTTATAACGAGAAAGACGGCCGCCCGGTACAACCAAACCTGATATTCGTACTGATCAACAAAGAAATATGGGATGACAAAGATTAATACAGCGAGCAAAGCGACCGCTGGGGTGTAAACTTTAGCAAATTTGCGGAAAAACAATTCTGTCGGTGCTTTTTGCGCTTGTGCTTCTTGTGTCAAAGTAAACAATCGCGATAATGTACTGTCTTTGAGTTCTTTAGTCACCTTTACTTTGAGTGGTGCGCCTTCGTTGATAAAACCAGATAATAGATCATCTCCAGATCGGAATGTGCGTATCTCGCTTTCACCAGTAATTTTCGCGGTATTTATAGCTGAAGAAGATGAAATAAGAACGCCATCATGTGACAAACGTTCTCCACGGTTAAGAATGAGGATATCACCAAGCTTGACGTTTTCAGCATTCTCTACAATAGCGCCTGTTGGTTTTAGGATGCGCGCCTCTTCGGGCCGCTGGTCTAACATACTTCGAATTCGGTCACGAGCCCTATGAACAGATTGATGTTGGAAATACTCACCCAATTCATACAGCAACATGACCGTTATCGCTTCCGGGTATTCTTCAATAAAAAAGGCAGCCAGAGTAGCAATGGCCATAAGACTAAATTCATCAAAAACCTGGCCACGTATGATATGCTGCAAAGCTTTAAAGATAACAAAATGGCCAGCGATGATGTAACTCAGTAAATAGATATAAAAAGCGATCGAGCCATCAACGCCCCACCAAACTGCAATTAAGGCTATAGCAAATGCTGAGGCCCCTAATAGGACACGATGAAGTCGTTGTTTAATATATGGTACGAACATATTAATGAAAGTGCCAGTGGTTGTATTGCAATACTAAGGTAAGTATACCAATAATGATCAGTATAATTCCGGTGATTTTCTTTTCATATCGTTCCAAAAACTCCCAGTGCATATTTTTCAGAGATTGAAAGCCCAAATAAACAAGTATTAGCATTACTGAGGTAGTCGCTAGAAGAAACACTACAGATACTAAGGCTAAGCCTGGCCAGCCTTCTTTAGCCGCTACAAGAAAGTAGGTTTCCATCTCTAGGCAGGGACTCAAAAACATAGATAGGGTAAGCG
Organism: uncultured Saprospiraceae bacterium; assembly: GCA_964627995.1. Lineage (GTDB taxonomy): Bacteria > Bacteroidota > Bacteroidia > Chitinophagales > Saprospiraceae > JAWLFI01. Next base: position 11,239 of record CAZVLN010000009.1, read on the forward strand.
CAAAAATTATGGCGATTTTGCTTTTTTTGTCTTCAACTTCGGAAGAAAGATGGTCGTGAGTATGTCCTTTTGAAAACCAGATATAAAAGATACCCATAATGACAAGAATGAGAGGGGCTACTAATTCTGTAAATAGTTCAAATTGATTAGAAATCTGAATACCAACAAAACCCAGTGCCAGGCCGATTGCTATGGTTCCGGAACTGTGAGCTAGACCCGTAAGTGCGGTCACTCCTAGAGACTCTCGAAGTGTCCAGGATTCAGCCTTGGCTATTGTAACTAATGGAATCCAATGGTTGGGAATCAGCGCATGGACAACGGCTAAACTAAAACTTGCAATAAATATTTCTATCATGGCCGGTGCTTTTGAGCCTGGCATCAAAGGTACAAATTTAACTGCAACGCTGTTGCAAAAGAAGCCGGTATTTTGAAAGGAAAAGGTAGGAACTTATGTGTGAAATGTCACTGTAGGGGATGTAAGGCTTAATTACCTTTGTCGTAAAGAAAAAAACATAAGATATGAAGACCGCAAAAAAATTGAGTTTTAACGATTTAATAAATGGACGTAAAAAGGTTTTGGTCGATTTTCATGCGACTTGGTGTGGTCCTTGTAAAATGATGACTCCGATTTTAAAAGAGGCTAAAGATGAGTTAGGAGATGAGGTCCGGATCGTAAAAATAGATGTTGATAAAAATCAAGGCTTGGCCCAAAAGTATCAGGTACGTGGTGTACCAACTCTGATGCTATTTCAAAAAGGCAAAGCCTTATGGCGTCAGAGTGGCGTGATATCTGCGAATCAAATAAAAGAAGTGGTCAATGGCCACGGAGAATAGTGCCAAAGCGATCTCGAAAAAGTAAAAGATTGGTCATTAGAATCGGATGACCCTAAAATTATCGAGCAAAAGATTAAATAACTCGAAGGCCTTTCACTAAACTGGTCAGCGAAAAGGGGAGGACTACCCAAAACCATTCATTTACAAAAATCATCATAAAAATAAGAATAGCTGTGCTCACTAAAAATAGTAGCCAATACTTACCTGTAGATTCCTTTTTCTCAGCTTGTGTATGTTGATCTGACATAGTAACTTATTTTGATCTCCAAATTTAAGAAATAATTTGTAAAATAAGTGGGAGTAAGTGTTTCATTTGCTATTTCTTATTCAGGATATGTTTTAGCGAAAGTGACATAATTTTATTTATGTAGCAGCGCAAAACACCTGTGTTTTAAAGTCAAAAAATGCTGACTTTATACCCAGCATCCATTATGGTCCTCCTTGAGTATGATATTGTGAAGCGAAGCATAATTTGGATTGTATGTTTTTGACACTTTAGCCCTAAATTCAATAAGGTAATTTGTAAAGGCTAGAACTTCTTAATTTTTCTATAAGTATGGTTTCATGTTTGTAAGTTATTAATGCAGAGTGACATTACGCGATGTCTATTTGGTATCTGTTGAAATACTCTGACAGATAATTATTAACCACTATTAAATGTTTTGATAAAAAAATGGTGATTTGCAATACTTAAGTATCCTTGGTAAGAAAAAAATACTCATAAATTTGGATTTTAAACAAATCTTCAATATATTTAATTTATTATTGACTTTTAATTTCAGAACTATGATTGATCTTCAAAGCACTTCAAAGCATTTCAAAGCACTACCTTAATTAGTAGCTACTTCGTTGCTTTGTTTCTTTTTTCTCATAATTATGGATCTGCGCAATTCGATTCTCTGACGATAGATCCACTTTTGCCTCTTGATACTTTCGATGTTTGTGATGGAGTTCACGCCAAAGCCAGTTTTACTGTGCGATATGATCAATTTGCTCAGGTGTATTTTCGCACAGAAATACCCGAATATGAGATGAGTTTTTTTATTAGCTCTAGTAATAATCCAAACTTAAGTTTTGCTGTTGACACCCTTAGCTTCTTGGAAAGCGAAGATCCTGAGCTTTTATTAACCGTAAATCAAGCAGGCTTAAATGAAGTTTTTCAACTTTGGGCGCAAAATGACTGTGGAGATACATTATTGCTTGCTGATGTAAGTTCTTCAAAAAGTAATTCATCGTCTGTACCGGTTTCAAATAAATTATTTTATACTTTGGGTGATATCGATGGATATTTGAACTTCTATGATCTATTGGAAAATGACTCATCTGTTCTTTTCGAAGAAAAACTCAGTTTTGTGCAAAAATACTTTTTTGATGATTCTGCTTTTTCAAGTGGGAGCATATCTACGGGGGGGATTCTTGATACTTTGCCTGTGAACCATGATAGGCTTCTACCATGTTATTGCAAGCTAATCAAAGGAAAACCATTGAAAGAGCCATTTACAAATGGCGATCCGGAATTTTATGGATCCAGTTTTGTAAGATACAACTTTCCATATGTATTAAAGAATAACGAAGAAACTGTATTCAGTAAATGGGGAACTATTCATTCAATGGCTCATATTGGTCCAGCAAGATATATTAATAATTATAGTACTGGGGTTTGTACCGGAAGCAAATACTCTATTTTGGGAACAGGAGATGAATTAACTTCACCTACCATTACATCATTACTTTTTAATTGGTCTTTCTCTTCGGGACCTTACGGAGAGTGGTGTGATGACTCCGATGATTTATGTGAAAAGCAAGTAAATTACTCAGTGAAGTATGATACGAGATTACAAGCGGTTACACAATTAAGATGGGCTTCTTGGTTTTGTGGAACAAACAAGGCCTCTCGTGCAAGAGCTGAAGAGTATGCGGCATTAATTTTAAAGGATGATAATGGTCGCTTTGAAGTTCTTGAAGTTAATAGAGCTGGAGTAGCTTCTGAAGAAAGCACCACCTACTCTGATGAGTGGTTTTTAACTGTACTAGAGTTTGCAGGAACTATTGTAAGAGTAGCAGCTGGTGATTCAACCGGTGTTTTAGATTTAATTGAGTCAACTGCAGAATTAATTGAAAATATCATAACGAACGATTATGTTGAAAAGGACGGAGCTGAGAATAAGGACCTTCCATTTACTTTATTAAATAATAATACAGGAACTTTTCAAATTAAACCAAATTCGCTTACTGAATTAATGTTAGTATCATCGGGATTAACAGAAACAGGAGGTGCCCTTGCTTGGAAGTCAAATTCGCGAATTGAGAGTAATTACAGGCTAGCAGCAGGCATTAATGGAGGTGTTGCTGATGCTCCTTCTGAATATTGTTGTTCAGATGGTTTTAGTACATGGAGCCTGGCAAGTATGAGGGAAGCCCCTGTGAACTATTTTGCCTTATTTAACTCAGTGGATGCATTCCTTTTTACTTTAGGGCATCAATATGATGGAAATGATTTAGGTTCTGCCGTTTCTTATTTTAATTGTCCTACTCCGACCGATGAGTCTGCGGCAAGGGGGATTTTTGATTCTACTAACGAATTAAATGGTCGAACTATAGATTATTACCAACTATTTGATGTAAATGGAAGGCTTGTGGATGAATCGAATTACTATATCAACATTAATGAGAATGCAATTATGATTAACAAGCCAGAATACTCAGGGATGTTTTTTATTGTTGCACATGTAACCGACGGATCATTCATTACATCGAAGTTTTTTGTTTCTAAAAATCAACCAACAAACGAAGTATATGTCAATTTTAAATAACTTCTCGGTAATCTTATGCATTGGCCTTATTTTCTTTTCGTGTAAAGACGATATTTCTAAAATGGATGATTTGCGTTGCAATTCATACTGTGATACAAATCCGTACATGGATTGCAATGATGGTCAATGCCTTTGTCCTGATGAAAATTTTTTCACCCCCTTTTTACATAATGATCGACTTTGTAACGACTTGAATGCTTCTTTTTATGTACGTGTAGGCCATGAGGGGAATATAGATTATTTTAAACCAATGGATATATTGAAAATGCCTGATAGTTCATCCATATATTCAAGATCTACAAGTTCATTGTCGAAGCGGTATCCTGAAGAGTTCATAGTAGAATGGTTTGCATCTAGGTCAGATACATTCGATTATGATAAGTATCCTTTACCTCATATTGCTTTAGTTTTTGAAAATAATAGCCCTTCAAATGATGACTTTCCAATGCGGGGTAGTTCAGATTTATCACCTGCAAATTATAGTCCACAGGAATATCTCAGGCCAATTGATGGTGTTTACTATGGGATAAAGTTTGATTGGTACATAGAATTCACTGAAGATTTAGCAACTTTACATATTGATGTCTATTCTACTGGCAATGGTTCTGTGTTTCTCGATGACCAAATTACCATGTATTTTGAGCGCTATAGGTAAGAGTTAATTACCGTACGTAGTTCCTATAAATAGTTGATCTTACATATAAAGTGACCTACTTTAGCTTTTCCGACTTCTTTTGGTGGTATTTTTGAATTATACTTTTTTATGAATATCTTTTGGGAAAGTAGTGTCTGCGTAAGGGATAGAAGCGGCAGTCAGGTGCTCATGCGGCGAGCAGGCCTGAAGCGAGTAGGCGACCACAGGAAGCCCCACGCAGCCCCAGGGATGCCGCCGCATGAGCACCTGACTATGAGCGGATAGCCCGCCCCAGCATTTTTGGGATATCGCTTGAACAACTTGCCGTTTTTTTTCTCATAGACTGGCAGATTCCCATCAGACGCTAAGCATGCTGGGGTACGCCCAAAAAATTATAAACCAATACCTTATTGAGATGAAATTCCGTATCTTCATAATCTATGAAAAATGAATGCTGGGATGTAGGGATTGTCGGGCAGGGTCTGGCTGGGACTGTACTGCATGCGTATTTAGAGAATGCAGGCTATAAGACCTGCGTATGGGATCCAGGAGGCGTATCGTGTTCCTCGATTTCCAGTGGTATTCTGAACCCATTAACTGGGCGGAAATATGTAAAAAGTTGGCTATTTGATGATTTGCTGACTGAAGCGGTGCGTTTTTATAGAGGACTTGAATCGGCATTGGGTACTCGGTTTTTTTATGAGCGGCCCATTTTTAGGGCTCTTCCTGATCGCAGGGCTGAGAATGAGTGGGATTATCGATCTTCCTTGCCAGCTTATTCAGAATATGTGGGAGGAGATGCTGAAGAAGATCAGATACCTTCCGAGCTGCGGAGATCGGTGCCCTACATTTCAATTTTAAAGGGACATCAACTGCGAATCAGTCGCATGTTAAACGACTACCGCGCTTATTTGACGAATTCAAATAGATTGATACCTGAATCCTGGCAGCACAGTCAACTTATTCGGGAAGGAGATACTTGGATTTACAAGGGTGTACGTTGCCAAAAGATAATATTTTGTGAGGGAGCAGCAGCCATTCACAACCCCTGGCTCAAGGGGCTGCCATTTAATTTGTCGAAGGGAGAAGCCATGGTCATTAAGAAGCTAGAAGTTTTACCGGCGGTAATAAAGCGCCGTATTTTTTCTGTACCCTGGGAAAATGGGGAATGGTGGCTGGGTGCAGCGAATTTCTGGAATTATGAGGACGATTTACCCACTGACGAAGGGCAAGAGCGTATTATGGCTGCATTCATCGAAATGTATAGCGGCCAGAGACCGCCGGTTATGGAGAATTTTGCAGCTATTAAGCCCACCGTTCGAGATCGAAAACCTTTGCTCGGTCGTGTCGACCGGGATATATATGTATTTAATGGCTTAGGTACAAAAGGGGCTTCTTTGGCTCCCTATTTTGCCCGACATTTAGTGTCTCATATAAAGAGTGGACAATCACTAATGCAGGAGGTGGATATAAAAGGAAGATGGGATGAGGCTTCTTAAATACATGTTGGCAAGCATAAGGTTTTGTTAAATCCACCTGAATGTATATGCTCGGCGCAAAAATATATATTGGTATTTTAGAGAAAATTGTAAAAAAATGAATGTAAAGGGATTTGCTGTCTTGGCGCTAGGGGTTTTAGGATTATTTTTTAGTACGTGTAAATCAGTAGATATGTCTAAAGATCGCAATTATTCCGGCCCCTCAATTGATAGCCTCTGGCAGGTTTATGACTCTATGGATATTCTGGGGTATCCCGAATCTGCTGAAAAACAGTTGGTAGAAATTGAACAAGCAGCGATTTCTCTGGGTAGTGAGTCAGATCGCATGGCGGCTATTTTTCACAGATATAATTTGCTGTTGAGGCGCGCGGGAAGAAATGAAATTCCCGATGAGTCTCCTGTTAAATTTTTGTTGGACAAAGAGGTGCCAGCTCAAACGATCAGTCATCACTTGCTGGAATTTGCGCGGGTTACAGCTTTGATTTCCTATTATCAGCAAAAACAATACAAGGTCGAGGAGAGAACGTCCCTGGCTTCTTCTTCGCTGGATGATCCGCTAGAAACATGGACGAGAAACCATTTTTTGGAAGCAATATTTCATTCAGCAGATCAAGCCTTTCACCCTCGATTGAAAGAGGCTTCCGTGAAAGACTGGGGCTCAATATTGAAGGAAATAGAGGACTCTACCGCGATACAATTTCGTCCTCATTTATTCACTGTGGTGGCCCATTCGCTTTCTGAAAAACTGTCGGGCTCCTTATTGCAATCCATTCCCTTTTCGGATCACCCCGTCTTTCGAGATTCCATGTGGTGGGCGGACCGAGAGGTCTTTTTGGATCATGATTTTGGTTATCGAGATGAATCTGCCGGCCGTATTGCCCAAATATTCCAGTTGGCTTTGTCTGAAGTTGAAGATTCGAAGGTTTTGCTGGATATTGATCTCATGCGTTACCAATTCATCCGTTCACATGGCTGGCAGCCCGAGAGGGAAGCCCGTTGGAAGGATGTTGTAGAAAGCTTTCTAGGCTCATTTAGCCAGGAATCTATTGAGGCTCGTTTAGCCACAGAATTGGCTGAATATTATTATAATAAAGGCGGAGAGCTTGATGATCAGGGTTTTTCGGGATATCAAAAGTCTCTGAAGGTTATTCAACAGTATAAGCTGGATGAGCGCACTGATATTTGGGGAGAGTATGCGAAACAATTTAAGCTCGGAATTTTTCGCCCTCATTTAAGTGCACAGATTGAGTCGGTCTTGCTCCCTGAGCAAGCCCTTTTGGTTTCTTGCACCTATCGAAATGTAGAAAAATTGCATTATCAAGTATTTAGGGTTTCAAAACAGGTAATGGAAACGCTGAACCGCAGGAATAGAGAAGAGTTCATGCGTCAGATTAAAAAGCAATCTCTACAGAAACAAGGAAAGCTTAGTTTGCCTAATAACCCCAATTACACCATGAGCACAGCCGAGTTTGGAATAGAGGGTTTTCCAACTGGACTTTACGTGGTATTATTGGGAGCTGAAAATGCTTCTTTTTGGCAGGAATTTCAAGTAAGTGATTTGGCAGTAGTACGATTGGATAACGAGTTATTCATTCTCGATCGTAAGACCGGAAAAGGTTTGGCTGACGTCCTATTGGAGTTTGAGGAAGTGGATTGGCGTGCAGAAAATCAAGATACCTTTCGTCTCAAAACAGATGATCAGGGACGCACAAAGGTGGCTTTCGATGAAAGTGCACGCTTAGTTCGCGCGACAAAAGGAGATCGCCAATGGTTCCCGGATATTCGCATCCATACATCAGGCAGGCCAAGCCCAGGCCGCTTGCGTACTGAAGTGAAAATACTTACTGATCGGTCTATTTACCGTCCTGGCCAAACCCTAAGGTTAAAAGGTATTGTTTTTCAACGCTCAGATATGGGTAAGGAGCAAATTATGGAAGGCCTTGGATTAGAAGTCAGTTTGCGAGATCCAAATAATGAGGTCATACAAAAGATAAATCTTCAATCTGATAAACTAGGCTCGTTTACCTTAGATTTTAGACTACCTCAGGGGGCGATGCCTGGAACTTACAGCATTCGGACGCCTTTTGGCTCTAAGACTGTTGAAGTTGCAGAATACAGGCGACCGAGTTTCACGGTGGAAACAAAATGGCCACAGGGGGTGCAGTATGTGGCAGGTGACTCAATTGCACTTGAGCTTATAGCAGAGACCTTCAACGGGTTTCCGCTTACTGATGCCGATGTTCATCTCACCGTTTATCGAACCTATACCCCTATTTGGCGTTATGCGATTTGGCCAAACAGACGTGAGCAAAAAAAACTTGTCCACGAAGCACACTTAAAACTTGAGCAAGGAGGAAGGGCTTCGGTTCAATTCGCTACTGACCCGATACAAAAAACAGGGATAGCATCGAGATACGAAATTAGCGCCACTGTAATAGATGAATCGGGAGAAACACAGGAAATAAGCGAAAATATTACCTTGAGTATGAGTCCTTTCACCTTAGGCTTACCTCTTTCTGGTCAGGTTTGGGGTGAATCACTTCCGTCCAAAGATTGGACATTACGCAATGCCATGGGAGAGCCAGTAAAAGCAGAAATCCGATGGGTCTTATATGAACTCCCTGCAGCCAGTTCAAAAAAAGCCAGCCGATATTGGCCCATGCCCGACACGATTTTAATGAGTCGTCAAACTTTTATATCCAACTGGCCTCATTTGTCTTATTTAAGCGACGATAAATTGCATTCAGATGGGGATGAAGAGATGGTAAGAGAAGGGAAGGTAACGATAGATGGCAGTACTACTCCGCCTAGAGAACTATTTGCCGATCTTTCCGCCGGACGATTTACACTTCGAGCATTTGATTTACAGGGTAAGCAACTGGTGGAAAAACAGTTTGATCATTATCCGTCAACTCAAACCACATCGCTTTCCGAACCCAAACTATTTTGGCGAAAATCACCTCAAAATTTTGTGGCCGGAGACACAGTTACACTTGAAATTATCAAACCCGCTGCAGAAGCACGAACTTGGGTGGCCTATCAACAAGGGGGATCACCGATCTATTCACAGTCTGGCGGAGAGCTATCCATAAAAACTGCTGCGCTTCCGATCGGCTCTATTAAAGCTATTAGTTTTTCAGTTTTACACAACCGGGTGTATTCAGATGAAGTCAACATCCAATTGCGCCGTCCGGAGAAGGAAATAGAAATCAAAAAGCTTCAAATAGACTCAATAAGCCGTCCGGGAGAAAAAGAGGTTTATCGATTTGATATTAAACACTCCGGGCCCATACAGTTGGTAGGAACTATGTATGACCAGTCTCTGGATGCCATCCAAAGTCACAATTGGTCAAGACTTCCCTTGGCCTATCAGACCGCATCCATGCGGTTTAGTGCTTATCAATTTAGTTCGCGTAGTTTGCGGACGCTCGACTTTTTTAATTATCCAAGATCGATCTATACCCGACCTCTTGAATGGCCTTCCTTCATTCTAGAAACCCAAGTTGTGGTCAGAATGATGAGTGACGTAGCCCATATGGATTATGAGGTCCCAATTGTGAGGAAGTCTCTGGGTGAAGAGCCTCCTGTGACTATGGAAAGTCGAACTTCCGGAGATCAGTTTGAGGACCAGGAGGCCACCCGGGAAAGTCAGGGTCCAATTAGGGAAAACTTAAAGGAAACCGTCTTCTTTATACCCAATATCCAAAAGAATGAAGATGGACAGTACGAAGTGGATTTTGAAATGAATGAGGCTTTAACAAAATGGAAACTTCTGCTCTTTGCACACGATGAGCATTTGTCTTCAGGTGTTTTCTCTACTTCTGTGGTATCTAAACAAGAGGTAAGCATCCGCTCCTTTTTGCCCAGGGTATTGCGAGCAGGCGATACTATTGAATTAACAGCCCGTGTTGAAAGCGAAATAGATCTCGCGGATGCGGAGCTTAGCATAGAAATTAGAAATGGAATTAGCGGAATGGAAGTTACTGATGAAATTATTCAAGGCTCTACCTCCCGGTCAACAAAGGTTGAAGCAGGTACGCCTAAGGCAATCCGCTGGAAAATAATAGTGCCAGAACCCAGTTTTGCACCAGCGCTCCAAATCATCACGAAAGTCAACTCTGAAAAGGGTAGTGATGGAGAATCTAAGCTAATACCTGTTTTGACGGATCGTGTCCAGCTATTTCGCACACAGCCATTTGAGCTTGAAGCTAACAATTCCGGTAGCTGGGACGTCTCCAGTGAATCAATACCTATAAATGTAGAATCCGGCCAGCGGATTATGAAGTATAAATTGGATGTGAACTTGCAGCCGGTTTGGCAAGCCATTCAGGCCTTACCTTACCTTTCAAAACCCAGGAATGCCTCTGCTACAGCACAGGTTAATCGATTATTTGCCAATAGTTTAGCGAGAAAAGTAGCCAAATCTATTCCTCAAATAGGCCCTCAATTAAATGCTTTTGCACAAGCGGGAATGGGGGAGAGCCCACTAAGTCAATCTCAGGAGTGGAAAAATACAGATCTAGCCCAAACACCATGGGTTCAATCGGCTCTTGGAGAGACGCAGCAAATGGAGCAAATAGCTGCCTTGTTGGACGATAATCGGCAAATGCTTGAGCGCCGAGAAATCCTTAGAGACCTGAAGCAGAGACAAAATAGTGATGGAGGCTTTCCCTGGATGCCGGGAGGGCGATCCAGTATTTATGTCACTCAATATCTTGCTAAAGAATTGCTTCGCATGTATGAGTTAGACCTCGTTTCAGATGATGAGATACAACCAATGGTTAATAGATCATTGCAGTATTGCTTTAAATACTTTGAGGAGTATTATACGAGAAACAAGAAAACATATTTGAAGACTTTATCAAAGCAGACCCTGGTGTATATGTATTATCTGGGAGAGCATGTATATGATAATAAATCTTTTGCGCCCTGGGAAAACTGGTCCACCTTCAAACCACAGATAGAGCGTTATTTACATGAGAACGTGTCTACATTGACTATGGCCCAGCAAGCCCTACTGGCTTTAGCCTGGGAGAGACAAGGACGAACTGCTCAGCTTGAAGAATTGATGAAATCCTGGAGGGAAAGAGCCCGTAAGAACACTAATTTGGGTTGGAGTTGGTCCACTGGAGGGCGATTCGATTATTTTCATAGTCAACTTGAAGCGCAGGCTTTAATCATTGAAGTATGTGAGAGAGTGGGGGCCACTGAAATGAGTCAAGCCGCTAAGACTTATCTGATAAAGGAAAAGCAGGTGCAGCAATGGGGCAATAGCAAAACCACAGCTGCAGCCATTCATGCATTATTACTTTCAGGGCAAAACCAGTTGTGGCAGAAACCACGAGAAGTAAAATGGAAAGCGATTGGTAATCAGCCCCAACCCAATCTAGAAATAGGCCAGGCATTTATTCATTGGGAGCGAAGTGCATTTCCTGATGGAACAATTGAATCCCCAGTAGACAAACTGGAATTAAACAATCCCAATCCTTTTCCCATCTGGGGTAGTGTGCAGATTCAATACTCTAGCCCACTCAATGCTATTTCGGCGCAAGGGGACGAGAACATGAAAGTTCGTACTGTCTATTATCTTGAGAAGAAGGGGTCGGAAGGTTTAGTACTCGAACCTATCGTTCCTGATACACGGCTGAAAAAGGGAGATGTTTTAGTAGCACGAGTGCTGGCATCCGTCGATCGCACCATGGACTTTGTACATATCGAACAGTTTCGCCCGTCCAATTTGGAACCTATGGTGCAAAAAAGTGGTTATGAGAATATGGAAGGATTGTCAACCTACCGTGCAGTGAAAGATGAAGGAACTCATTTCTTTATAGATCAACTTCCGGAAGGAGATCATGTTTTTGAATTTAAAGAACGGGTTGTTCACGCCGGAACCTGTGCTGCAGGATTTACGCGAATGGAGTCGTTCTATGCGCCGGAGTTTAAAACGCATGGTACGGGAGAAAAAATTAAAACATATGTTGATTAACGCAATTGGTGCTTTAGCTTTTAATATTGCTACAGACAAGGTCGTCGATAAATTTTGGACAAGAAAAAATTATAAAAATATGGGTGAAATAGAAAAGAAAATTCGAGCAGATGCCATGATTAAAAATCATATGGTTTGGTCAATGAGTGCAGGTTTTATTCCGGTTCCCATAGCTGATATGCTTGCGGTAACAGCGATTCAAATGGATATGGTACGAAGTCTTTCCCGTATTTATGATGTAGAGTTTAAAGAATCGCAAGGCAAAGCGCTCATTACCTCTTTGGCCGGATCAGGTGTTGCACGTTTAAGTGCAAACGCCGTCAAGTTTTTTCCAGGTATAGGAACCTTGGTTGGAGGCCTAACTATGGCAGCGCTCAGTGGAGCCTCGACTTATGCTGTTGGAGAGGTTTTTAAGAAGCATTTTCAAACAGGTGGAACCTTTTTGGATTTTGATCCGGAGCGTTTGCGAAAAATTTACCGGGAGAAATTTGAGAAGGGCAAGGAAATGGCAAAAAAAATGAAAACCAACAAAAAGCCAAATGCAGAGGCTGATGCCCAAAAGGATGAGCCATTATCTGAAAATGATATTGTGAAGCGCTTAACCCAGTTGACTGAGTTAAAAGCACAGGGTGTAATCAACGACGAAGAATTTACGAAACTTAAAGAGCGCCTGATGAATCAATTTAATGATGTTTCATAGCCATGCGCGGGGAAGGTGTAAATCCCAAATCAATAAAGTCTTCCTGTAGCCTTCGGTACCAGGCGGCCATTGCTATCATCCCCGCATTATCTGTGCAGTATTGAAGTTGAGGAATATAAACGCTCCAGTTGTTTTCTCGAGCACACTTTTCTACCGCCTTCCGCAGGCCTGAATTCGCGGCTACGCCCCCTGCCAAAGCAATAGATGTTGAGCCCGATTCATGAGCAGCAGCCATTAATCGCTCAACGAGTATTTGTATGATGGTTTTTTGAACCGATGCACAAATGTCGGCCAAATGCTCGGAAATGAAATTCGGGTCCTTTTTCTTTTGATCTCTTAAAAAGTAAAGAATAGCTGTTTTTAAACCGCTAAAACTGAAGTCTAGACCTGGCACTTTGGGAATGGGGAAATCATACAATGCTTGACCACCTTGAGCCAAACGATCAATTTCGGGGCCTGCGGGGTAAGGGAGTCCGAGCATCTTACCTGTTTTGTCAAATGCTTCGCCTGCAGCATCGTCAAGTGTTTTACCAAGAATATCAAAACTCCGTGCGCTACTAACTTTGACTAGTTGAGTATGTCCCCCGGAAACCGTTAAGCACAGAAAAGGAAAGCTAGGTTTTGGATCATCTATAAAATGAGCTAGTATGTGCGCTTCCATGTGATGGACTTCAATAATCGGAATATCCCACGCTATGGCGAGACCCTTGGTGACCGAGGCACCGACTAGGAGAGACCCCATGAGACCAGGACCCCGAGTTATAGCAATCGCTTCAATGTCGCCTTTATTGCAATTTGCCTGATTCAAGGCTGCTTCAATAACTGGTATTATAGCAGATTGATGAGCGCGAGAGGCTAGCTCAGGAACGACGCCGCCATAGTTTTTATGGACTTCCTGAATATGAATTACATTGGAAAGTAGTTTTCCGCCTCTTATGACAGCTGCTGAGGTATCATCACAAGAAGATTCTATAGCTAAAATGCAATTTGGATACTGGCTTGTTTTCTTTTTCACATTTAAATTCACCCTAATTTCATATATAATTTCAGAAAATCCGTATTATTGTGCAAACCTACTTAATAAAGCCTGATTTATGAGAATCGTTGCCAATATTTTCATTCTGATACTCATTGGTTTCCTTGCCTATTTATTGTATTCGAGTATCCGCGAACCTATTTCGTTTGGAGATGAGAAAGCAAAGCGCGAGAAAGCTGTCGTGAATAAATTAAAAAAAGTACGTACCGCTCAACAATTCTACAAGGATGTTACCGGAATGTTTGCTGATGACTTTGATACATTGGCTCAAGTGCTTAGAACGGGTGATTTTTACGAAGTAAAAGTATCAGGAAATCCAGACGATCCGGACGCAGAATTTGAGTTAGATACAATTTACACTCCTGCCTACGATACCATACAGAAATTGGGGTGGAATTTGGATTCTCTCAAGTATGTCCCATACGCAGAAGGCGTTACATTCGATATTCAGGCTGATACCATCCAATATCAACAAACCAAAACAGCTGTTGTCCAGGTGGGTGTTAAACGAGAAAAATTCATGGGTAAATATGGAGATCCTCGTTTTTCTAAATACGATAAGCGGTACGACCCTTCTACCATGTTGAAGTTCGGTGATATGAACAAACCCTCCGTATCAGGAAACTGGGAGTAAAGAAGTACGATTGTGAATATATTGTTGACGTCTGTCACAACGGATCAAATACAGGCAGAGGTCCGCGTCCCCGGCGGTCATAGACTAATATCAACGAATGTAAAGCTGAACAATCAAGACGATTATGCAAATTGGTGCTCCGAGCTCTATGCAGACTCAAAGTTAGATATTGGAACGCATTTTACCTGTTTCCCTCTGAAGCGAGCGCAAATAATTTCCCGGTCAGATCGCAAAAAATTTGTTGAGAAATGGGGATCCCAATTGCGTTTTTTTCATCTACCCAATCAAAACAATGAAGTTCTTGCTTACGCTAAATATACTTCGGCTAATAATTCAGACGCTAGTGAGGTGACAATTTTTGAGGTTCCTTTTCTTTCCATTTTTGGTCAGGAGTGGTTTGGTCCGATGGCACCGCCCCGTTCTGAAAGCACTGCCTTACTATATATTGGTACGCAGCATTCAGCACTTAGTCTTTTTCATGCTAATAAGCTTATGAATCATGCTGTCATTCCCTTTAGAACCGCGGAGGATCTGCTTTATCATTTTCTTTTTAGCTTGAAGCAATTTTCAGTTTCTACAGATTCATGTGAGGTGCACCTGGTAGGTCCAAGATCTGATGATGAAACCATCGTTGAGCTTTTTTCTGAGCAGATAGCACTTAAGCAGGAACTTTTTGAAACATCGGATGATTCTTTTCAGTTCGACTTAAAACTACTCTGGAAATGCGCATCATAGCTGGTAAGTGGAAGGGCCGAAAGGTTAATCCCAATATCTCTAAATTGCCGACACGACCCACCACGGACCGCGTTCGTGAATCTTTGTTCAACAGGTGGCACCATGAGTATGACTGGGCGTATACCACAGCTCTAGATTTATTCTCAGGTACAGGGCTAATTAGTTTGGAGTTTTTATCTAGAGGCGTGCCAGAGGTGCACAGCGTGGATCAAAATACATCTGTGCATGCAAATCTTGAGGAATTACATGCGCAATTCGAGGCGGGTAATGCCTGGAAAATTTACTGCATGTCTGTCGAACAATTTCTTAAAGTACACGCAAATCCATATGCTCTTATCTTCGCTGATCCGCCTTATGATTGGCCTCATGTGAAAGACTTACCCGATATGATTTTCCAGGGCCCGGGCTTACTTCCCCAAGGACAGCTAGCCATTGAGCACGATAAAATTATTGACTTTGATACCCATGCTAGATTTTTGGAGGAGCGACATTATGGCCGAACTAAAATTAGTTTCTTCGAATAGCTGAAATCTAATCAATATTTCTTTTTGTAAGCAATAAAATATTTATGAGGGCGATCCTCCTGCCGTCAGCAGGAGGCGCTACGTTTCGCAGCTCGTTCAGATCCGCCTTCATCCCGCAAAGCTGCTTTGCGGGATTCCGGCGCTTCACTCGGCTCCAGCCAACCCGCTTGCTCTGCTTCGGATCTCACGCTGAGGCGTGACTGCTGCACATCGCTATCGCAAAAACAAAAGAAAAAATTATTGAGCGGATTGGGTTTTCTAAAGAAAAGTGGTGAAATTACCACCAGTAAAAATTTAATTCAATTATTATAACGTAACCTTCAAACCATCAATATTCCCAATTCGTTTATGTGATAAATTCGAACAACACAGCCTCATTCGAATGTAGCATGTAGTAATATAATTATTTTACCTTACATAGATATAGCCTTTCCATATGAGAATCCTCCTTTTTTCAGCATTTCTAGTATTGTGCCCTTGGCTACAACTTTTATCTCAGGTTCCCCCGCCAGATCCTTGCGATGATGGGTCACAAGCAACCTGTCAATGCGAAAACTCACCGGTTTTATGTACCATTGATGACCTAGATGGCTTTGAATATTCCATGTCTGATTTTCAACATCCTGAGGATGGGCCGGAATTTCTTTGCAATGGTGAAGGAGTACCGAATAACCCAACTTGGTTTTCATTTGTGGCTTGGTGTGAAGAGCTGGAACTGGAAGTTGAGCTAGATAATTGCTCCGAAGTTTGCTTAACTGGTGGGTCGTGTGACTTTCTATGCGATTTCTTCGGTAATTGTGCCTCAGGGGTTCAAATCGCAATATACGGTGATTGTGATTTCAATGAAGAGGTAGCATGCAATGTGCAGGATTGTAATAATGAAAATAATAAAACGCTGTCTATGACGGATTTGACGATAGGCAAAACCTATCATTTTGTCATTGATGGTTGCGGAGGGTCAGCTTGCGATTTGGTGCGCGTTAATGTAGTTGGTACCTGTGGTGATCCCATAATAGAACAGTGGAGCAATCCTATTCAAGGGCCAGATGTTTTATGTCTTAGCGATACCGTTCGCTATTTTGTTGACAGTTTAGCCGGTGCGAATCTTTATATTTGGTCTATCGATGGTATGGAAATCGGGACAACTCAGAACCCCTATATAGATTTGGGTTGGGATCAGGAGGGAAGCTTTTCTCTGTGCGTGGAAGCAAGTAATGAACGCTGTCCGATAACCGATGGACCGGACGAAATTTGTCTTTCGGTAAATGTTTTAGATCCAGGTATTAGTGACATTATTGTAAATACAGATTCGATTTGTCCGGGAGAGACTTTTAATATCAACGCTAATGGGGCCAATCCAAATCCTTTATTTATTGTCGCAATTATCGTGGTGGACCAAAATGATACTGTTAGACAGATTGACTTAGCTTCACAATCTAATTTTCGTTTCAACGGTTGCGGATCGTTTTTTGCATATGCATTACAGTTTCGTTCCTCCTCTCTGGTTCTGCCCGAAGTAGGAGACTTCTTTAGTCCTCCCAATTGCAGCCAATCTTGCTGTGATCTGGTTCGAGTCGAATTGTCTATTGTAGACAATCAGGATCCACGCTTCCAAAACTTACCTCCCGATACGGTCTACAATTGCACTGATGCAGTTCCTGAACTTACAACTTTAGAGTATGTAGATAATTGCGCACCATCTGGGTCAGTAGAAGGGATAGAAGAGGGGCTTCAGAATTACGTGGAAGGCGACACGATTATCCGTGAATGGAGAATTGCAGATGGATGCGGGAATGAAGCTATTTATCGGCAAAGGATCCGGATAGCTGACGAAAATAGTGTAAATGTTACTATTACTCCTTCTTCGGCAGAGGTACTTTCTGGTGAAACCATCACCGTTCAGGCAATGACCAACCGCACTGAGGGTGATATTGTTGATATTTTATGGACACCAAGTACAAACTTGAATTGCTCGGACTGCCTGCGTCCCACTATAGATGCATTAATGGAAGAAGAGTATACCATAACTGTAACAGATTTAAATGGTTGTTCCGGGCAAGCTACATTTCAATTGTTTGTTAGGCAACCTGATATAGATATTTTTATTCCTAATGTATTTTCCCCAAATGGAGACGGCCTGAATGATGGTTTCACCCTGTTTGCAAATGTAGACTTAGAGATTGTAGAACTTTTAGTTTTCGATCGCTGGGGAAACAAGGCTTTTGAGTCCAGAAACTTGTCTTCCAATAATCCAGAATTGGGTTGGAATGGTCGTTACAATGGGCAGCTGTTGCCTAACGGAGTATATGTTTATTCTTTTCTAGTTCGTTATGCCAGCGGTACTGTTGAGTATTTCAAAGGAACGGTATCGCTTACTCGCTAACTTTCTTGAATGATAGTTTTTGTCTGGTCGTCGAATATTTCATTTTTTTATACTTTCAAAGGCCTTAAGCCTCTGATTAATCTATCTAGGGCTGAGTCCACTTACTTTTATTTTGGATTTTATCTGCACCTCTAGATCGTATTCCGTCCGAAGCCCAGAAAATAGGAGTAAGAGGTACCTTTGTATTGCCTGTTCAATTTATTTCTTAAAATTTATAGGTTTTATATATTTTTTCATAAAGTCAATCCCTTAGGTTTTATTTGTTTTGCTAGTCATATATATACTTAGCATATTAGTGAAAGCATTCTTTTAGGATTAAAAAATTTTAGTTACTTTGGGAATGCAATATTTTTTAGATTATTTGGCCGTGAACACCCCTAATGAATGTTAAGCTAAAAATCTTCTTTGAAATGTTTCTTAACACACTACAACCCCATGAAACGATTTTCACAGCTTTTCCCTATCTTTTTATTATATTCTAGCTCTCTTCTCGCTCAGACGGCTCCACCAGACCCATGTGACGATGGATCCCAGGAGACTTGTCAATGTGAAACATCTCCCGTTTTATGTACCATAGATGATCTGGATGGGTTCGAATATTCCATGTCAGATTTTCAGCATCCTCAGGATGGACCCGAGCCGCTGTGTATTAATCAGCCCTCCGTTCCTAATAATCCCACCTGGTTTTCCTTTGTGGCCTGGTGTGAGGAACTGGAACTGTTAGTTGAGATTGATGACTGCTCCGAGGTCTTTAACTTCCCATTCTTTACAAGGGGAGCTCAAATTGCCATCTATGGGAATTGTGATTATACCGATCAAGTAGCTTGTAATGTCGAGGACTGTGGGAATGAAGATGATAAATCACTCGTGATGACTGATTTGGTCATTGGTCGCGTATATCACTTTATAATTGATGGCTGTGCAGGATCAAATTGTGATGTCACAATCAATGTCGTGGGTACTTGTGGGGATCCAGAAATTGAGGATTGGACAAATCCAGTAGATGGGCCAGAAGTAGTTTGTGTGGGTGACCCGGCTAATTATATCGTGGACCAATTAGATGGCGCCAACTTATATCATTGGTATGTCGATGGCGTAGAAGTGGGCACCTCAGAGGACCCCAATTTTGATATCGACTGGGATGAGGAAGGGACTTTTGAACTTTGCGTAGATGCAAGTAATGATCCCTGTATCCCGGTTACCGATGATCCAGATCAAATCTGCATGACAGTAGAAGTTTTTGATCCATCTATTGGGGATCTTATTGTTGATCCCAATCCACTCTGCCCGGGAGAAATTACTGATATTACCGTCATAGATGCCAATGATAATCCGGCGCTGGAACTAGCAATTATCGTTACAGATCAGGCAGGTATTGTGCAACAACTGGACTTAGCTGATGCTGCGACCTTTACTCACGATGAGTGTGATGATTTCATAGCTTATGCTTACCAGTACATTCCATCAGAGGTAACACTCCCTACAATTGGTGATTTTTTTAATCTTCCGGATTGCAACAATTCCTGTTGTGAAATCTTGGAAGAGGAATTTACTTTTGAAGACGATGAAGCACCCACTTTTGTAAGCGCGCCGGACGATGAAACCTATGAATGCATTAATCTTCTTCCCGACATGGAAGACCTGGAATTTAATGACAACTGCCTGGGTAGTGGCTTTGTTGAAGGGATGGAAGATGGCGCTCAGGATGTATGTGATGGAGGCACCATCACGCGAACCTGGACTGTGGAAGATAGTTGTGGAAATATTGCAGAGCACATCCAAACCCTAACCGTAGACCCTCTACCTGAAGCCGACTGGGTGGATCCACCAGCAGATGAAACAGTTGACTGCAATACCATTCCGACCAGCTTTCCCGATTTGGATTATACCAATGGAAGTGCAAATCCCGATTGCGAAATTTCAGGTACTGTTTCGCCTGATGTTGTGGAAGATATAGTTGACTGTGCAGGTATGATAACAGCGACATGGAGTTTTACAGATAGCTGCGATAGAGCTATAGAGCATGTCCAGACCTTTACAGTCGAGCCACCTGCACTAGCAGATTGGAATGATCCACCTGCTAATGAAACCGTAAGTTGTGATATGGCACCCGATGGTACTGCTCCCTTTTTGCAGTATGATAATGGTCAAATAGACGATTGTGAAATTGCCGGCGAGGTAGAAGCTACTGTGTCAGGCTCTGCAGACGAGTGCGGCGGAAGTTTCACTTATGAATGGACGTATACCGATGATTGTAATCGAACGATTTCGCATACGCAAGAAATTACAGTAGAGCCGGCACCTAATCCCGACTGGATAGACCCACCGGCGAATGAGACTTTGACCTGTATTGATTTACCTTTACCTACTCCACCGGATTTAGAGTATACAAATGGCGAGACAGGCGACTGCGAAATTAGCGGGACTGTTTCTCCCACGGTTGATGGTTCGGTAGACTTATGTGGGGGTAGTGTGACCTATACCTGGGATTTCACCGATGTGTGCGGGAATACGATTTCCCATACCCAGGTAATTTCGGTGGACCCTGTTCCGGCCCCTGATTGGGTGGATCCCCCGGCGAATGAGACCTTGACGTGCGATGACTTGCCTTTACCGACACCCCCAGATTTGGAGTATACCAATGGCGAGACAGGCGACTGCGAAATTAGCGGGACTGTTTCTCCCACGGTTGATGGTTCGGTAGACTTTTGCGGGGGGGCGGTCACCTACACCTGGGACTTTATGGATATTTGTGGGAATTCCATTTCGCATACACAAATGATTACGGTAGACCCCGTTCCCGAACCTGATTGGGTAGATCCACCCGCAAATGAGGTTTTAGATTGTGATGCGCTACCTCTTCCAACCCCTCCGGATTTAGAATACACAAATGGGGAAATTGGGGATTGTGAGATCAGTGGTATTGCCTCCCCTTCTGTGGATGGATCGGCTGACGAGTGTGGTGGCACTATTACCTATACTTGGTCAGCGGTGGGTGACTGTGGAACTCAGCTGGAACACATTCAGGTTATTGAAATAGAACCGGCACCTGAAGCTGAGTTTATAGACCCACCTGCAAATGTAATTTTGACGTGTGATGACCTTCCCCTCCCTCCAGCACCTGAGTTAAATTACAGCAATGGTGAATCCGGTGTTTGCGAAATTGCAGGCTCCGTGGCCGCTACTGTAGACGGTGTAGTGGATGCTTGCGGCGGTACACTAATTTACACTTGGACATTTACGGACAATTGCGATCGGGTAATTACGCATGAACAGACGATCGAGGTTGAACCTTCTCCTGAACCAGAATGGGTTAATCCCCCGGCAGGAATAACTTTGGATTGTAGTGATGCAAACGATTACGATATTCCTGATCTGGAATATTCAAATGGAGCTAGTGGTGATTGTGAGATCAGTGGGTCTGTTGAGGGCGTGCAAGTTGGAACGATTAATCCATGCGGCGGTACCATCTCCTTCGAATGGGCGTATACGGATGATTGCGGTCGCACGATTACTCATAGTCAGACGGTAAATGTGACCCCGGCATCACCTGCTGTATTTACCAATGTACCGGATGATATTGAACTCACTTGTAATCAAGCCATAGGATTGACTCCCCCCTCCCTGACTTATGATAATGGAGAAGGTGGTGACTGTTCTATATCGGGTTCGGTCGCCGGGACAACTGCCGGTAGTTTTACAGCTTGTGGAGGTAATTTGGTTCAGAACTGGTCTTTTACAGATGCCTGTGGACGCTCGATTTCTGCGAGTCGGAATGTGACAGTTTTACCAGCTCCTGCCCCAACCTGGGACAATCCGCCCGGAAATATAACGGTCAACTGTGCAGATGTGGACGACATTGATGATTTGTTAACATACAGCAATAATAATGCGGGGAATTGTCTTATTTCAGGAACGGTAACCGGAGTTTTGTTGGGCTCCTATGATGCATGTGGAGGCACACTCACTCAAGAATGGTCCCGAACCGATATTTGCGGCAATGTGTTGTCGCACTCACGTGAGATTACGGTTGAACCAGCTTCTGCACCAGATTGGGTAGACCCTCCAGCAGATATTACTTTAGATTGTGGGGAAGACTTTTCCGACCCTGTAAATTTAGCATATGATAACGGGGAACTGGGTGATTGTGCGCTTGCAGGCACGGTACCGCCGAACGTCACAATTGATGATATTGAGGCGACCTACACCTGGACCTACACCAATCCATGTGATGGCAGTGAACTAACGCATACCCAAATAGTTACACTTACTTTGGCGCCTGAGATAACGATTGAGCCAGAAGATGGATTAATATGCGAAGGTGAAGCCTATGATCTATCCCAAATCATAGTTACAGATGCCAATGATACGGACTTTGATGTGACCTTCCACACGAATACACCGGCCACAGAAGCCAATGAAATTCAAGATCCTGAAAACTACAGTCCGTCTTCCTCCACAGTAGTATATGTTAAGGCCTCAATTGAGAATGACTGTTCAGATGAGGTACCCTTTGTACTCTTTTTAGAAACGCCGCCAAATGCAGGGAACGGTGGGGCAGGAGAGGTCTGTGACAATGAAACAAGTGCTTCGCTGCCCTCCTTTTTAATTCCACCCTTTGATGCAGGTGGTTCCTGGAGTACACCTCACACACAAATTGATATTTCGAATCCCAATAACGTCAACTTTTCCGGTTTGCCCGGTGGAGATTACACGTTTTATTACATTGTTTCAGGGGCGGAAGCATGTCCGGCCGACTCTTCGGAAGTGATTATCACCGTGTTAGAACGTCCAACGGTGGAGATTTTAGAAGTAGAGTGTACGGGGGGCAATGATTTCTATTCCGTTAGAATATCGATAACACCAGGAGCGATCTTTTTCACCAATGCAGGTGAAGATACAGACCTGGGAGGAGGAGAGTATATCATCGAAAATATACCTATCAGCGCAAACTTAATTATAGATGCCATATTATCATCGGGATTATGTCCGAGCTTTTTTAATGTGAATGCCCCGGATTGCAATTGTCCGAGTATTCCGCCTCCGACAGCTGGTCCGGATGAGGTGATTTGTGAGGGAGAAGATATCCCGGAATTATCAGTGGAGGTCGATACGGCTTTGTATAGCGTGAATTGGTTAGATGGTCCGGGAGGTAATTTGTTGTTGTCAGGATCGCTGACTTATACGCCTTCTGAAACAGAACCTGGAATTTACACCTATTACACTCAGACCTATGATCTGATCGATAGTTGTACCTCGAATACCTTCACTGAAGTCAGCCTGGAGATCATCGCACTTCCGCAAGCCAATCCTATAGATATTGTAGAGTGCGGAGAAAATGGCTTTGCTGTTTTTGACTTATCCCAATTTGAAGATAGTATCACGGGTGGGATTAATCACGCGGTAGAATTTTACCTAGACTCCTTGTCTGCCGTAAATCAAAGCAACCCACTGGCTGTTCCTTTCGAAAATACGGAAATTGGTTCTCAGCGAATCTTTGCAAGAGTCACCCGCGGAAGTGGCTGCTTTAGCGTAGTACCTGTTGATTTAGAGGTGGTTAACTTTCCCATTTCATCTTTGGAAGTGCTAGCCGAAACCTGTGCGCTTGATAGTAATGGACAATTGACGGTTAATCCGAATCAGGGAGCTTTCCCCTTTTCTTACGATATTGGAAATGGTCCTCAAGGAGATAGTATTTTTACTGATTTGGTGCCCGACGACTATACGATTACTGTTTTGGATGCCAACGGATGTGAGTGGATGGATACGGTGACTATCGATTCCGGTCAAATTATAGATTTTGAAATTCTCTCATTAGTCTGTAATGATAATGGAACGTCTGTGGACTCCACAGATGACTTTTATACAGTGGAAATACTGGTAAGCAGCAATTCTGGGAGTAGTTTTACCCTTGACGGCGCCGGATTGAATCAGTCAGGCGTTTTGTATGGAGAAACCGTGACCTTTGAGGTCGATGCCAATGGACAGGACTTTGGATTCATCATTACTGATGACCAAACAGCTTGCTCGGTATCAGGTCAAATAGAGGATTTGGTCCACTGTTCTTCGGATTGTCAACTCATCATTGATTATATATCGAGCGTTTGTAATGATGGGGGAACAAGCTCGGATGCATCCGATGATTTTTATGAAATAGAAGTAGTGATTGCTGGAGTCAATGTGGGAAGCAATGGCGAATATATTTTTCGAGTGAATGGCGTTATCGAGGGAAGCTACTCGTATGGAGATACCGTGCGTATCGTCCGACCGGCAGATGGTTCTACTTTAGATCTCAACTTTTCCGATAGTCAGATTACCGCCTGTGTGTTGAGTGAGGAATTGGGCCCGCTGGTTTCCTGCTCTGATGATTGTTCGATCACCGCAGAAGTCATTGAGATACGCTGTGATGATGGCGGCACGCTTAATGATGAGTTGGATGACACTTTTGAAGCGGTCGTGGTCGTTACGGGGGTAAATCTAGGCAATTCAGGTTGGGAAGGAGATGAGGGTTCCGCTGGCGCATATGGAGATACAGTAGAGTTAGGTCCCTATTTGATATCAAATGGAGATGTTAGGATTCTAATCAATGATGTAGATGACCCGAACTGCGGCTTCGAGTTAATTTTACCTGCTCCCGAGCCCTGTTCAGAGCCTTGTGAACTCAGCATTGACTTTACGGTTCTGGATTGCAATAATAACGGAACCGGAGCGGATGATACCGATGACTTTTTTGGAGTGGAGATCGTAGTTACGGTGATAGAAGGGCCCGGTACCCGATATGGAGTGACAGATTCCGAAGGAAATAGTTATGGTCCCTTTGATTATGGTGATGTGGTCACGATAAGTCCGTTGCCTGCTAATGGGAATCCGGTTACACTTACAATAATAGATGATATTGCTTCTCAGTGTAACACCGAAATTACGGTATCCTCGGCATCATGTAGTGAGTGCAATACCAATTTGACCATGGGCCCGGATCAAATGTTGACTTGTGATATCAGTGAGGTTACTATTTCAGCGGAAGCTATCGGAGCGCTGAACATCCAGTGGGCAGGTCCCAATAATTTTAGTGGGAGTGGAGAAACTGTAACAGTGGATGCATCTGGTATTTACATAGCGACCGCCGAATTTGAAGACAATTGTTTCATTACGGATAGTCTGGAAGTATTGGTGGATGATAATATCCCCACAGCAGTGGCTAGTGCTGACGGTTTGTTAAATTGTTTAACGGATTCATTTACGATTCGAAACTTGTCTGGCAATACGAGCGAAAGTGTAATCGTGGAATGGCGGGATGCAGACGGGAATATAGTTTCCAATGCCGACTCTTTGGTGGTTTTTGGTCCTGGAGAGTATGAATTACGATTAATTGATACGGTATCTAATTGTGTGTCACCGGTAGAGCGCGTTCGCGTAGATATCGACACCCACCAACCCAATGCTGTCATTTTTGCCGATCCGGATAGCCTGTTTGATTGTACTGTAAGAACCATTACTTTATCTACGGACATCGAGGAGAATGTGATTTACTCCTGGCAAGGTCCTGAGGTGTCTTCAACAGAACCTAGTGTTAATGTATTCCGAGCAGGCGAAGTGTTTTTGATCGCATTAGATACGATTAGTTTATGTGCAGATACATCAAGTATTGATTTAGCAGATTTTGATGATTTCCCACGTATAGAAATAGAGACGCCCGGCATGCTTAATTGCATGGATTCAACAGTTTTACTGGATGCTTCCAATTCCTATTTTGCTTCCGGCATTGAGTATGAGTGGTTTGATGAAGATGATAATTCGATAGCAACAGATACGAATCAAATTCTAGTGCGTGAGTCGGGTTGGTATTTGTTTAGGTCCACAGACATTGGAAACGACTGTGTCAACGAAGACTCTGTATTCGTCAGCGAAAATTTTGCTTTGTTGGACTTAAGTATTGTTGGGGATGTAAATTTACCCTGTGGCGTAAATGAAGGCTCGCTGCAGGTCGAGGTTGGAGGTGGGTTAACTCCGCTTTCTATTGAGTGGTCAACGGCAGATGGACAAATCACTTCAGGCTTAATGTCTCAGTCGGTAAACTTTGTGGGGGAGGGGATTTATACTGTAAATGCTATTCATCCAGAATCGTTTTGTCCGAGTTTAGTTTCTGAAGACGTTACTTCATCGGGGGATTTATCGCTTGGAGTGATAGATATTGATTCTATTATCTGCTTTGAGGATCTTGGTAGAATTCGCATACAAAATGTTGAGGGTACACCACCCATTCAAGTGAGTCTGAATGGACAATCTATAGAAGTTGGTGAGTGGGTTGACAACTTGTCTTCTGGAACTTACACTATAGAGGCCACAGATGCAAACGGATGTACTTCAGATACGACAATTATTTTTTCAGAAGGGGTGCCTATTGAAATTAGTTTAGAACCTTTGAGTGCCAATGTAGAACAGGATGAAACTGTTCGGGTAGAAGTGCAAACCAACTTGGAAGAGGATGAAATAGCTAATGTTATATGGAGTCCGACTGATAATTTGAGTTGCTCAGATTGCCTGGTAACAACTGTTACCGCTATTTCAGATCAGGAATACGAAGTTACAATTACCGATATACGCGGCTGCTTTGCTTCGACGGTTTTTCGACTTTTGGTTCGCCAACCGAAAATTAATATATTTATCCCTAATATATTTACTCCTAATGGAGATGGAGTGAACGATGGTTTCACCTTGTTTACAGACAGCTCGTTAAATATTGATAGACTTCTGATCTTCGATCGTTGGGGAAATCAAGTATTTGAAACAAGAAATATTATGCCAAATGATCCTGCCCTTGGATGGGATGGCAGGTATAAGGGAGAACTTGTTAATCCGGGCGTATATGTTTATTCGTTCCAGCTCACTTTTCCCGATGGAACACAGGAAATAATTCACGGTGATGTAACCGTTAATAAATAAAATGAATTCGATGAGAAAAGGACTAATTACTCTAGGCTATTTAATCATGACTTTTGCATTTGGAATAGCCCAACAGAATTCTATTACTAACTGGAATGCCATTCAAGGCGATTACAAACCTAATGACAGTTTATCTTTTGAGGTAGTTTCATTGGATTCAGAAAGATTGAAGGTTTTAGAGAGTGAGGTTTCGTCTGGTATAATCCTATCTTTTAAAGAAGATTGGAAGCAAAATTTGCTTAATACAAAACCAAAGAAATTATCCTTTTCTCTACTTTCACCAGAAGGCAATTTGATTGAATTGGACTTAGTTCGAACAGCCGGGGCTTTAGATAATTCTTCAATTCGCTTGGCCTCTTCTGAGGTTTTAGTAAATGCACCCTCAGCGGTACACTACAGAGGAGAAATTCGCGATCTGGAGGGGTCAAGTGTAGGTATTTCTATTTTGGGAAATGAAATCATGGGTGTTTTTTTCTGGGGAGGCCAAAGCTACACCTTGGGCAAATTGGAAAGTCAAGAACCGGGAGAAAACTTGCATATATTTTATCCAAACACCAAATTGCTTCTCGATTTTCCTGACTTATGCCACATAACGGAGAATCACAATATGTCTGCTAAAAAGCCAGCGCAGTCCGAATCATCAAATACGGATAATTGCGTCCATATGTACTTCGAAGTTACTCATGATATATTTTTGGATAAAGGTGACCTGCCAGCAACGCTTGATTATATTAATGGTGCATTGTCTCAGGTTATAATATTATTTGAAAATGAGGACATCAATTTAGAAGTCAGTGAAATTTTGGTGTGGGATGTTCCAGACCCTTATGACGGTCCGAGTAGTGGTGATTATTTGGTTCAATTTAGAAATGAACTTGATGGGAATTATAACGGAGATTTGGCTGCCCTTTTGGGATACGGAGGAGGTGGCGGAGTAGCCTATTTGGATGTATTATGCAATAATTTTTTTGGTGTTTCTTACAGTGGAATAGGTTCCTCTTATAATGAGGTTCCTCAATATAGCTGGACCATTATGGTAATTTCTCATGAAATCGGCCATAATATAGGCTCCCCTCATACTCACGCTTGTTTCTGGAATGGAGATGACACTATGATTGATGGTTGTGGTCCTGAAGCTGGATATCCGCAGAATCCCAATTGTCCTGTTGGACCATTGCCACCCACTGGGGGAACTGTAATGAGTTATTGTCATCTGATTGGGGGAACTGGGATAAATCTTGGTGAAGGTTTTCATCCACAAGTAGTTGATTTGTTTGAAGATGAAATTAGTAATGCATCTTGCTTGGGACCTTGTGAATCAACTATTCCGACTGCAGACTTTGGAGTAGTGGAGACTCAACTTTGTGAAGAAAGTACTGTCCAATTTTATAGCTTATCGTCCGCGAATACTACAGAATGGGATTGGAGTTTTCCGGGGGGAAGTCCATCTAGTAGTTCTGAGGAAAATCCATTGATAACCTACAATAACCCTGGATCCTATGATGTAATACTAGAAGTTACTTCAGCTGCAGGCGAAACCGACGAGTTAGTTATGTCAGATTATATTTCAGTGGATAACAACGGAAGTGAAGTTTTGATTTATCAGGATTTTGAAAACGGATTGGGAGATTATGTCGTAAATAACTCTTCTGGGCCGAGTTTTGAAATCACAACCAATGGCTCTGGAAGTACTTACGGTGCTTCTGCTTTATGGCTCGACAATTATAACAATTCAAATGGAGATTTCGATGAGTTGAGAAGTCCTGTATTTAGTCTACTAGCCTATAATTCTGCAACTTTATACATAGATTATGCGGTAACCAGACGTAATAATGTAAGTGACTCATTGGTCATTTATGCCTCAAGAGATGGAGGCGCAAGCTTTGAGCATGTGGTTGGCTTTTTTGAGAATGGCTCCGGAACGTATTCGACTCATACGAATACAAATAGCGAATTCACACCAGAGAATGCTGATCAATGGTGCTTAAGTGGAACAGGGAATTCATGTTTAGAGATTGACTTGAGTTCATTTACTCGAGAGGATAATGTTCAATTGCAAATTCGAAATAAACACTTTGGTGGTAATAATTTATTTATTGATCGTCTTTGGATACAAACGGATTGTTATGACTTAGATGTTCCCTCTGCAGATTTTAGTGCGGATCCAGCAGAGGGCTGTGCGAGCATGGTGGTTGAGTTTACGGACTTATCTACTGAGTTTCCTCAGTCTCACGATTGGATTTTTGATGGAGGCATTCCTAACAACTCTTCTGATCCCAATCCTACCATTATTTATGACCAACCCGGTGAGTACGCGGTTACACTTACAGTTACTAATCCAGAGGGTACAGATACTGAAACAAAGATCGGCTACATAATGGTTGGAGATGACCCTACGGCAGACTTTGAGATTGATATAACAGATCGTACAGTTGATTTCACATACATTGGGGAACGAGCTATATCGTTCGATTGGCTTTTTGGTGACGGAAACGGGTCGACAGAAGAGAATCCCACGCATACCTATGTCGAAGACGGAGAATATAATGTTGAATTGACAGTAACTAATGATTGTGGAACTGCAACTACCGAACTTTCAGTAGTTATATCCACACTGCCTGTTGCTGAAATAGATATTTCATCGACTCAAGGTTGTGAGCCTTTATCGGTCTTTTTTGATGCAAGTGAAAGCGGTAATACAGATGACTATTATTGGGAATTTGATGGAGGATCACCTTCTTCATCTACTAATGATACTGTTAATGTTACCTATTCCGAGCCAGGAACTTACGATGTCTTATTTATAGCTTCTAATGAGAATGGGGACGACACTATTTATTATGTGGACCACATTTCTGTGGATCCTCTTCCTCATGCAGAGTTTAACACTGGTTTAAATGACCTTACCGCCACATTTTATAATTTGTCTCAGGATTACACTGATGTGTTTTGGGATTTCGGAGATGGTGAAACCACATCTTCTAATTCACCGGAACATACCTATGAGGACGTAGGCACTTATACCGTTCAACTTGTCGCATCTAATGGATGTGGAGCAGATACCTTTTTACGTGAAATTGAAGTGTATGTTCCGGTCGAGATTGATTTTTCAGCCAACCCAGAAGAGGGTTGCGCTGCTCTGGCTGTGCAGTTTGCAAACAACACAGTTTATGCGGATTCCCTTGAATGGGTTTTCGAGGGCGGAATCCCAAATACTTCATCAGAAACAAATCCTTCTGTGTTATATGAAAATGAAGGAAACTTTGATGTCCAACTTATAGCCTGGAATGCCCAGTATACTGATACGCTTACTTTGTCAGACTACATCCATGTGAATGAATCTCCAACAGCTGGTTTTTCTTTTACTGCAAATGAAACTAGCGTTCAATTTTCCAACAGTTCTAGCACTAGCACTTCTTACTCTTGGGATTTTGGTGATGGAAATACTTCTACAGCAGAAAATCCAATTCATGAATACGCTTCAGATGGCACATACTTGGCAAGCTTGATTGCAATGAATGGTTGCGGTTCTGACACAAGCGTCAGACAAATTATCATTTCAACAGATGCGATAGCTGGCTTCACTGCGAATACTCTTGAGGGTTGTCCTGGTGTAACCATAGAGTTTATTGATCAGTCTTCCGCAAATACTACTGAATGGTCATGGATCTTTGAAGGTGGTTCGCCCACTAATTCATCGGAACAAGATCCCGTCGTATCTTATGACTCTCCGGGCACATATGATGTTACGCTTATTGCTAGTTCATCAAATGGTAGTGACACTCTATCCGTAGTCGATTATATCACAATTTATGAATTACCTTCTGCTAGCTTTGCTTATAATGTGAATGATCGACAACTAACTCTTGAGAATCAATCTAATCATAGTACAAGTTATTATTGGGATTTCGGAGATGGTAGCTCATCTTCAGAAGAAAGTCCTACACATGAATATACACAGGACGGAATATATGATGTTGAATTATCAGCGATAAATGAGTGCGATACCTCTAATTTTTCTTTGAGTATAGAAGTTTTTACGCTACCAACTTCGGATTTTTCTGCAAGTGTAACAGAAGGCTGTGGAGATTTGGTCGTCGAGTTTCAAAATAGCTCAACGGAGAACGCTTTAGATTTTCAATGGTTTTTCCCCGGTGCTGATCCAGAGGTTTCATTTGAGGAAAACCCTGAAGTCATCTATTTTGTTCCTGGTCTTCATACAGTTACTTTAATTGTGTCAAACCCATCAGGTGCGGATACTCTAATGATTGAAGAATTTATTAATATTTATCCATCACCTCAGCCATTTTTTGATTATGACGTAGATAGCCTCACAATATCCTTTGAGGATTTATCTAGCTATGTAGACCGATATTATTGGGACTTTGGAGATGGACAATCAGACACAACTGCTCAACCTACTCATACCTATGCTGTAGATAGCAGTTATGAAGTCACTTTAATGGGCATGAACGATTGTGATACTGTACGGCTAACCCGGACTGTAGGTACAGAAGGATTACCGCAAGCGAAGTTCAATGTGTTAGGTGAACGATTGGGATGTGTTCCATTGACTGTGGAGCTAAATAATGAAACAGCTGGAGATGGTATTGAATATCAGTGGATATTTCCAGGTGGAAGCCCGGACAGCTCAGATGCGGTAAATCCCTCAGTCACATATGACAGCGCAGGTATTTACCCAATCACTCTAATTGCATATAATGCCAATGGTTCAAATCAATTTACACTCCAAAATGCAATTCGTGTGATCGAACTGCCTTCTTCGAGTTTTACTTTTTCTTCGCAGACTGATTTCACTTATTCTTTTCAGAGTGAGATTGAGGGAGAGGAGATCACAAATGTCCAATGGTTTTTCGGTGACGGTAATGGGTCAAGCGAAGAGAATCCCTCGCATACTTTTGAAGCCGATGGTGTATATGATGTGATGCTGGTTGTTTCCAATATTTGTGGAAATGATACTGCTGGACAAACCATTCAAATACAGACGACTAGTGTAACTTCATTTGAGGATAAATCCTTACAAGTTTATCCCAACCCCGCCCAGGACCGAGTTTTTATTTCTCCCTGGCCGGCAGATGCACGAATTGAAATTCATAACAGCCTGGGCGCGATTAAAGAGGTTTGGAGGCCGAGTAGTACGAATAGGTATCTATCTGTGCATAGACTACCTGCCGGAATGTACTTTATACACATTATTCGAGATCAGGATCGAATTACCGCTCCTCTAATAATTCAACGGTAAGGAATATAATCTAACTTAAACGGGAAGAATGCTGCGTGAGGTGCCTGGACGGTCGCGCCCTGGCGCGAGTCTCCGAAGCGCTTGTTAAAGTGCGCCGGAGACGGAACCCTGGAAGGGACCGACCCCCAATTCTTTGGGGGGCACGCCCTAAAACCAATTTAGATTCTATTTTTTATTGCCATAATGAGGGAGGGACCTAAGTATATACTATTTTTGTGCTTTCAATGAAGAAAAAATTCATGATAGAAGAAGAATTGCGACAGCTGGTGCAAAAGCTGATGGTAAATAAGTATAATGTAGAATCTGACTTGGATATATCGGTGCAGTCCACTCGACAGGAAGTAGACGGAGATCTTACTGTGGTACTTTTTCCCTTATTGAAAGTTGCTCGAACAAATCCCGCGCAGCTGGGTCAAATAATTGGAGAAGAGTTAATAGAGAATTGTGATGCGGTTAAATCTTTTGATGTGGTCAAGGGATTTTTAAATCTAAAGCTGACAGATTCCTTTTGGTTGCAGACAATAGAAAAGGCCGGTTTGGATCCAGATTATGGAAAGTGGGAAGCTAAAGGCGAGAAAACTATTGTTGAGTTTAGTAGTCCTAATACCAATAAACCGCTACACCTCGGGCACATTCGAAATATTTTATTAGGGAGTTCGCTGGCTAATATATTGGAATATAACGGTCACGAAGTTGTTCGAACTCAAGTGATTAATGATAGAGGCATAGCTATATGTAAGTCAATGGTCATTCAGCGCGATTATATGGATGGAGAGTCTCCCCAAACTGTCGGGAAGAAGGGAGACCATTACGTAGGGGATTTGTATGTTCGCTTTGAAACAGAATTCAAATCAGAATACGAGAAATGGCAGGCTACGGAGGCGGCAGAAGAGGTATATGATTCTTTATCCAAAGAGGGTGAAGCTCGCGATGTGTTTTTTAAGCGCTGGAAAAACGAGTATTTCAATCAATTCTCTTCATTAGGTAAAGAGGCGAAAAACATGCTTTTAGCCTGGGAAGCCGGTGAGCCAAGGGTTATCAAATTGTGGGAACGGATGAATAGCTGGGTATATGAAGGCTTTGAACAAACCTATGGTCGTTTGGATGTTGAGTTTGACCTCAATTATTACGAATCTAAGACCTATTCATTGGGCAATACTTACGTAGACGAAGGGCTGAAAGCAGGCATATTTGAAAAGAAGCAGGATGGCAGTATTTGGGTAGACCTTACCGAACGTGGTTTAGATGAAAAAATTCTGCGTCGTGCCGATGGTACTTCCCTTTATATAACACAAGATATAGGAACAGCGCAAAAGCGTTTTGAGGATTTTGGCCAGGATCGAATGATATATGTTGTGGGTAACGAACAGGAATACCATTTTCAGGTTTTATTCGAGGTATTAGATTTATTAGAAGCCTCTTATGCCAATCAGTGTTATCATTTATCCTATGGAATGGTGGATTTGCCGCATGGAAAAATGAAATCGCGAGAAGGTAATGTTGTCGATGCAGATGATTTGATGAATGAAGTTGTCCAGCAGGCGGAGGAAAATGCCAAGGAGCGTGGGGATTTGTCTGATCTCACTCAAGCTGAGCGCAAGGTAATTTATGAACGTGTAGGTTTAGCTGCTTTAAAGTTTTTCATAATTAAGGTCAACCCTCAGAAGCGAATGGTTTTTAATCCAGAAGCCTCCCTGGATTTGCAGGGCCAAACCGGTCCGTATATACAGAATGCCTATGTTCGCATTCAGTCCATATTCAGGAAGGTAGGTTGTCCAGATGTAAATCAGATACCTTCTGCCTACGATTGGGCACCGCAAGAGCGTGCTGTGGTGGCTGCTCTGCGTCAGTTCCCTCTTGTTATTGCAGAGGCAGCCGAACGATATGATCCGTCCCATGTTGCACATTACGCTTATGAATTGGCAAAGTTATTTCACAAGTTTTATCACGATATTTCCATTCAACGGGCGGAAAGCCCGGCTGTACGGCACGTACGTTTGTTGTTGTGTCAGGCAGTGGCAGCTGTAATTGAAAAAAGTATGGGGTTGTTAGGAATGGAGATGCCGCAAAGAATGTAAAGATATGAGCGAGAAGAAAAGTTTAAACTTTATAGAGCAAATCGTTAAAGACGATATTGAAAATGGTCTTCACGGGGGACGTGTGCATACGCGGTTCCCACCCGAACCCAATGGGTACTTACATATTGGGCATGCCAAATCCATTGTATTGAATTTTGAGCTGGCAGCTTCCCATGGGGGAACTACAAACTTGCGTTTTGACGATACGAATCCGACTAAAGAAAGTATAGAATACGTAGAGTCAATTAAGCACGATGTCAGTTGGTTAGGGTATAATTGGGGAGACCGTGAATACTATACCTCAGACTATTTTCAGCAATTATATGATTTTGCAATACAGTTGATCCAACAGGGGCAAGCATATGTCGATGATACGCCACCTGAAGAGATGGCAGACATGAAAGGTACACCGACCCGGCCTGGTGTAGAAAGCGCATTCCGAGAACGACAGGTTGAGGAAAATATCGAGTTGTTTGAGGGGATGCGTGATGGAAAATTTGATGAGGGTAGCCGAGTACTTCGAGCTAAGATCGATATGACTTCGCCCAATATGCATTTACGTGACCCTATTTTATACCGCATTAAAAAGGAACCGCATCACAGAACAGGAGATGATTGGTGTATTTATCCCATGTATGATTTTGCGCATGGACAAAGTGATTCTGTAGAGAAAATAACACACTCCTTGTGTACAGTAGAATTTGAGAATCATCGTCCCCTATACAATTGGTTTATCGAAAAGCTCGATATATTTCCGAGTCGACAGATCGAATTTGCCCGACTTAATTTAAATTATACTGTTTTAAGTAAGCGCAGGTTACTAAAACTAGTTGAAATGGGTATAGTAAGTTCATGGGATGACCCCAGAATGCCTACTATTTCAGGTATGCGCAGGAGAGGGTATAGTCCTGAAGCCATTCAGAGTTTCTGCCGTGAAATTGGTGTTGCAAAGCGTGACAATTTGATTAGCATGTCGTTGTTGGAATATCACGTTCGCGAACATTTGAACGAAGTTGCACCACGAATTATGGCTGTTACCGACCCTGTAGAGCTTGTGATTACTAGTTATTCTGAAGGTAAGTCAGAGACCTTATCTATTGAGAATAATCCTGAAAAACCAGAGACAGGAGATCGGGATGTTCAATTTAGCCGTGAAATATGGATCGAACGTAGTGATTTCATGGAGAACCCGCCAGAGAAGTTTTATCGGTTGGGACCTGGCCGCAAAGTGCGTCTTAAAGGAGCTTTTATTATAGAGTGTACGGGCTTTGACACAGATGATGAAACTGGCAATGTAAGCCGTATTTATGCGAAACATTTCCCTGAAAGTAGGAGTGGAGAAGATGATTCCGGTATTAAAGTGAAAGGGACGATACATTGGGTAAATAAGGCTGATGCATTAGAAGCTAAAATTTTGGCCTATGACCGGTTGTTTAATGACGCTACACCCGCGAGTCATGATGATAAAGAATTTACTGAATTTATTAATCCGGACTCCTTATCTATAATTGAGGGTGCGAAGGTAGAGCGATCT
This sequence comes from uncultured Saprospiraceae bacterium, assembly GCA_964627995.1. Lineage (GTDB taxonomy): Bacteria > Bacteroidota > Bacteroidia > Chitinophagales > Saprospiraceae > JAWLFI01. Next base: position 46,835 of record CAZVLN010000009.1, read on the forward strand.
ATGAAAGATGCAAAACCGATGGAACGTTATCAGTTTTTGCGCAAAGGGTACTATTGTGTAGATCAGTCTAGCACACCGGAAATGCTTGTCTTTAATCGGACAGTTATGCTTAGAGATCCATGGAAAAAGGTGGAAAAGCAGCAACTCAATCGTTTAAAACAGAAGCAGCAGCGAGCAAGGAAAAAGAATAAATAAACAGGATTAAAAATCAATGATTTCGATTTCTACTCGTCGATTCATTTTCCGCTCATGGTCATTGCGTTCCAGCGGGTAAAGAGGTTGTGTTCGTGCGAAGCCTTGGTAGCTCAATCGGTTTGAGTCTATTCCATTTCGAACCAGATATTTATAAATGTTATGCGCTCTATTAATTGAGAGCCGTTCCTCTTGGGTATCTTTATCAATGCCATCTCGGCCAGCTGGGGCGCAGCATACGTGTCCCTGCAATTCAATTTGGAGTGAAGGATGTTTTTCTAGTATGTGAAGAAGTTTCTTTAATCGAGGAATTGACTCGGTTAATAATATGTGTCGGCCAGGGCGGAAATAAAGCCTATCAATGACAAGTTTATCACCTCGATTTAGCTCATTTAAATTGAATTCACTGAATATCAAGGGCTCCGTTCGATTTGCCAAAACCACCATAACTTTTCGGTCTTCGGGCACGCGTTGATTGGGAGGGAGCGATCGTTGAATACTTCCTTTTCCACGAATAGACTCAATTAGCGAAACGGGTATATCCATATTTTGTAAAAACGAAACTACAGCAGCAGCTCGACGTGCTGACAAGTCCTGATTGTATGGGTCTGACCCCGTATGGTCCGCGTATCCGTGAACCAATAGAATTTTATTTGGAGTATTGAATAATTTATCTTTCAATGCTTTTAATGGTTCAGTATACTTAGGCTTAATCAAAGTTTTGTCGTGATCAAAATATATGATAAGCGTATCATGGAGACTAGGGGGTTGTGCAAAAGAGTGAGTTGATACTATAAATACACATACTAAAAGCTGAAAAACTGATTTTATAAACCTTATGAACGTCAAAACAAAGAGCGATTTGTGGTATATGATATCCATTTCGTGTTAAGAAGAATTAGATTTTGAATATTTTATATGTAAGTATTAGATCTTCTGTTTTTTATCTCTAAATTAGCGGCGTATTTAAAATTAGGGCACTAAGGTATTAACCTAACATCTAAAATATAGATAATATTATGAACGCGGGAAGATTACAAGCTATTCAAACCATTTTGAATCGAGAAGAACGGCCCCTGGCATCAGATCAAAATGTAGGTGAAAAGATATCTACTTATTATGGTTCATTGGTTTTTGGCTCTGATGCGATGCATGAATATATGTCCAAAAAGGTATATAAAGAAATTCAGGAGTGTACAATAAGCGGAAATAAATTGTCTAGAGAAACAGCTGACGAGGTAGCTACAGCGATGCAATCATGGGCAATGGATAAAGGAGTTACGCACTACGCCCATTGGTTTCAACCCCTAACAGGGCGAACAGCTGAGAAGCATGACTCCTTTTTTACTCTCGACTCCAATGGCCAGGCGATTGAAGAATTCAATGGCAGTGAGTTGGCCCAACAGGAGCCAGACGGTTCTAGTTTCCCGGGCGGTGGATTGCGAACAACCTTCGAAGCTAGAGGATATACGGCGTGGGATCCAACATCTCCGGCATTCATTTTAGAAATGAATGGAGGCAAGACACTCTGTATACCGACTATATTTGTCACTTATTCAGGTGAGGCGATGGATTACAAGCTTCCTTTATTAAAGTCACAAACTTTTTTAGAGGATGCAGCCATAAAAGTCGGACAGTACTTTCAAAAAGATATACGGCGCGTCAATGTGACTCTGGGATGGGAGCAAGAATATTTCTTAGTTGATGAAGCTTTGTTTTTTTCGAGGCCCGATTTAGTAATGACTGGCCGAACATTAGTAGGTAAATCTGCACCTAAAGGTCAGCAACTTGATGACCACTATTTTGGCGCTATTCCAGAACGCGTTTATAGTTTTATGAGAGATTTAGAAATTGAATCTCATCGCTTAGGTATTCCCGTGCGCACCCGACACAATGAAGTGGGGCCTGGTCAATATGAGTTGGCGCCCATGTTTGAAGAAGTAAATGTAGCTGTAGATCACAATCAGCTGCTCATGGACTTAATGGATAAGATTGCTATACGACACAAATTACGGGTGCTTCTTCACGAAAAGCCCTTTGAGGAGGTAAATGGCTCTGGAAAGCATAATAACTGGAGTATGGCTACCAACACGGGTAAGAACCTGCTTTCACCAGGTAAGTCTCCCGGTAAAAACCTGCGTTTCCTTACCTTTTTCGTTACTGTAATCCGCGCGGTTAAGGAGCACAGTGCTTTATTAAGAGCATCTGTTGCATCTGCTTCAAACGATCATAGATTAGGAGCAAATGAAGCACCGCCGGCAATAGTATCCGTTTTTATCGGTCAGGCACTAACCAGAATTTTAAATAACATTGAGAAAAAGGAACAAGTTGGTGAAAAGGATGTGGAAGAAGTTCTGGACTTGCTCAGCAAAATTCCTAATCTAGAAAAGGATAATACCGATAGAAATAGAACTTCCCCTTTTGCTTTTACAGGCAATAAATTTGAAATTCGAATGGTGGGGTCAACTATGAATTGTGCGGCACCTATGACTGTCATGAACACCATTGTAGGTTCACAATTACAGGATTTTTACTCAAAGGTGGAAAGACTGCGTGAAGATGGTGTGGATCTCCAATTAGCAATTTTAGAACAAATACGAAACTATATTTCAGAATCGCGCGATGTTTTATTTGAAGGCGACGGTTATAGTGAAGCATGGGAAAAAGAGGCTAGCAAAAGAGGCTTACCAAATACACCCAATACGCCGGATGCACTACCTGCTTACATATCGGATAAGTCTATTGAATTATTTGGAAAAGCTAAGGTCTTGTCTGAACGCGAACTTAAAGCGCACTATGAGGTAATGGTTGAAAATTATATCCTCAAGAGACAAATTGAATCTCGCACTTTAGGCGAAATGGTCTACAACCATATCATACCTGTTGCTATTCAATACCAGAAAGAAGTCGCACAAAATGTCCATCAAATGAAAATGTGTGACTTTGAAGACGACCAACTTGCTATGCAATATGATATTATAAATCGAATTCAAGGTCAGTTATCTAAGATCAAAGATGGTGTAAATGATATGACAGAAACTCGAAGATCTGCTCATGAAAAGTCAGAGCCGGAATGCGCTCAGATTTATGCAAATGATTTGGTTCCGATTATGGAAGAAATTAGAATTGCTGTTGACCGTCTGGAATATTTGATAAGTGACGCTGAATGGCCTTTCGCTAAGTACAGAGAACTCCTGTTCGTTCGTTAAATACTCTCTCCAATATTGGTCTAAGATGCGGTCTAATCTCTATTCATGAAGCTATGGATTCTAGTATTTTTAGTTCCTCTTATCTGTTTAACGGGCTTGGGAGATGTTTTTGGGCAATCAGCTCTCATCATGGGCAGCATACAATCAGAAAACGGGGAAGTACTTCCTTTTGCAAGTATTTATTCGACAACAACCGATAGAGGTACTTCAAGCGACGAAAAGGGTCGATTTTCTTTTTCCGTTAATTCGGCAGAGGATAAAATTGTGTTTCAATATCTCGGTTATGAACAACAGACAATCAATGTTGATTTAAATTCAAATGATACTGTAGACCTCGACGTCCGATTGAAACCTCTTTCCTTGGAATTGGAAAGCGTGACAGTTTCCGGAGACCGGAATCCAGCGGATGAAATTATGCGCGAAGTCATTCAGCGTCGTGCCCAGTTTGAGGAGCTATCTAATCAATATGAGGCAGGGGTATATATCAAAGGTGTTTATCGTATTAAAGATGCTCCAGAGTCTATTTTGGGAATAGAGATAGGTGGCGTAGACTCGATTTTAGATGGCATGCCGTCAGACATCATCTACCTATCAGAAACCCAGTCCTTGTATGCGCGATTTCAAAACCAGGTCAAAGAGAAAGTAATAGCTTCTAAGACGGCCGGGATGCAAAATTTCCCTAGTATAAACAGAGCCTCAGTCTTAGATGTAAACTTTTACGAGGTAGCTCCTGAGATTTTTGGGATCAAAACTAAAAGCCCACTGGCTAATGGGGCTTTTTCCCATTATAATTTCTCCTATCTCGGTCAGTATGAGAATCCGGCTAAAAGCGCCGTTCATCAGATTGGGGTTTCACCTAAAAGACCCGGAGATCCACTTTTTGAAGGCTATATTGAAATAGTGGACGAGACTTGGGTATTGCATGCGGTGAATTTGTTTATTGATGGTCGCCGGCTCAAGCTAGAGTTTTTAGATTCGGTTCAAATTCGACAAAATTTCATTGATAAAGAATCTGCACCGATTCCCCCAGCAGTTCAAATTGACTACCGAATCTCAGGTTCCGCTTTTGGTTTTGTTATCCGTGGGGGATTTACAGGAGTTAAGAAAGATCTTATTTTTTCTCCTGATTCATTTTCCCTAGAATTCGATCGGACGGTGTTGTCGTATACTGAAGATGCTTTAGCAAAAGATAGTTTATACTGGGAATCAGAACGCCCTATCTCGCTGACTAGCGAAGAGCGGGTTGATTATCAATTTAAGGACAGTGTGGAGAATAAATTCACTGATCCTGAGTTCATAGACTCTATCGATAGGGAACGGAATAAAATTCAATCTAATTTTCTCTTGACTGGCTATACTTACCAAAAAAGGAATAAAGGAATTCGTTGGAGTATTAACTCTCCGCTCACTTCACTATTTTTTAATCCAGTTCAGGGATGGAACGCAGCCTTAGATGGTAGATTTCGTAAAGACTGGAAAAATAGTCAGCGTATACGGTCCTCCTTCGAGACTTACGGACAAATTCAATATGGGAACAGTGATAAAGTATGGAGATCATGGGGTGAATTGGCTTATAAAACAGGAATGAGAAAGCCTTTACTCATTAAAGTAACAGGAGGCTATAGACTCAATCAGGTGCCGAGAGAAAGCCCAATTAGCTTAAATGCCAATCAGTTTTCTAACTTATTCTTTAAAAATCACTTCATAAGTTTCTACGATCAGCGCTTCCTTCGGCTTGCATGGGATAAAAATTTAGGGGGAGGATTTAGCTGGAGTCAGCAATTCAATTACGAGCGGCGATCCATGGTAGAAAATACTTCAAACTATTCTATCTTCAGGAAGGATGAGGAGTATGCTCAAAACATTCCAAACCATGCTGATTTGGAACTAGAACCGGATTTATGGACAGAACATGATATTTTCCTCATTTCTGGACGTCTGAAATATCGCCCGGGTTTAAGATATTTAGATCTTCCGCAAAATCGAATTGAAATTCCGGGTAACTGGCCTGAATTTGGCTTAAATTATTTCTGGGGAGTTGATCGATGGAGTTCTCGCGCAGACTTTCTGCGATTGGAAGCAGATTTAAGATATAATTACCAAATTGGCATTGCCGGGTATTCAAATTGGGTCATTAAGGCAGGGAGCTTTATCCGCAACCAAGATTTGACTTTTTTTGATTACCGTCATTTTGCCGGTAATGCGTTTTATGTTTCTAAGGGAGACTATAGAGAAGTTTTTATGAATCTGCCCTATTACCAGTTTAGTACTCAGAATGATTACCTGGAATTTCACTGGCTTCATAATTTTCAAGGCTATCTACTCAATAAAGTACCTGGCGTTCGAAGGTTAGGCTTGGCTTTGGAGGCGAAAGGTAGCTACCTATATCACGACGATATAGGGCACTATAATGAAATAAGCCTGGGAATAGACCGCATAGGGTGGGGGCTTTTCCGTATGTTTCGGTTAGACTTTGTTGTGAGTCTTAGAGAGGGACAGTATTCGGGCTGTCGTCTAATTTTCGGATCTCAATTTTCCTTTGACGACTTGCAGCAGGAAGGCACTCAACTATAATTACGATTTCCAGGAGGTTAGGGATAAATACATGATGATACCGCCCAGTAGCATCATGCATAAGTAAATGAAGAATCCAACACCCTCTGAAAAACGCTGCATAAACGACATGAATTCTAGCTGAAGACCTGTCATATTTAGGACAACAGAAGTTAAGCCAATCCCTAGCAGAAGAAAACCGATTAATGCTCCTAAAGGTTTCTTTTTCATGTTGAATATTTTTAGCTGTAACAGTGTAAGCGCGGCTTAGTTGTGTATTTTATACCAATTTACCTTATCTCAAAAGTAAGATTTATTTGTCTCTCCGTCTAATTAATCTTATATTCAGAAGCAAATAATTCGCTAATGATTCAATTGATTGAGTGTCCTAGAGATGCCATGCAAGGCTTGTCTGACTTTATTCCTACTGAACATAAAATCCAGTATATCAATCAATTATTAAAAGTGGGTTTCCACACTATAGATTTTGGTAGCTTCGTCTCTCCAAAAGCCATTCCTCAAATGCGTGATACCTCAGAGGTGTTGCAAGGGCTAGAACTGGGTGGTGATAGGTCAAAACTTTTAGCTATTGTAGCAAATGAAAGAGGAGCAAGGGATGCTTGCCGGTTCGAAGCTATTGATTATTTAGGCTATCCTTTTAGTATTTCTGAAACGTTCCAATTGAGAAATACCAATTCAACCATTGCTGATTCGGTAGACCGAGTCCAGCGGATATACGATATGACGCGCGAGCATGATAAGGAATTAGTAGTCTACATTTCTATGGGGTTTGGTAATCCGTACGGGGATGAATGGAATGCTGAGATTGTCAAAAAGTGGGTGGATAAACTAGTTCAAATGGGAGTACAAATACTTTCTCTATCCGATACCATTGGCGTTGCTAATCCGGAGAGCATACAATATTTGTTTGGTGAATTAATACCTGCTTACCCGGAAGTCAATTTTGGAGCACATTTACATACTCAAAAGCACAATTGGAAAGAAAAGGTAAGTGCGGCTTACGACGAAGGTTGCCGGCGCTTTGACTCAGCGATTCAAGGCTTTGGTGGATGCCCTATGGCCAAAGATGATTTAACCGGTAATATGCAAACCGAAAACCTCATTTCCTATTTTGAGGAGGTTCGTGCAGACCTGACTATTGATCGGGAAGCATTTCTAAAAGCATTTGAATTGGCGACAAAGGTATTTCCAACATCACATTGAGAGAGAATAATAACTAATAGTAATGATATGAAACCGATAGATAAGCTTTTAAGCCAATATGGAGAAAGTCACCAAAATCCTACCAATAAGGTGATTCATTGGCTTTGTGTACCCTTAATTATGTTTAGCCTGATCGGGTTGCTTTTCAGTATTCCCTTCCCGACAGAAAAAAGCATATTGGCAAATTGGGGTTCAATCACTTTATTGCTAGCACTTTTGTATTACTTACGCCTTTCTTTTTCCCTCTTTTTAGGGTTTTTAGGTATTGCTGCGGTTTTGATTTATGGGAATCACGCCCTCTGGATGGCACTAAATCAATCTAACTTATATCTTACATATGCCAGTCTGGCTGTTTTCTTTGTGGCTTGGGTGGGGCAATTTTACGGTCATAAAATTGAAGGTAAAAAACCTTCTTTTTTAAAGGATATTCAATTTTTACTCATAGGCCCGGCTTGGCTGCTTCACTTTATTTACAAAAAATTGAATATACCGTACTGATCTTTATAATAAGAGATTTAGCGTGTACAAGGCACCCTGTTGACTGCTTAAAGTAGAATGCTTTAACTATAAGATAATCTGCTTAATACACATAACGACTAAAAGAATATAATAAGGTGGTGGTCATCTAACACTACCACGGAGTATTTTGAACAGCTTTCCAAAAATGTAATGCCATTTCGGGTTTTAAAATAAGAGTGAAAATGACGCCATATACAGCTCCATAAAAATGGGCATCGTGATCTATTCTTGTCTCAGCCTGACCTGCTGCTCTATGGCTATACCATAAATAACCTACTCCGACTAATAATGCTGGAATCGGTAGGATACCCCATAGATATAAGGTGTTCCATGGCATCATTAGAATGTAAATGAATAAAATACCTGATACAGCTCCAGAGGCGCCAATCGACGAAAATCCATAATTGTCCTTGTGTTTGATGTAGGTGGAAATGTCAGCTACAATGATTGTCGTGATATAGAGAACAATAAACCATATCTTGCCCATGGTAGGACCAAAAAACGACTCATAGGCAGACTCTACGATTAGGCCAAATTGCCAAAAAACAAACATATTAATAAGTAGATGTAACCAGCCCCCGTGCAGAAAACCACTACTTACAAATCGATACCACTCTCCCTGATGCTTTTCTCTATAAGGCCAATGCTTAAAGCGATGAAGAAAAGCAGGCTGTTGAAAGCCCATATAGCTAGTAACTGCTGTGATAATAACAAGTAGGGTCGTTAAACTCATAAGATATTAGTCGTTGTGATAGGATTGACCAGCCAGAATCGTAAAGGCTCGGTATAGCTGTTCGGTAAATATCAATCGAATCATTTGATGGGAAAACGTCATTTTGGATAAGGAAAGTGTATACTGTGCCCTGGAACGGATCGCTTCATCAAAACCATATGCGCCACCTATGACGAAACAGATGGGTTGTGAAAGGTGACTCATCCATTGGTTTAGTTGTTTCGCAAAGCTTCTTGAAGTATGATGACGACCATTTTCATCTAACAAAATAACAAAGTCATCCTTTCCTGTTTTCTTTGCAATCCAATCACATTCAGCTTTACGCTGCTGTGCAGCACCTGTAAACCCCTTGGGAGCTTTACCTTCTATATATTCGATTCGTCCATAATGTTTTAGCCGATCGAGGTAGATCTGTATCCCAGATTGCAGATACTTTTCTTTGGTTTTCCCGACAGATATTATTTTGATTTGCATAAAATGATTCCCTTTCTAAATCACATATTTACCAATGCTGAAACGATTTACGGTATCCAAATTCACGCTGCAATGCGGTGCGAACCTTAGACCAGTCATTATGGTAGTTCATGTGCATGAGAATGCGTCCCAAATCTCGAATATGGTCTATGGCTTTTTGACCCATATGATTTTCAGCATAGTCTAAGCAATAGCTCTTAAAGTCTTTTAAAAGACTCTTGCGCTCCTCTTTTGTAATAAAAGGCAAAATGCGTAATCGATCTTCCCACTCCCATTGTTCGATTTCAGGCATGGAAAGAGGAGCATCTGCAAGAAGTTGGTCTATGGCAAAAGCCATCATTTTCTGAGAAGACATTTTCTGGCGGTATGCGATAAGTAAATTCTCTTCCTTTTCTGACCAATTGGATCTTTGTTTTAGCTCCTGCCATACACTACCAGGTGACTCAATGGAATCATGGTGTAAATCAATAATTAACTTTTGGTGGGCTTGCAAGTATGGAGCTAAGGCCTCGCGCTGTAAATACGTCCATTTTTCACTAACAGAAATTATAAAAAATAGGGCCTCATTATTTAAGATGACATCAGCTTGCTCTAATTGATCTAATACCTCCAGAGCAGGCACAGCCCTCACCCATACAAGGACTTTCTCGCGCTGCTCTGCGGTAGTGAGCTCTATGTATTCCAAAAAAGATGGGAAAAAAGCTAATGGGTCATCACTTTTCGAAAGCTTTTGCATGAGTCCCATTGCAAATTTATCCTCGTCTATCCTGCCTGACTGATAAAGTCGGCACCAAATATCTTCGCCGCCATATGGACGTGTTTCTGCTTTTTCATAATCGCGAATGAGCCCTTTGATCATCTCATTCATCAATTGAGGGGCCATATCCGATTTGAACAGGCCTTGAATCACTTCTAGGAGTTGCCGATACAGTCGGATGGCCCATCCGCTATCTTGCAATTCTTCCCCTACGTCCGTCATCCATTGATGCATCGCCAGACTTTGAGCAGCAGCTAATTGATAGTTTTTTTCACTCAATGCATCAGCAGATACGCCCACAGAACTTAAAAGCAAAAACTCTAATTTCTTTTGCGATCGTTTCTGGCCCAATTTCCGCCTATTTTTTCGCCACAAGTCATCTATAAACCCATAAATTTCATCGACTCCCGCTACTTCTCCTACCTGTACACCCAGAAGTAATTTTATTGAAGTATTCAGTTCCGGATGAAATCGAATATAACCACTTAAAAACTGTTTTAAAGCCGAGCTATCGACTTCCCGGACTACTCGCTGAATATTCGGCGCCACTCGCTCTTTAGCCAGCCGCCTTCCAGAAATATTAGACTTTGAGTAATGATTAGCCATGGTTTGTTTATAGTGTATATCAGCAACTTTTATTTTTGCCAATCGGGCAATCGGAAAGATACACAAGCCGAGGCAATTTTCGCAGTATGCAGTCCACTTTCCTAAGGATTTCTCATATTACTCCTATTTTTACTTATGTGGGCGTTCCCCTCGCTGACGCTTGGGGTCGGGCTATCCGCTCGTAGCCAGTTCCCCAGGCGATGGCATCCGTAGGGCTGCGTAGAGTTTCCATAGGTCACTTCCTCGCCTTACGGCTGCCCGTGCCATCACCCCTCAAGTAGGTCTTCAAGAGATTTGCGATTTCACAGATTAAGGTCCAAGAAAAGTACATAGTTATTCCACTTTGCTTATTGCATCGGCAAGATTATTGATTTGGCAGTATTCAGGATATAAGCAAGAAGGGCAGAGCTGGGAATATACGGTTTTAGGGGTTATGGCACGCACCGCCTGGGGCACTGCCTGCCGCTTCTATCCCTTACGCTAATAAGATTTAATGGTAGTTTGAGCCTCTCCCTCTTACATGAATATGAATTGAAAAGTTGTCCTTAATTGCATGAAATCATTATTAAATAAAAGATTTTGAAATTGATTTATAGCAAAACTTTTGTGAGCATCTTTACTTGGTAGTATTTGAGTCCGATAACTATAAGTGAGTGAAGCTTAAGTGAAAATTTCGATATGTTTTTTAGTACTTTTAGTGTATGAAAAAGATAATACCCATAATTTCCATGATTCTGTTTCTATTTCTAAATGTGTCTACTCATGCAGAGAATCCCCTTAAACGAAGTGATATGAATTTATCTCAAACGAATTATAAGTCCAACTCTGATACGGTATTAGCTAACCACTTGAAATCCTATGCTGCATACAATGCCTGGGCTAATAAACAGTTTTCTGATTGGTTGTCGGGACTTTCTGAAGACCGCGCAACGGAGGAAATGGTATCTAGCTTTCCGACCATTAGAAAAACACTATTTCATCTCTATAATGCAGAGCACGGTTGGTTTTCCTGGATTCAAACAGGGGAGTGGCAGTCCGCAGATAAAAGCTGGGAGGAGCTCTCGACCCCAGAGCTTTGGAAGAAGCTTTGTGAGAAAAGTGATGAAATGCTTAACTATGTAAAGGATTGGAAAGATAGTGATTGGCAGGTGGTTCACGAGAGAAGTAACGGACTTAAAATGACCCGGGCAGAAGTTTTTCACACCGTGTTTAATCATGCGACTTACCACCGTGGACAGTGCATTACCATGGGTAGACAGTTGGGGCTCACAGACCCTCCGAGAACGGACTATGTTTACTTTCTTAGTTTACAAAAGTAGTTTGGCTGAAGGTTTCGGCCCTAGGATTCCATATTTAGATTTTTTTTGAAGAGCGCTCAGAGATGAATTAGTTGATGTCTATTTAGCTAATTAAACCAAGGTCTCCCACCACTTGATTTTCTAAGTTGGGATTGAAGGATATTTCAAATCTAAATTTTCCATCTTATCAACTAGCGTTTGTGCTACTGCATAATTTCTGTACCACCTTTTGTCTACCGGAATGATATGCCAGGGCACCGCACCACTTTTTTGAATCACATAGTCCCACATATCTACATAATCTCCCCAGCGGTTATTTACTTGCTCATCTGTTTTGTCGTACTTCCAGCGTTTATGAGGTAATTTAAGTCGATTTTCAATTTTTTCCTTTTGTTCTTCGGCCGATATATGAAGGAAAAATTTGAAAATATGAACATCATTGCGGATGAGGTGCTTTTCTAATCTATTGATGAGGTCGATTCGATAATCCAATCGCTCTTTCGGTAGGCTGTTTTTTGCCATCGGAACTATGACATCCTCATAATGAGATCGATTGAATACCTGTATCATCCCCTTGGAGGGGAAGTGCGGATATATGCGCCATAGAAAATCATGCTGCTTCTCAACCTCAGTGGGTGCTGAAAATGCTTTTATATTTACGCCCATTGGGTTCATGGCTCGAATTACATGGCGAACAACACCATCTTTCCCTGATGTGTCAAGACCTTGAAGAATAATAAGCACAGCTTGTTTTCCATCTGCGTAAAACACATTTTGCAATTCAAATAACTGTTTCCTTAACTTTTTAAGGGCTTTCTTACACTTCTTTTTCTTGGCATCAGAGGGAGGCAATGTAGAAATTTGATGTAGAGATGTCATACTTCTATTTAATATTTAGCTTAAGGTACGGTTTTTATTTATTTAATGAAATCACAGAGAGTGATAGCATTTTGAGATGAAGACTAAGGCATTAGGTTTTTTTCTTTTTAGAAATTGCTGGATCTCTATCCGATGTCTGGAAGCGAACTTTTTTAAACCATGTTAAGTCGAATAGAGTCCGTATATGTCGTAATCCTGTGTAGCGATGTTAGCATTGACAAGGAACGACGAATAGAATTAGATAAAACGGTATTAAAATGGGTGAGGCGTACCGCGAAGCGGTACATGCCCTGTAAGGGGCGACCGAAGGGAGTCGTGCGCAGGATCGGCAGCATGATGCTGCCGGGCCAAGTACGGAGTGAATAACGAACCCTGGAAGGGACCGACCCGAAGGCTATGGTCTGCGAAAAATCGCAGGAATAGCCGGAGGGGCACCCCCAAAGATTAATCACAAAGCAAAATAATGGGTGGCAGTGTGACGCGATTTGATGGGTTATCCGATCGATCTATGAGATATACCTCGTATACGACGGTGTCTGTTGGAAAAAGGTCGGAAGGGGTGCAGGGAGGTTGCTCATTGGGGAAGATACAACAACTCGTCGGTAGACGAACCCGAATTTCACCGGTAATACCATTTCCAGCGCCTTCCTCGGGAATGAACGGGATCCCAAATTCAGTTTCGAAACTGTCTCTAGTATCCACAAAAAATAGATTTAATTCTTCATCTTCACCCAAGTTACCGTCTCCGTCCGAAAAACCTATAGTGACTTGTGTAAATTCATCGCCTGATGTACCTTGTGGTAAGACGGTTCTGGAAATATTTAAAAATTCGATTTCCGGTTCGTCAGAAAGATTAGGAGCTTGTGAACATGAGATGAAAAAAATGGCCATGAAAAAAACGAAGAAGGTCGAAAATCGAGAGGCCTTTGTAAAGGCTATACAGTCTGATTCTCTCGAAAAAGATTTCGAGTCCTTATCGATAAAACTCTTCGAATTCCAATTTTGGAATAACCCCATATATCAAAAATACGTAAACTTATTGAATGTTGAGCTTGATCAGGTGACTTGCATTCAGGAGATTCCATTTTTGCCCATTTCTTTTTTCAAAAGTCATAGGGTGCAAACGGGTGTTCACCCTGGCGATCCCATGATATTTCGCAGCAGTGGGACCACGGGACAGTCGCCAGCTCAGCATATCGTTCCTGATGTGGATCTGTATACTAAAAATGCGGTCAGAGGTTTTACATCTGCTTTTTCGGACCCTCTTAAGGACATGTACTTTTTGGGGCTATTGCCTTCTTATTTAGAGCGCAACGATGCCAGTTTGGTTTATATGGCCCAAGAGTTTGCTGATCAATCGAAACCGCTTCCAAAGCACTTTTTTCTCAATGATTTTGAGGCTTTGTCCGTTACATTAAATCGTCTATTAAGTGATGAAACCCCCGTAGTCCTTTTGGGGGTGACCTTTGCCTTATTGGATTTTGCCCGACAATATCCTGGCGATTATAAAGGCCTTACAGTAATTGAAACGGGGGGTATGAAGGGGCATGGGCCTGAACTGGTAAGACCTGCTTTACATCGGGAATTGAAGGAAAACCTAAGAGGAGTAAACATAAGCTCAGAGTATGGCATGACAGAGTTAATGAGTCAGGCGTATTGGAAAGATGGATATTTTGAGGCGGCGCCTACTATGCGGGTATTCCCTAGAGAAATAACGGATCCGCTTGCGGTCGCTGCCTGGGAGCAATCTGCTGCTTTGAATATAGTTGATTTAGCTAATATTGATAGTTGTTCATTCATTGCAAGCTCTGACCTTGGTCGTGTGCAGCCGGGCGGGAAGAAATTTGAAGTGTTGGGTCGAATGGATCATGCCGAAATAAGAGGTTGTAATCTGATGTATGCACCTGATTAGATTTAGTCTGAGATCAAGCCTTCAAATATCCATTGCGCTAAAGCCTGCCTATTGCTTTCGAGTAGTATTCTTTTTTGGTCATTTGGGTTTTTTAAGTTGCCGAGCTCAATAAAAACGGCCGGGGGATATGTGGACCGAAGCATGAATAAATTACGGGCAGAAACAGATCCCCGATATTTACCGCTTTTCCTATGAATTTTGTATTTTTCTTTAAAGGTTCGATATAAGCCGAGGGCTTTTTCCTTTCCTTGACTTGAGTCATCTAAATGATAAAAATATACATCCTGACGTTTTGACTTATTGCGGGAATCTACGTGAATCATTACCGCGGTATATTCCTGAAATGAGCGGTCACTTTTTCTGTGGGATATGTAAAGGTTATTTATGATGTCGCTTCTTTGCTGCAACCTTTTCAACTGATTCAGTGGTAGTGGGTCACCTTTCAATGTGATTTCGTTTTTGTCACAAGGCAAATAATTTTCTGAACGGATGCCGTCAGTAGGATCCTGTACAATGATTTCAACTTGAGCGCCATGTTGCATCAATAACTTTGCTAATCGAAGGGTGACATCGTATGAGTATTCATCTTCGCAGATATCCCAACTATTATAGCGGGACATGGCACCTGGGTCTGGCCCTCCATGACCAGCTACTAAATAAAAAACCTTTTTTTCCAATTTGCTGCTGAGCACTGGAAAATCTTTATGTTTTGGTCCGAATAAAGGAATCTCAAGGCTTTTCTTTCCTGAGGTGAGAATTACTTGAGGTTTAGATGTTGATCTCAGTAAATGCGGAGGCACCCAAAGGTTATTATCTACCCTGTAATCGCCTGATTTGATTCCTTTTCTGTACAAATTAAGGTTATAATTTTGAATATTTACTGCCAAATCCCAATCTTGGTTATTAATCGTACTTCGAATACTCTTCTCGTTGTAGGTATATTGAATCAGAGGAAGCTTGTAGGACTTATGTGTGTATATAGGATCCTGCAAGCCCAGCTTGTTGAGCTGATAAAAAGTCCTTAGGGTTTTTTGGTCGTCGGGTAGTTGGAATTTGTTTAAAATGGAGCTTATCGTTTCGCCAGTGTTTGGTTGGTACATCACGTAAGCTCTATCTTGACCATATAAAGAGGAACTAATAAAAAAAAGTCCGATAATAAAAGCCGAGATCAGGGACTGGAATTTTGCCTCTTCATGGAAAGGTGAAAAACAGAAAGAGTTATCCGGATAATCAGGACAAAGCATCTTTGAGCTCATAGGTCAGAGATTTAATCATAAGAGTTAGATATTCAAATGTAAAGATAACAAATTATTAATTTATGTAATATGTTTGATTTTTAAGAGTAAAAAAGTTGGTATACTTGTACTCATGAAGCGATGGTATTCTATGTGGAAAAAAGAGATGGTAGCTCAGTGGCGCAGTCAATCTAGTTTGCCTGCGATAATTTTATATGTTCTTAGTACCACATTTATTGTTTTTTCCGCTTTTGCTCGTATTGATGAACGTAATTGGGTTGTCCTATATTGGATCATTCTTGTATTATCTGCCGCGCAGTCAGCTCAGAATTCCTTTAGGGATTCAGAAGGAATGTCAGGCTGGTACTATTTTAGCATTTGTAAAGTTGAAGAATATTTCTTTTCAAAGGTAGCTGCAAACTTTTTCCTTCTAGCCCTTATGGCTGTACTGACCTTTTTGTGCCTTTCCTTATTTTCAGGGATGCCCATTCGTGACTTCACTTTATTTTTAGAGGTCAATATAGCTGCCTGGATAGGCCTGTCATTACTATTTAGTTTTTTGGGGTTTCTGAATGCTAAAATTGAAGGTCAGCGAGGCTTACTCCCGCTATTATCTTTTCCTTTACTTCTTCCTATTTTATTAGAAGTTATAAAGCTATCAACGATTTCTGCGGGAGCAATGATAGATACTGAATACGCAGCAGATCTTTACATTTTACTGGCTGTTGATGCACTGATTTTAGCTATGACTCTGATGTTAATTCGCTATATTTGGCAGTCCTAATCGGTTGATATGCAATTAAACTGGACTTTTAAAATCTTCGGAGCGGCTCTGATTTTATATTCTCTTATTTGGGGGCTGCTCATTCCCCTAAAACCCGGAGTTGTTTCTGTTGAGCCAAGAAAGGCTACAGCAGGGCAAAATGTAGAAATCGAATATGAAGCCTATAATGTAGATTATTTAAAAGACGAGGAAATTGAAGTTTCAGCTTGGTTACTTTTGGATAGTGTACGGACTCTTCAGGCGACAGATATTCAGATAACAGGCTCTCAAAAAGCGGTTGCATTTTTTCAATTACCCTATTTTAAAGAATCTGATCCCAGTGTGATGAGTGCTACTTTAGTTATCACAGACTCTATTCATGGGTATGCGTTGCTGCCATCCGCTATAATTATACAGAAAAAGCTTCAGGATTCGGCAGATGCTACTCAAAATCCGTTGTTTACCCAAGTCCAGATCGATTATCCTGAAGGGAGTACCTTCCCATTTCGAAATATTTTGAAGGAAACCATTAGAAACACATACTATCATGTGCCTCTTTGGTTTAGTATGATTATTCTTTTTTTACTATCAGCCTATAAGAGCATCAAATATTTGCGGACCAAGAAGAAATCCCATGATATTTGGGCACGATCTTATGCTGAGATTGCCATCATCTTAGGAGTTTTAGGGTTGATAACTGGTGCTATTTGGGCTCGTTTTACCTGGGGCGCTTTTTGGTCATGGGATGTAAAACAGTTTACTTCTGCAGTAGCTTTGCTTATTTATCTTTCATACTTCATTTTAAGATCATCTATTTCGGACCCGGACAAAAGAGCCCGTCTCACAGCGTCATACAATATTTTTGCGTTTGCACTCTTGATTCCGCTTCTGTTTATAATACCCAGGCTTACGGACAGCCTTCATCCCGGAAATGGTGGTAATCCTGCTATGGGTGGAGAGGATTTAGATTCTACTATGCGCTGGGTATTTTACCCTGCTGTAATTGGCTGGATTCTAATGGGACTATGGCTTAGTGAATTAAAGGCCAGGTACTTAGTATTACGGTCTAAGAAAGAAGAAGAATTTATGTCGGTTTGGACATAATAAATGCATCATCACATATGTTATATTTGTAATTTTAGGCATATTTGCAATTAATTTCAACTATGGAAGAATTTTTTATTCAAAACGGTAAAATATGGGTAGTTGTAGCGGTGATAACAGCCATTTTTATAGGGATAGTAATATATCTGGCCTATTTGGATAGAAAGTTGAAGAAACTAGAAAAAGAGTAAAACTTAAATACAAATTACATTTATGGCAAATTTTTATGAATCGGTCAATCGCAACTTTGATAGTGCAGCGGCTTTGACAGATATATCGAAAGGGCTACTTGAGCAGATTAAAGTGTGCAATGCCGTTTACCAAGTCAAGTTTCCTGTGCGAATTGGAAACTCCATAAAGGTTGTGGAGGCCTACAGAGTTCAACACTCACATCATCGGCTGCCAACTAAAGGGGGGATTCGATACAGTTCTCATGTGAATCAGGAAGAAGTTATGGCCTTGGCTACACTAATGACGTATAAGTGCGCCATTGTAGATGTTCCTTTTGGTGGTGCAAAGGGTGGTGTTCGCATTAATCCAAAAGAATACACAGAATCGCAACTTGAAAGCATAACCCGCAGATATACTACAGAACTTATCCGAAAGAATTTTATAGGGTCAGGATTAGACGTACCAGCTCCAGATTATGGAACCGGAAGTAGAGAGATGGCGTGGATTGTGGACACCTACATGATGTTTAAAAATGGCGATATAGATCAAACTGCATGTGTCACTGGAAAGCCCGTAAATCAAAATGGTATTCGAGGTAGAGAGGAAGCCACAGGACGTGGTGTTTTTTACGGACTCCGAGAGGCCTGCATTGATGCGGACGATATGAAAAAACTAGGACTTGAAAAGGGGATTGCAGGTAAAACTATGGTTATTCAAGGTTTGGGAAATGTTGGCCGTTATGTCGGGATGATATCTCAAGACGAAGGCGATGCGAAAGTTATCGGCGTGTCCGAATTCGAGGGAGCTATTTACGATCCCTCGGGTATTGATATTGCGGAGTTGGTTAAATATAGGGAAGAAACGGGCTCTATTATGGGTTTCCCTAATTCCAAGGCTTTACCTCATCGAGATGATGCCTTATTTTTAGATTGCGACATTTTAGTTCCAGCAGCATTGGAAAATGTCATCCATTCAGATAATGCGCACAAAGTGAAAGCGAAGATTATTGGAGAGGCTGCAAATGGTCCAATTACTGCAAATGCTGAGGCTATCCTGGAGAAAAAAGGAGTTTTAATTATTCCAGATATGTATATTAATGCTGGAGGTGTTACGGTTTCCTATTTCGAGTGGTTGAAAAACTTAAGCCACATGCGATTTGGCCGAATGGAGAAGCGCTTCAATGCAAATACCTATGAAGGTATAGTTAATGTTATTGAAAGGCTTTCGAACAAAACAGTTACAGATAAGGAAAAAGCTTTTTTGACTCGTGGCGGGGATGAAATTGATTTAGTACGCTCAGGACTTGAGGAAACTATGGTAACAGCTTATCATACTATAAATGGTCTAAAAAAGCGTCGTAAAAAAGTAACCAATTTAAGGCAATCCTCGTTTATAAATGCGCTCGAAAAAATCGCAAGTGACTACAAAAGCCTTGGCGTTTTTCCTTAATTTAATATAATAAAACAGGCCTTTAGAAGATATGTTCAAGAGAGGACGGGGCAAATTCATGGGATTTTATGTCTTATGCACTTATTCCATCCAATATTTGGATTTATTAGCTAAATTCGTTTTATTTGCATTCATTTTTAATAAAATAGCAAAATATATAATATGGCAAAAGTAAAATTAGATAAAGTTGATCTTAAGATTTTAAAAATTTTGCAAGAAAATAGCAAAATTACTAACCTGGATCTTTCAAAGCGTGTAGGTTTATCTCCAGCGCCAACTTTAGAACGAGTTAAAAAGTTGGAGAGTCAGGACGTTGTTACCGCTTATCAAGCGAAAGTAAATCCAACTGCATTGGGCCTAAATGTTCAAACATTTGTCCTGGTTGACCTCGCTTGGCAGGAAGAAGATGCATTGGAGAACTTTATTAATAAGCTTCATGAGATCGAAGAGGTCGTGGAATGTTACATTATTACGGGCGAAGCTGATTTCCTCTTAAAGATTATTTGTAAGGATATCCCAACATATGAGAAAATTCTTTTTAAGACGCTTTCTCAAATTGATGAGATTGAAAGGTTGAAAACGCTTATGACCTTATCAAATGTTAAGCAAAACAATATTTTACCATACGATTACGAATAGAAAGTGTATTAAGCTCGAACCTAAAGGGGGCTCTCATAGCCCCCTTTTTTATTTGGCTTATAAAAAACCTTACTAGGGGTCATCTGTTATCTAATTATGAAGTCCTTTAGCTTTTATTTTTTAATATTTTTTAGTCTTTCACTTTTCGCCCAGGAGAATGCATCGCTTAGTGGATATGTGCGAGATGCCAATTCTGGTGAAGAACTCATTGGAGCAAATTTGAGCATTTCTCCGGGAAATAGTGTTGGTGGCGTTACAAACCTATACGGGTTTTACTCTATTAGTTTAAAACCAGGTTCTTACAATATTGAGGTGAGTTATACCGGGTATGAGAACTTCAATTTTCAAATTGAAATTAAGAGGGATACCACATTCAATATCGAATTATATCCCGGGTATACGATGGAAGAGGTTGTGGTTAAATCTGAATCCGAGGATCAGAATGTGAATAGTACAAAGATGGGTACTGTCACACTTCCAATCGAAGAAATTAAAAAACTGCCTGCACTGATGGGAGAGGTGGATGTATTGCGGTCTCTTCAATTATTGCCAGGTGTAATGTCTGCAACTGAAGGAAGCACAGGGTTTTTTGTCAGAGGCGGAGCTGCGGATCAGAATCTCGTATTATTGGACGATGCCGTTGTTTATAACCCTGGCCATTTGCTGGGCTTCTTCTCTGTTTTTAATGCAGATGCATTAAAAAATACAACATTAATTAAGGGAAGTTTGCCTGCCAAATATGGCGGTCGTCTGAGTTCAGTGGTTGACATACAAATGAAAGAAGGTAATAATAAAAAATGGGCGGCTCAAGGTGGAATCGGGCTTATTTCAAGTCGCTTTGCTCTTGAAGGTCCTATAATAAAGGATAAGGCATCATTTATTATTTCTGCCAGGAGAACATACGCCTTAGACTTAGCACAGCCTTTTCTGAATGGTGGTAATTTTGAAGGTACAAATTATTATTTTTATGACTTAAATGCTAAAGTGAATTACCGCTTTTCTGATAAAGACAGGCTGTATCTCAGTGGTTATTTTGGGCGTGACGTATTTAGATTTCGTTCAGCCTCTCAGGATTTCCAGTTTGATTTACCCTATGGCAACTCTACGGCAACTTTACGATGGAATCATCTTTTTTCCGATAAATTGTTCATGAATATTTCTGCTATATATAATGATTATGAGTTCAATTTTGAGGGTGGACAGGAGAACTTTCGTGCTGAGTTGTTTTCTGGAATCAGAGATTATCAGTTGAAAGCGGATTTTGATTATTACCCATCCAACAATCATTTTATTCGGTTTGGTGCTACTTATACTAGACATAGACTCCAACCACAATTAATTACGGCAACTACTGGTGAGGTGGACTTCAGCAATGACTTATTGACAAAATATGGTGGGGAGTATGCATTATATATACAGGATGAATATAGAGTTAATACTCGTTTAAGCATAAATGGAGGTCTTCGTCTCAGCTTTTTCTCCCAATTTGGGCCTTATGCATCTCCCGTTGATGGTAGATTATATTCAAGTGGTGAACATGTAAAAACGTACTTTACTCCAGAACCCAGGGTGAGTTTTCGATATAAACTAACAGACAGATCATCAATTAAAGGTGGTATAGCTTATACTGCTCAATATTTACATTTAGTGAGTAATTCCACCTCGACATTACCTATCGACATTTGGGTACCCAGTACAGAATTAGTAAAGCCACAGCGAGGCATTCAATATTCATTAGGATATTTCCAGAACTTGCGTTCTAACACTTATGAATTTTCTGCGGAAGTATATTACCGTGACCTTTACAATCAAATCGACTATCGAGATGATTACGTTAACAATCCGAACAATGATGTCGAACTTGACTTTGTTTTCGGTAAAGGTCGGGCGTATGGATTAGAATTATTAGCAAAAAAGAAAAAAGGAGATTTTACGGGTTGGTTGAGTTATACTCTTTCCAGAACTGAGCGTAGTTTCACTGACATTGAGGATGGGAGGTGGTACCCTGCTTTTTACGACCGTACTCACGACTTGTCCTTAGTGGGGATGTACACTATTAATGACAAGTGGGAATTTAATGGCACTTTTATTTTTGGGACTGGGAATGCTTACACGCCTGTTGCAGGTGCCTATAGTATTGAAAATAGAGTAAATGTATTTTACGGCCCTAGAAACAGTGACAGACTAATTCCCTACCATAGATTTGATTTATCTTTTACTTATACACGCAGACCTAATGCCAAGGGGCGTTTTTCCTCGAGTTGGAATTTCAGTATATATAATGCGTACAACCGAATGAATCCTACGTTTATTTATAATTCTTTTGATACAGATTCTGAATCTGCTACTATTGACAGTAAGGCTATAAGAGTTGCTCTGTTTCCAATCATCCCTTCCGTTACGTGGAACTTTAAATGGAATCAAGAATGATAAAGAACATCCTTTTTTTGTGCTTCACAAGTATAATTTTACTCGGCTGTGAGGAAGAGTTTATTCCTGACATTAATGAATCTGATCAAGAATATATTGTAGAGGGTTATATTGAGGACGGACCAAATAGTTTGCCTCCATATGTTATTCTTTCCCGTTCATTTCCCTTTTTCGGTCAAATTTCTGCACAAGAGATATTTGAACTACAAATTAAAGATGCGGAAGTGAGTGTTCGCATCAATAGTCAATCCTATGAATTAACTCCCTTATGTTTAAATGATATCCCAGAGGAATTCAGAGATCAAATTGCTCAAGAGATTGGGTTCTTGCCTATATTTGAAGGAGTAGATTTTTGTTTGTACATTGATCTGCTTAGAGAAATCCCTATTATTAAGGATACACCTTATGAATTAAAAGTAGAATTGAATAACGGTGATCGCATTAATGGTCAAACAACTATCCCTAGCCACGTTCCAATACACTCTTTTCAATTTACTTCTCCTCCAGGAGCAAATCAAAATGATAGTATGGCTCGCTTATTAATTACAGTAAAAGATCCTCCAGAGCCTAACTTTTATCGATATATGACTGCCGGAGAGGGAGAGCCGTTTTTAGCGGGGTTTGCTTCTGTTACGGATGATTTGCTTTTTAATGGTAGCACTTTTGATTTTCCACTTCAAAAGGCGGTTACTCAAGAAGATCTGGAAGAGTTACAACCAGAAAACTTTGGATTATATATGAGAGGGGATTCTGTGCGCATTCGTTGGTTGAATATAGATGAGGATCACTTTGATTTTTGGAACACTTACGAATTTAATCTAAATAACCAGGGTCCATTCTCATCTTATACTAGAGTCAGCTCAAATATTTCTGGTGCACTGGGAGTGTGGGGTGGATATTCCTCAAGTGAATATGTACTATATGTTCCCGAGTTATAAAAGTAATGATATATGTTAAATCAAAAAGCTATTATAATAGGCGCAACTGGATTAGTGGGGTACGAGCTATTATCGGAGTTATGCAGCAAGAAATACTATGCGAGTGTAATAAGCTTGGCCAGGAAACCCCTAAAGCTTTTAACAAACGACCACCAGCATTATATTATTGACTTTGAAGCATTAGATAAATTTGAGAAGGTATTTCAAGCCGATGATCTGTTTATTTGTTTGGGGACTACTTTAAAGAAAGCTGGTAGTAAGGAGCGGTTCATAGCGATTGATAAGAATTATGTTTTGAATTCTGCCCGTCTATTTTTAGCTCAGGGCGGCAAGCGAGTATTTTTAGTTAGTTCGACCGGTGCAAATGCGGAGAGTAAGATTTTTTATAGCCGGATTAAAGGAGAAACTGAAAACGAACTAAAAAGAATGAATGTTGAACAGCTGTACATTTTTCGACCGGGTTTGTTGCTTGGCAATCGTTCAGAACATCGAGCATTCGAATTATGGGCGCGCAAAGCATACGGCGCTATAAATGCGCTTCTGCAACCATCACTGAATACTTACATAGGCACTAAAGCAAATGATCTTGCCCGAGCAATGATTAGTTGTGCTGTAGATGACAGTATAACTCCTAAAACTTTTTCGAATAAAGAAATAAAAAAAATAAGCAGCAATGAAGAAACCGAATAAATCAAACGTTATCATATCTGTTCATTTGGATGATGAAAAGCGTCCGGACAAAATCGAATGGAATGCGGACCAAATAGCAGGTAAAAATGTTTCTAAAGAATCGAAAGCAATGTTTTTGTCGTTATTTGATGGAGAGACAAAAGACACTATGAAATTGGATCTTTGGACAAAGGACTTCCAGGTTGCTGAAATGGATCGTTTTGTTTTTCATTCCTTGAAATCTATGGCCGATGCTTATGTTCGGGCGACAAATAATACTGAGATGGGGAATCAGATGCAAAAGTTTGCTCATTATTTTGGAGAGGAAACAGGAATTATTGAAAAGGAATAGTAGCTCCTAAAAGCTGAGATGATATTTAATGTTGGCGCCTTTACTCCTTAGTAGGGTTTATGAATTGTTAAATCTAACATGCGTTTTGGTTTTTTACATGTTTTAATATGTGAATAAAAAACATATTAAAAGAAAAAAATATTTTATGTTCCATACATTATCTTTATATTAGCGCTTGAATTGGAAATTAAAACGACTTCGTTTGAATATCTTCAGTTCAATAACCAATAAAAAACCCATGGCTTCAAAGTGAAGTCATAATTTGTAAACCAACTAAACCATTTCTCATGATTAAACCTATTTTAAAGAAGGGTGTATGTAAAGCATTAGGGCTCTCGGCCTTTTTTGTTTTCGCAATGACCTTTTTCAGCGTGAATACTATACACGCCCAAGACCGAGCAGTTCTTTCCCAGCA
Organism: uncultured Saprospiraceae bacterium; assembly: GCA_964627995.1. Classification (GTDB taxonomy): domain Bacteria; phylum Bacteroidota; class Bacteroidia; order Chitinophagales; family Saprospiraceae; genus JAWLFI01. The sequence goes on from CAZVLN010000009.1 coordinate 71,356, forward strand.
AGTAGCTAATGCTGATCGTGATTTAGCAGATCAATTCGAGGCTGAAGCTGAAGTTGAAATAGCAGAAGTGCGTTCCAATCCAGACTTTAGTAACGAGGAGAAAATTGTTCGCGAGAAACTTTTGCGAGCATCTGTTAAAAATGTGAGAGCAGGCCTTGAAATTTCAGACGCATTTGACGCGGCATACACTGCTCAGCTTGCAATAGTTAATAATTATGCACCAGGCTTGAATTTTAAATCCATTTTGCAAGAATATAAAAATCAGTTTAGCTAGATTTTTTTATTGCATTTTTCCAATAAACCAATAAACTAATAAACCAATAATCTTATGAACAATAGGAAATTTACTAATTTACTTACACTCTGCATGGCTTTCTTGGCCACTTTTAGTGTGAGTACGATGACTGCTCAGGTAGTTACGTGTACTACAACTGGGACTCCCGTTACAATTAACACGGGAGCTGATATCTTCAACACCGAAGTTGGCTGGGAACTTTATAATGTAACGACTGGTGAAGTTGTTGCTTATGAATCCACAGGTGGTGCCTTAGGTGAAAATCAGTCTATTACATTCAACGCACCTCCCGGTGATTACGAGCTATACGGCTATGATTTTTTCGGAGACAACTGGCAGGGTTTCGATATTGAAATCGTTTCCGGCGGCCAAACTGTTTGTTTTGGTGACGATGTTGCCGGTCCCGGTAATACGTTTTTTGGCGGTAACGCCGGTGTTAGTTGCGGGGGTAATAATAACTCAGGGACTTTACTGTGTGATGCCTTTTTGTTAGGTACTAGTGATTGTACCGTTGATTGCCCTGCTGACATTATAGCGGAGAATGATCCGGGGCAGTGTGGAGCTTTTGTTAACATACCAGCGCCAACGCTTGGAGCCGAGTGTGTCGATGTAACAAATGATTTCAACGGCACCTCCGATCCCTCAGGGTTTTATCCAGTTGGAACTACAGAAGTAACAGTTTCTGGATTTGATCAGGATGGGTTTCCAGATATGTGTACGTTTACGGTTACCGTTAATGATACAGAAGGCCCTACGTTTGCAAGTTGTTCGAATGACATTACAA
>CAZVLN010000010.1:0-69864 GCA_964627995.1 uncultured Saprospiraceae bacterium
ATATTCACCCACGGATCCCTGAAGTCAGCCAGCCAAAATATATCGGGAAAGGCTTTCTTCAAACGCATACCTACCAGATGTGTGCTGTGCGGTGGACCCGTAGTGATCACCTGGCTAATATTTTCCTCCGCTATTAATCGTTTGGCCGCTTTGGTTGCGAAGGGAACCCAGCCCTTCCGCGCGTCGGGGATAAAAAAGTTGGCCCGGATAAAGTTTCCTGCCTTGGCGAGGAGGGACGCATTCCCAGATACATCGCCCATTCCCACAGCCGAAGACTTTTTCTTTCCCCTCAACCAATTATAAATTTGAAAGGGCTCGCGCGTAGCTGTTCGAATGACTCTTACATCAGAGGAGCCCTCATCATAATCTGGATTGGAAGCTGCATACGTCCCATCCTTAACTGTCAAAACAATAGGGGAGATGCCTGCTTTTTGTAACTCCCTGACCAGTAAACTCCAACGCTGAACCGCAGGACCGAGTGCTGGATGCCAATAATAGGTAATGAGAAGGACTTTATGTTCCATAGCTTTAGACAAAGCTAATAAATATACTATTTGAATCGATGGAAGTCTTCTCATTAATCCATCTCAGTGCTTCAAGATTTAAATCAGAGTTAAAATCTTTTGTAAATTTGCTACGAACAAAAACCCAGAAAATCAAACCTCACATTCTATCTCTTCTCGTGTCAGGTGGTGACGATCGCCTGGATCTCGACCCGAAAACGGGTCGAAACAAATATCATATTGGATTCAAGCAATATGATAGCCTAATACAGCGTGGATCTTGTACTGCCAATGCTGTAAATCCAGATAACCTCGCAGATATTGAGTACGGCTATCAACTATTACATGAAAAAGGGTTTTCATACGTTCGAAGAAAGCAGGCAGAACGGATTTATGAACTTCTTGGAAAAGACTCAAAAGAAACCTTTGATTTGTTTTTTGCTCCTTCGGGGAGCGACCTGGCTTATGTGCCTCTACTCATCGCTCAAATTCTTTACGAAAGTCGACAAATCACATCCCTTACTTCCTGCCCGGAAGAATTGGGCTCTGGAACAAAATTAGCCGTAGCCGGCAAATACTTTTACTCAAAAAACCAAAAAGGCCAGAAAAAGTCAAAGGAAGCCCCGGTTTTTTCTCACTTGAAGATTCGATCAAAATCTTTCCCTGCACGAACCACAGCAGGAAAAATAATTGATCAACAATCGCTGCTTCAGCGTGCTTTAGAAGAGGAAAGCGCTGATGTTAAAATATGCAATTTAGTGGTAGGTAGTAAGTCCGGAATTGAAGATAACTTGAACGTTATTGATCCGGAGCTCGATCGAGTGGTTTGGACCGTAGACTTATGTCAGCTCAGAAATCCAGCCAACCTCATCCATAAGCTGCTCGATCGAAATTGTCTTATTTTACTGACAGGCTCTAAATTTTTTCAGGCACCCCCATTTTGCGGACTCATGCTTATACCTAAAGCCTTGAGCAAAAAAATAGAGCAGTCTTCTTATCCAGTTGACCCAGGATTTTCTCAACTTTTTGCCAGAGAGGATCTCCCCATCTCTTGGACAAAGGTCAGAGGATCTTTTAACTCATTCCAGAATACGGGCTTATTGCTTCGGTGGGAAGCTGCTATTGGTGAAATGGAACGCTTTGACCAAATTAATAGAAAAAGAAGAAACGCTCTTATCCGTTCCTGGTATACTTTTGTCTCTAAACAGATTGAGAAGTCGCCCTTATTCCTACCCATGCCTGATCAGGAGCAAACCAATAGCACCATTGTCTCTTTTCGTTTGCGATATCCCGATGAAACATTCTTGTCCTTTGAAGAACTAAAAAGACTTCACAAGTCATGTATGTATAAAACCGGCTTAGATTTTACGGGCTCCTATGACCGATTTACAATGGGCCAGCCCGTTGCCTATAGCCACGGAGCATTTATTCGATTAGCTATAGGTGCTTACGATATTCGGCAGCTTATGAAAAACCCTTCCTGGCATAATGATGAACTGATCTTCAAAATAATAACCGAGGAGATCCAAAAACTGTACAATGAAAAACTTTCTCAGTCTTTTCAAAAAGGCTCAGTCGCTAAACCTAATCGATAGTTTTGATGATGCCGTTCTGTTTTATGATTTAGGAGCAGTGAGTCAGCTCCTCGAAAAGTTCGCCTCCCACTTTCCTTCAAATCACAAACCAACCGTTGCAGTTAAAACATGTCCTTTAGCATCTGTCCTCCAGCAAGTTGGATCATGTCATTATGGCCATGAAGCGGCTTCGCTCTCCGAAGTTATACTTGCCGCGCAGCAGTCGAACCAGCTCCTTGTCTATGATGGACCAGCAAAAGAAATACATGAACTCGAGCTCTTATTACCCTACAAAGAACGACTGATCATCAATGCCAATTCCTTTGGGGATTTAAAAAAGATACAAACTCTTCCCTTTCCTAATATAGGCCTGCGCCTCAATCTGCAGGTGACTCCTCATGTGGAAAAACGATTTGATGTTAGTCAAAGTGGATCTCAATTTGGAGTTCCTTTGGACTTTAAACAGCAAATTATCGATGCTTTTAGCCAGGATGAAAGAATGAATACCGTCCATTTCCATTTGGGAAGCGGTATGACTTCTGTAGTACCTTTTGAAGAAGCGCTCCAACTTTTAGAACCTCTGCTTAAAGTCATAGCATCTAATCGATCCAAAAATGGACTTTCGCCATTAAAAAATATTGATATTGGAGGAGGGCTGGCGGCTGAGCCCCTGGCTAATAATATGGAGAGAGCTAAAAAATTAGGAGCCTTGCTCAGGGAAAAGTTTGGGCATCTGTGGGAAAATTATACTTTAATCACAGAAATGGGCCAATACATCCATACGCATTGCGCGTGGTTGAGCACAAAAATTGCCGACGTTCTAGATCATAGGAACCGCCCGATTCTTATCGCCCATTCTGGCGCAAATCTATTCCCCCGACAAGCGTATACAAACACCCCTCCTCCGTTTACCTATGCGAACTTGAGTCCTTCTTCATCAACCAGGCCTGTGCGAGCGTATGATATTGCAGGGCCATTATGCTTTGCTGGCGACAGAGTTGAAGAAAATGTTTCACTGCCCACCTTAGAGGCTGGTGAGTGGCTAGTTGTAGACTCTGTTGGTGCCAATACATTTTCGCTGTATTCCATGCACTGTAGCTGGATTTTTCCAAAAGTAATAGGCTACAATGAAGATAAAGGAGAGTTTAGGATAATTAAAGATCGCATGCGAACCGAGGAGATTGTCGAGTTCTGGTCATGATTAATAAATTCTATATTTTTTTTCTATTCCCTCCGGAAGAATGCAGTTATAATCATTCTCTACGAAAAGAAATTTAAGAAGCTGCTCATACAGTTGGCCCCAACCTGCATATCTAAATGGCGTAAAAAACTCATTATGCCATAAAATGCTCAAGCAGCTTCCCCTTTTGTGCCGAGACATAAATTCGTTAATATGCTCGTTGGCTTGCTTCGGAGAGTTTCCCAAGTATGTGTGAAATGTATTGTCCATAATATGTAAGGGCACTTCCAGAAACTGGAAAGGCCTCCAGTTATCAAAGTCGAAGGGGTGAAACGGCAAGCTGTATGAGTTTCGAAAGCCGGGTTGCTCAGCAAAGCCATAGCTATAATCTTGTTTTACCGTTCGATTGAGCTCTGGTCCATTCTCTAATAGATCGAAAAGCAAGAAATGGTAGCGATTGATTGGGCTGAGTTGCGAGTACCCTTCTAATTCCTTTAATAAGGCTTTATCTTTACTTGATTTATGCAAAGCATTGACACTCTCAGACTGCTTAATATGCTCCATGGCCTTCATGACATAAGGACTCTTAATAGAATAGTCTGCATTCTTTATTCCAAATTTACCTCTTCCTTTTTCGGTGAGCCAGAAAAAAACAGAATGTACACCAAACTGCCTTTCTAACTCTAAAATATTATCAATATTTTTTCTTGTATTTCTAAATAAAGTGGGAAGATTATGAAGAGCTTCCACGCTATTTGATGGGAGGTTCTTTTTAAGAAAATGTTTGCCATTCTGAAATATAGGCCACCGCAACAAATCGATATCATGCGTAAGAACAACATTGGAAGGCGGCTTTTTTACATTTGGAAGGTTGATCTTACTCTTGAGTGTTTCGTAAATATTCTCAAAATAAAGATCTACCCAGGCAACCTGTGCCTGACCAAATTTTTCTTGAAAACTGCCCTCGTAGGGAAACCTTCCCCATTTATCTTTCTTTTTTGAGATCCACTCTTGTATACCGCTTAACAAAACAAAAGCAGACAATAAGTAATCTACTTTTCCCTTATTCGAGATGAGTGGGACTCCGTTTTGAATTTTGAAGAGCTCCTTTAAATCGAGATCTTGATCAATGATTGCAGACAATTTATTTGAAGCTATAAAAAAATCATCTTCCTCTCCCTCACCCATAGTGATATCGGCGTTCTCTTTGAAGTCCGTCCGTTGAAAACTAACTTTATAGTCCCTTGCTATATGATCTAACACGTACACTATGGCAGCAGTAGCTTTAGGATCTAGGTCATCCAAGTAATACCTTATATCTCTATTCACTTCCATATTTTGATCAAATTCAAAGGGAACTTATACTTTTTTATTTCCGGATATACGATTTGTTCTGCACCGAAGTATCTAAATATTCGTTCTACGCCTGGGAGCATACTCCCCTCAAAATCAAAACTCAGCACCCGGCTTGACAAGTCCCTAATCGCATGCCATAATAGGAAAACATTCATGTTGCTCTGTATCTCTGCTCGATCTACACCTCCCAATAAGTAGTAGGCTCTATTTTCAGACCAAACCACATAAATAGCACCTAAGTCACGACCATTTTTGTCTTTTCCCACATATATCTTTCGACAGTTTCTTTGATTAAGTGCTTGGTCTAATCGCCTAAATGAATCAAACGATAATTGGGTTCTTTTCTCTTGATTTGCCATGGACTTAGAGTGTAAATCATACACGGTTTTAGGGTTATCACTTTCCGTTATATGTATATCATCCTTGTCCTCAAACTTTTGGATCGTGCGACGAGCCCTAGGATGTATTTGATTCCATAATCTATCTGTGTTGCTAAGATCATTTAACATATACGTATAGCGGAACTGAACAGAGAAGCCCGCCCATATAAGCTGCAACAGATTATTATTGCCGGGGTATAATGTTTGATGAATATATGGCGTTTTGGGTAGCAAAGAATATAAGTTCGAAAGCACCTGGTTTTCAAATGAAATTCGATTTTTTCGACTTAAATCTTCTGGATAACAGTAAAAAACGCCTTGATAGGGTGATAAAGCGGCGTTGCAGAGGTAGGGTATGCCATATTTACTTGCCTGAATAAAAACCCAGCCACCCAGGATGTGATTCCCTCTAATATCTAAAACGACATCCCAATTGCTCCCCGCAATGGCATCTAACCACCAATCCCGCATGAATAGATTGGTCTTAGAAGTTTTGCAATGAGCTCGGTATCGCTCCTTATATGTCTTTTCCCTTATCATCTTAAGCATTCAAATATACATCCCTATAGCTATAGATTGAATAATGCAGACACTACATTCCTAATAGACTTGCCTCTGATTTTTTGATGAGGAATTTACCTTTAGAATTTAAGCTAGGTGATGTATAAGACATATTAATTGATAAGATCCACCATTGAGTCTATTTATTCGATATTTTTCATAAATATTCTACTTACCATGGACCAAACTATATTTTGGCTCAAAAGCATAAGAGTAAGACATTTTTACTTAAGCAGAGCCGCTAGAAAGGGATATAGAACTATAGCTCCATAGCAATTATAATTGGTATAAGTGCCTATGTATTTATTAAGGATACAAAGCATATAATATTTGCGAATGTTCTCCGTATTTAATAAGAACCCTTGCTTGAAGTCTACTTTTTCTAGACTCTACAATTCCAACCAAAAAATCCTAACATCCTCTAGAGGATATAACGTATAGCAACTTGAGAACATCTCCAAACATAAAATTTGCCACCCCCATATTCATAATTTAAAAAGTCATAGGCTGGTCTCCAGGCACCACTTATATTAAAGCTATTCCATCTTAGACTTAATCCCAAACCAAATGTAACTCCCGAGGTCATAAAAGTTTCGCCATAATCTCTTAGACCTCCGCGATCAGAGTAATCCGCTTGTGCTATATGAAAACCGGTTGTTCCAAAAGCGGTCACCAATCGCCTAGAGTTAGAATTTAGCGGATAGTGATATTCATAAGCGAAAATTGCCCCTATACGGGTATTTTCACCACCACCTAACCATCCCCCAGGAATTCTATATCCCAAATTTACTGAGAAAGAAGAAAAAGGCGCGAAGAATTGATTGTAACTTAGTCCAACCGTTGTATAATACCCAGTAGCTAAACCAATAGATTTAGATTCTGAGAGTAATTTTTTTACATCTTTCTGCTCTGATTGCATTTTTATGCTCTCCGAAGAAGTAACATCTTGAGCGATGACGCTCAAATTAGCAATCGTAAAAACCAAAGAAAAAAATATAATCCATAAGTATTTCATAATACTTCATTTATACTTTACCAAAAGCAATAAAGGTTTAAAAAATAATCTACGGAAGAAAAGTAAGTTAAATAACCTGTCAAACCAAGTAAACTAGCTATAAAAAGTGCATAGACACCTTAATTTTACTGGATACAAGTCTTTTTAAGCCTAAAATTCGATAAATGTGCCGTTATTGAATTGATTAATAAGAAAACATAGGTCGAAAACCAGTCTTTACATTTTCTTTTCACTCCGAATAACTACCCCAAAAACGATAAGTAGAAGCGATATAGAAAATGTATCTTTGTCGACAAATTCCTCAAATAATGTATATCTGGAATTCACGATACCTACTATTTAGTAAATAAAATCAATATCTCATGAAGACCCGATACTCTGATGAAGACCTCAAAGAATTCGAAGCTTTAATTGATAAGAAACTTGAGCGCGCGCAAAGCCAACTAGATTATTATGAAGAATTATTACAAGAAAATGAAAATGAGAAGGTAAAAGGCATGGAAGATAGTGCGCTTTCAGTGGAAAACGAGTCAGCTGTAAAACACGCTGGACGCATGCGTAAACACATCCAACATCTACAAAAAGCAAAAGAGCGCGTTCACAAAAAAACATATGGAATTTGTCGCGATACCGGCAAACTCATCGCTAAAAATAGACTTTTGGCTGTCCCTCATGCCACACTTTCCATTGAAGCTAAGCAAAACCGTAAATCTTAATTGAATCAATGATGAAAACAAATAAAGAGAAGCTCTTTTGGGTTCTTTTCACCATTTTATTAGTACTCATTATTGACCAAGCCTCAAAATTTTGGATAAAAACCCATATGAATTATGGTGAAGAGTTTCTCATTTTTGGTCAAAGCTGGGCTCGCATTCATTTCGTTGAAAATGAGGGTATGGCATTTGGAATGGCCTTTGGCGGGTCATGGGGAAAGATTTTTTTAACGGTCTTTAGACTATTTGCTGCACTTTTTTTGGTATACCTGATTCATACGCTGATGAAAGTTCAAGAGCGATTGGGTTTACTCATAAGTTTGGGATTAATCTTAGCTGGGGCTATTGGAAACATAATTGATAGTTTATTCTATGGCGTATTGTTTTCAGAGTCATCCGTGTATGGCGACCCCGCTGTATTCTTGCCTAAAGAGGGAGGATATGGCGCATTTTTGATGGGAAAAGTTGTCGATATGCTCTATTTTCCTTTGTTTTCCTTCCACTGGCCTGAAGCGATTCCAATATGGGGAGGAGATCAGTTCGAGTTTTTCAAACCTGTTTTCAATGTAGCAGACAGCGCAATAACCATAGGTGTGGCTATGCTACTTGTTTTCTATCGAGATTTTTTTGTAAGCGAAAAAAATAAACCGACTCAAACTTCAGAATAATTTATTCCTTTTAAATCGAGCAAGTGACTCCTCGTGCTATATGCTACGAGGTTTTTGAGAAATTGGGTTTACTGTTGTTGGGATGGGACAGAATAGTAAGCTGAAAAAAAAGAGGTAGAATTAACTCTCAATAGTGGATGGTTTTTCCGCGGCCATAAAATTTTTCATAGCTTTTTCAGCACGTAATACCGTAGGATAATGTATATTATAATATACAAATTTCCCTTCGCGCCTGGCTTGCAGAACACCAGCCAATCTCATAATCCGAAGATGTTGAGAAGTGACAGATTGTTCAATGCCCAATCCTTGATAAATTTTATTCACATTGACCGTGCCTTGACGATCAATAAACTCCAAAATTTGGAGCCGTAATGGGTGTGCTAATGCGCGAAGCATCTCAACCGAAGTTTTGAGATGCTCCTTGTCAAATGTTACTGTTGTCCTTTCCATGCGTTTTCTTATTTATTGATATGTGACCTAAGTAGAAACAAATATGCATATAAAAAATCGTAATTCAAAGATCACCACACACGCGCATAGAGTAAAACTTTAATCAGCGACGTTTAACTCGCTGATTATCAGTTATTTTTCTTTGTAAAAAATTTTTGAAAAAAGTTTATAACTTGTTAGCTATCAAACAAATTACAAGCTTTATGTAAAGTATATGTTTAACTTGCTAAATCCTCCACTAATCGACTGATTTGGGCCAATCGCTCATTGTCTATAGAGTAATAAATAAACTTCCCATCGCGATCTGTATTAACTACTCCCGCACGGCGAAGAATAGCTAAGTGTTGAGAGGCTACACTTTGCTCTAAGCGAAGTTTTATGTATATATCTGTTACCGTAAGTGATTCGTTTTCTTCCAACAAATTAATAATTCGTTGACGTAACTTGTGGTTAACAGCGCGCAATACAAGCACAGCTTTTCTTAAATCAGCATAGTCTAAGTGGATGTCTTTATCTCCTCCCTCTCGTAATGTAACATTTTCGTTCTTGTCCTTACTCATTGTTCCGGTTTTGTGTTATTAGATTATACATAGGACTAATGCATAAACTGTACCAGTTTTTTATTTCACGATTAAAATATATGTAAATCCATATCAATCAGTGATTTCCATACAAAATTTTTGCATCTACTATTATAACGCATTTTTCTAGATAAGAGTTTTCTTTGACTGTGTTATATTAGGATTTTTTAAATATTTTGGTGTGATATAGGCAGTGGATGAATAATCTTGAGCCTTCCAGGAGCTAAAAATCAAAGGCCCCATATGCCGAGCTGAAGATCTAACACCACTATCTTTACAATGATTGGATATCTCGGGTATTGTTAATGCTTTTTCCACGCCATCTCCGCTTAAGTAAACTAAATCGGATTGATGCAAATACTCTTGAACAAACTCCGTCTCGAGAAGAACGGGCTTTGCTGCTTTAATTTCCTGCTGCTTATTCGAATAAATGCCTGCGTAGACTTCCATACGTCTCGCATCGATCAAAGGGCAGTGTATAGCGTTGCTGCTATTTCCAATTTTACGGATAGATCCCGCAGCTAATATGGCTAAAGAGTTAATACCTATAAGCGGGACATCTAACCCATAGCAAAACCCCTTAGCTATCGAAAGACCTACCCGTAGGCCCGTATAAGAACCCGGCCCAATGCTCACCCCGACAGCAGCTATTTCATTGGGGGTAACTCTCGCTTCTTGCAAGCATTGCTTCATGAAAACAGCTGTTTTCTCGCTGTGTATGCGCCCTTTTTCTTCCTGTAAAGCTACCATCTGTTCGTCCTCGAACACTGCTACTGAACAGATATCAGTTCCTGTTTCAATCCCAATAAAATAGGACATACCTAATTGTTTATAGACAAAATACGATTGTACCGCTCTTTGTCATTCAATACTTCTACAGCAACATTAATCTCGGGGTCAAACTGTAGTTTTCGGATGAGCCTCCCTTCTAAATATTCAAATCGAGATACAATTTCTTCAGAAATCATATTTGAAATTAGCTCCTTATTATCTTCAAGAGCAGCTACTTTAGCCTTTTCAATTCTCTTTTCAGCATTTTCAATATCATTTTCGATCTCTTCCCAGTATCCATATTTTTCAGCTACTTCTCGTAATTCTCTTAACTCCTTCTCAGCAGCAAACTCCAGCTGTACTTCATCCGAGAAAATATAATCTAAAAACTTATCGTAACCGGAAAACATAAAGGTTCGCGGATCTTTAACTTGCACACTTTGATCTTGATTAATGTAATTAGTCACAAATTTGAAAATCGCATTCTTCTTTTTTAAAGCCAGCAAAATCTCTTGGTCCTGAAAAGGGTCAAGCTGAATATCAGGCAGGACACCACCACCACCGTAAACCGTCCTCCCTGCTTTCGTTTTGTACCTGTTGGATTGGCTGGCGGAGTCCGTTATATTTATGGCTCTTCCGTTTTCATATACTGCGCTCTGAATAGATCGTCCGCTTGGAATATAATACCGGCTTGTCGTAATCTTAACTTGGTTATTATAATTTAAGGTTTTTACATTTTGAACAAGACCCTTACCAAAAGTACGTTGCCCCATAACCACAGCGCGATCATAATCCTGAAGCGCACCCGACACAATCTCAGAAGCCGAAGCGGAACGGTCGTCTACCAGAACAATTAAAGGTAAGTCCGGGAACTGGACATCGCTCCGGGTGCGAAAAAGCTGATCGCGTTCTTCTACCTTACTGCGCGTACTTACCACCGTTTCTCCTTTAGGAACAAACAAATTGGTAAGTTGAACAGCCTCACTTAAAAGCCCCCCACCGTTCTGCCGCAGATCCAAAATGAGCCCATCCAGGGAACCGTCATTATCCTGCATCAGGCTTTCAATCGCCGCTTTAACATTGCCGCTGGCTTGCTGGGTGAAAGTCGATAAGTTGACATACCCTACCCCGGCAGCCACGAGCTCTTTATGTGGCACATTGGGTAATGAGATCTGCTCGCGAAACAACTCTACTTCAATCTCCTCTCCCGTTCCCGGTCGACGAATTTTTAGCTGAAGACCCGTGCCGCTCGCCCCTCTAAGCATGAGCTTGGCCTTCTTTAGTCCAATTGTCTCAACGGACATTCCGCCAATTCCTATCACTTGATCTCCCGCTTTTAAGCCTGCATCATCGGCTGCATAGTCTCGATAAGGTTGAGTAATCGTTAAATATCCGTCGATTTCTACAATCTCTGCTCCAATACCCTCGTATTTACCTTCCTTCTCCAACTTATACCGTTCTATTTCTGACTCAGAATAGAAGACAGTATATGGATCCATGGATTCTACCATAGCGTCGATAGCGGTAGCCATGAGGGAGCTAGGGTCCAACTCGTCTACGTAAGAATGGTTCAGCTCTTTGTACAGGGCTGTGAATATTTCCAGGTTTTTACTGATTTCAAAATAGCGGTTGTTATCCGCAGGCCCCAGTTGATTTGACAAGAAGATCAAGGTGAAACCGATAAGTAGTAATTGGCGCTTTATCATAATTCGGTGCGATTGCTAATTTTATATAATGTTTGGCTGATACAGCTAGAACGATAGCGAATATAAAAACTATTTTTCGGGATGGTTATGTAAAAATCGAAGCAGTCCTTCGCGGAGTTCTTTGGGTCGCTCCGCGTGAACCCAATGCCCCGCATTCAATTTCTGAAACTCAACTTCTTCAAATTTATTGCGTATCAATTCTTCATCTTCCGTCCGAATGTATTTAGACTGAGTTCCGTTTACAAACAAACTGGGCGTTTTTATTGAACGGTCTATTGAAATACCAGACAATATATCCTCATAATGCTCTTCAATAGCCTCTAAGTTCATTCGCCAGCTGTAATTCCCGTCCGACTCCCGCTTAAGATTCTTGAGTAGGAATAGCTGAATTGATTTCTCCGGAATATATTTGGCTAATACCTCTTGTGCTTCAGATCTACTTTCAATCTGCTGAACTGGAACTGCTTTTAAAGCCTTGAAAATGGGTCCATGGCCCGGAGGATAGGCTTGAGGCCCTATATCTACTACTACTAGTCTGCTTAATCGGTCTGGATAGGTCTTCGTGAACTCCATGGCTGTCTTACCTCCCATAGAGTGGCCCAAAATGGTTGCCCGATCCATATCTAATATATCCATCAGATTTTTCAGATCTTCGGCCATCGCAGGATAGTTAATGGTGGAATCGTGAAAAGAACGGCCGTGATTTCTCTGATCGACAAGTATCACTCGATAATCTGAGGCTATGGAACCTGCGAAGGTCTTCCAGTTATCCAGCATGCCAAACAAACCGTGTAAAATAATAATGGGCTCGCCTTCACCCATAATCTTATGATGTAACTTTCTCATTTTATTTCATTTTAAGATCTCTGTAACTTCCCGAAATGGATTTGATCTCAAAGCGGGCAAACATATCTTCACTATACCATTTTTCGCGACGCGTTTTTTCAACAATCTCACGGTGGCCTTTATCAGTATAAGCAAAATGCCGCATGGCATCAAGACTTTCCCAAATACTAAAGGTCGCTTGCATGGCCAGAGGCCATTCTCCTACGCCCTTCGTAAATAAACACCCCGGGGCATCTTCAATAGCTCTGGCTGCCTGACCTACATGGCTCCAAAATCGATGCAAACGCAATCCCCGCACACGCGCCCTGGTGAGCACAGCTATTCTTCCTTGATGATCAACAGATGCTTCTTTTAGAGGTTGAGCGCCATCCCATTTCCCATGAACTTGAACGCATTGCAAACCTACCTTCAATTGCTCCACGGCATAATTGGACCATGGCAAAGAATAGTTTTTTTCTTGGAGATGCATATCTAATTCTTCCTCGCTCTGCCAAGTCGCAAAATATCCGTACGTGCTCCAGTCCGGCCATAAGCTAAAACCCGAGCCCGCGCCACTTCCCAGATGCCGGGAGAATACCGGCGCTCTATGTTCTTGCTCCAACGCACGAACTCCCATATCCCGAAAAGCGGCCAGCCGCTCTTTTAATCCCGAAAAGCGGAAAAGTTGAAAACTGGCATATGACCCGGTAGTTCTTTCCATGATTATAGTAACGGAACAAGCGCAAAAATGATGCTCGAAATACAAAAAAGGTGATGACATTTTTCGATCTTGTGTACATCTGGATTGATCTAATAGCTAAAAACCCTTCACGATGTCTACAAAAAAAAACTACTTCGCTCATGAGACGGCCGTTATTGATCCAGATTGTAAGATTGGAAATGGAACAAAAATTTGGCACTTTTCACACATTATGTCACATGCAGACATAGGAGCTCAATGCAATATTGGACAGAATGTAGTCATTAGCCCGTATGTGCGTCTGGGTGAAAACTGTAAAGTGCAAAACAATGTATCAATTTACACGGGAGTGGTTTGTGAAGATGATGTTTTTCTTGGCCCCAGTATGGTTTTTACTAATATTACCAATCCCCGCAGTGCTGTCGTTCGTCGGGGCGAGTATGAATCTACACATGTAGGACAAGGAGCGTCTATAGGCGCAAACGCCACCATCGTTTGTGGTCACGATATAGGTCGGTTTGCATTTATTGGTGCAGGAGCCGTAGTGACCAAGGATGTCCCTGCTTATGCACTACTAGTAGGTAACCCTGCCAAACAGGTAGGCTGGATGTCTGAATATGGGCATCGGCTGGAATTTGATGCAAAAGGCCGTGCCAGTTGTCCGGAAAGTGGAGACGATTATCGCCTTCAAAACGGGCAAGTACAAAAATTATAATTGTCTGCGTGCCTCCACATTCGCCATAAAGACCTCTTGACAGTTTTCCCCCTCAGTGAAAAAACGTAATCACAAAATAGCTTATCTCTAAGGATGAGCCCCCTTCGTGTAATGCACTTTTTAAGTTGCTGCAATCCTCCATATGAATTTGCGTGAGGGATAGCAGTGGCAGGCAGCACCTCAAGCGGTGAGCAGCCGTAGAGCGAGTAGGTGACCGCAAGGAAACCCCACGCAGCCGAACGGATGCCGACGCTTGAAGTACTGCCTATGAACGTATAGCCCGGCCGCCAACTGTTGGCGGACACGCCCAAAACACTATTCATCTAAAAGTTATAATGATTTTAATTGCTCAATTTATCAGCTTGGACAAACTTTTATACCTTGTATGATTCATTCTTCGTTGGAAGACTGAGAGCACGATAAAATCCCGTACCTTTGAGCGAGATTTTTCTGTGATATCCATTTAAACTCTACTGGTATGTATCCCGATCTCTCCTATATTTTGCATGATATTTTTGGAACTTCTCCCGATAATGCCTTTAGCATCGTCAAAACTTTCGGATTGATGCTTGTTCTCGCTTTTATTGCAAGTGCGTATGTCCTGCGGCTGGAGCTCAAACGCAAATACGAGGAAGGCCTGCTCGGCGCATCCGTCGAAAAGGTGAAAATTGGCGAAAAGCCGACACTAACAGCTTACTTTTATCAACTTTTAACCGGTTTTATTATTGGTTTCAAGGGTGTATGGATCGTGCAGGAATATGATCAGTTTGCAATGGATCCATTTGATGGTCTGTTCTCAACCCAGGGAAACTGGCCCGCTGGAATCGTTGGTGCGCTACTTTTCATGGGATGGACCTATTACCAATCTCAAAAGACAGCTAAACAGGAGCCGAAAACGGTTACCCAAACGATACCTCCTCAAGATAGGGTTTGGGATATTACTATGGTTGCTGCAATCTCGGGTATTATTGGCGCTAAAATCTTTGCTATATTCGAAAGTACTGATACGCTCTCCCGGTTTTTCTCCGATCCTATTGGCACTCTATTTTCGGGCAGCGGCCTGGCTATTTACGGCGGCCTCATTGTGGCCTTTATTGTCGTTTATAGATATGTGAAAAAACGTAACATGCCGCCTATTCATGTCATGGATGCTGTGGCACCTGCTTTACTGGTGGGCTATGCAGTAGGACGTCTAGGCTGCCATTTCAGTGGCGATGGAGACTGGGGTATTGTAAATTCTATGCCTACCCCATCCTGGTGGATGTTGCCGGAGTGGTTATGGTCGTTTGACTACCCGCACAATGTTTTAAATAGAGGTGAACTCATTGAGGGCTGTGACTGGAACTACTGTCGGCGTTTGCCTGAGGGCGTTTTTCCTACGCCTATCTATGAGACCATTGTGTCGCTTATTTTAGCAGGTGTTTTGTGGGCGTTGCGAAAAAAAATGACCATACCAGGAACCTTATTTGCACTGTATCTTATCATGAATGGCGTAGAGCGGTTTTTTATTGAAAAAATTCGAGTCAATGATGTCATCGACCTCGGCTTTTTACAAGGAACACAAGCTGAATTTATTTCAGTAGCTACCGTGATTACAGGAATTGTTTTTTGGATTGTATTGGTAAAGCGCCACCGTTCATGACTCGAAAAGCTGTTATCATAGCGCTTATTATTACTAGCCTTTACATGGTTTTCGGTCAATTAATCATTGCCTGGCAGGTAAGAGACTTTTTGGGTTCAGCCAACTTCCCCAGCTGGGGCCCTTCCCCGATGAGCTGGGCGGCTGCGCAATTCGCCTTATATTTTGCCATGGGTTACCTGATTTTCCGAATGATGGTTATCCATAAGTTAATGATTCGACCTACTCTTTTGTGGTTTTTGCTCACTGCCTTGATGTGGGAGTTTTTTAAATATACTTTGGTTTTTCAAAGCTTTCTCTATTTGTCCTTTTTTGTCCTCTTATTATTTGACATCATGTTCCTTTTATTTAACCTCTTTTTATTTCGAGAAGATGGGCGCCTGGGGATTGTTGCGCTTCCAATGACCCTTTTCTACATGCTCGTCGTCACACCCTGGTATTACCAGTTTTTGGAATTGAACATGGCCGTAACACAACAATAAGTACCATTTATTCATTATTATATAAATGGAGTAGAGTGAAATAACCATCCTACTCGTAAAATAGAATTGTATGTCACAAGTAAAGAAAAATGACACCGTAAAGGTGCATTACACAGGAAAACTCACTTCGGGTGAGGTGTTTGATTCTTCAAAAGATAGAGATCCTCTAGAATTTAAGGTCGGTTCAGGACAATTAATCCCTGGCTTCGATCAAGCTGTAGAGGGTATGGAGGTCAATGAAAAAAAGACCATTAATATACCGTCTGAAAAGGCGTATGGTGCCTCAAATCCCGATTTGGTTCGAAATGTTTCGCAAGAGCAATTACCAGAAAATATTGATCCGGAAGTTGGTCAAACATTGGTTGCTTCAGGTCCTGAAGGACAAGAAACTAGATTGGTAATTACCGAGGTTCACGACGAACATATCGTAGTAGATGCCAACCACCCATTAGCTGGTAAAGACCTTATTTTTGATTTAGAACTCGTGAGTATCGACTCCTAGTTTTTTTGAAAAACAATTGAATTATAAGCCCCTTTCCATCTCATCCTGAGGTTATGGACAAGGGGCTTTTTTATACACTACTTTATGCAAGGAGTCGATGGGCTCTACTCCACTTCCGGCAGGCAGTATGGCATCCAATCGAAGTGCTGTAACTTCTCCGTTATCCCCGGGTGTAGTTACTTTTAAAAAAGCAAAGAGAGAAGAAGTTCCTTCAGACATGCATCTCGAGTCTGCACCTATTTCCCGGGCCGCCTGCATGGCAGTCATTAATCGGCAGCGCATGGGCCCCGTAGATCGGCGAAAAGCGTTTTCCATTTGTTCCAAAATATGGATACCTGACAGTATATTTCCCTGGATGGAATAATACCAACCGTCGATATTCCCGGTAAGGTGCAACTTTACATTCAGACAACTATCACCAGTGTATCCAGCCGCCTGTAGCTGATCACCTGTCTTGCGTACCAGCCCATACTGACGACTGGCCGCATCTCCCTCGGCGTCCTCTGCCAGCAATACTTTTATAATTTCTTCGGGAAGCAATCCTGAACGAAAAGCCTGTGCAGCGCGCTTTTGGTTAGCCGGTAAATAAGCCGCCTGAGTGTGAATCCCACCCTGACCGGGAAAATGCTCGGCTAAAAAACTCCCGTCTTCTATACCATAAACCACCAAATCCACGCAAGAAGCACCCGCACTACCGACCGTCCCGCTGGTGCTATCCATAGCGAGAATAGAAAAGGTGTCCTGAGCAAAAATTTTTAGGATAGATGTGGCAAAAAGTAATAGCAATATCCAATACTTCATAGAATCTGGTTTTTAGCGATCACCCATCTGCATAAATCCGACGCACCTATTGCATGGGGCTACTTTCCGCTTCTTGAGTAAAAAGTAAATGCTCTATTTCTCAAAATTATAAGACCCCATGCAAAAAGTCAAATAGCTCTAAAAGCATCTTAAGTGAAAAGACGTCAGCTCATGATGGATAATTGTGATCCCATAGTGGAAAAGTCTTAGCTATTACCTGCTGGGCAAGTACGCATACCAAATAGCGTATATAGCGGGCAAAAACTGACCAGGCTCGTCAATACAAACACAATTGCTAATACAAGCAAAACGGTCCCTAAGGTTCCGGAAATAACGTTAGTGTAATACAAAGCACCAATAGCTATTGCTATAATTATGCGAATCGTTCGATCTGCAGTTCCCATATTCTTTTTCATAATCCTTGGTTTGGTTTGGTTTGAGGTAAGTTAGATAAAGAAATATACAAAAATATTTGCTGCATCCGAAGGATTTGAAACACAGATACAGCTTATTGTCATCCAAACCTTGCCACTCTTTCCATTGATAATGAGGCTCCTAAGTCAGCTATTCGGTTGTAAACTGCAGCAATTTTAGATTTTATGTCTTAAGCAATCTACGAAGTATGGAGAAGAATGTACTACGCATGATTGCACAGCATAGTGGTTTTGATGCGCAAAATAGACTTTGACTGTATAGAAAAGCAGGGTGTAAATTACTATGCAAAAGGTCAGCCAATTCATCGGTAGTTGATTCCCTGACTCGCGCTCAAAATATGGAGGAGAATAGTCTATGCCCTTATGATTTAATGGAATATTTCTCTTTTGATCTGAAATCATCAGACACCCCGATCCGTCTGGCCTTGTCGAAACTTACTCTAGACCTTTCCTAACTTATATCTAATGTGATTTCCTATTCAATAATTAAGACCGTCACGATCATAACCCCAATGCTCAGTTTATCAAACCTGATGCCCATCTGTGAAAGCTCCCCAAAAATCCTTAGATTGGGTTTTATTTTGCTCTAACGCAAATGCCGGTGAAACGCTCACAAGAAAATAGAATAAGTCAGTTTTTTAATGTCAGACCCGGAGAGGAAGGTCTCGTACGTCGGCTATTCTTTCACAATTTCTTTCAAGGTGTGGGCATCGCTTTTTTCTTTACAGCAGCTAATACCTTATTCCTTGAATTCTTTAGCGTAAAATGGCTTCCCTGGATTTATATCACCTCCGCCCTGTTGTTGTTTGTCTTTGGCCGGGCATATGCATATTTTGAACATCATTGGCCCTTAAAAAGGCTTATGACCGTGGTTGTGGGTATTTTAGTTGTTACTCCACTTTTCTTTTATACGGGCATGGCGGTCTGGCAACAAGCTGGACTTATTTTTCTACTCATGGCGTTTCATCGCGTTCTCTACACCTTAAACAGTCTAGAGTTTTGGGGGCTGTCGGCACTCGCCTTTAATGTCCGTCAAAGTAAGCGTATTTTTCCATTGATTGGCGCTGGGGATATTCCAGCCAAGCTATTAGGTTACCTTGCGGTCACAGCCGTCGTTCCATATACAGGTATAGAGGCCTTACTCCTTATTGCCTCTGGTTCTTTTCTTATCTCCTTCTTTTTCCTACAGCGCCTGGCGAACCGCCACGGGGAGACGCTGCAACATACTGACGCGACACCTGACTTTAGCCCCGGGTTTCAACAAAAGTCGTACTGGGTGCCAGCCTCCATGTTTCGTTCCCCTTTTATTTTGTGGCTTTCCTTGCTTTCGGTTGTGAGTTTAATAGCGCTGACCCTATTGGACTTTGCTTTCCTTGCCGAAGTCAAATACAACTTTAAAGAAAAAGAAAGTCTAGCCCGATTCTTTGGTTTGTTGTTTAGTTTGGGATATACTTTAATTCTAACCTCAAAGTTTATCATTTCGGGGCGCGTTATTGAAAGCCTGGGTGTTGTTCGATCGACATTTATACTTCCGGTTTTTCTATGTATAGCATCATTCGCAGCTGTCATTACGGGCATGCTAACCTCAGACCAAACGGTCTTGCTTTGGATGTACAGTGCCATTCTGATTGGTGTGGAAATCATCCGTTACGCTATAAATGATCCCAACTTGATGACCCTGTTTCAGCCTTTGAGTCGGTCGCTTCGGCTCCATGGACATACCCTGGTAAAAACGATCATGAATCCCTTTGGTCTGCTGCTTACCGGCGCAATTCTGCTCGGTATTCTTCAGCTATCCAAAAAAATAGACTTGACGCTAATTAGTGCTATCCTACTGCTGTTCAGCATCATCATGACTTTCTTATCCTTTAAAGTCCGCACATTTTATCTGCGCCAGTTGTTTCACGCCGTCCGAACTCGTTTTTTTGAAGGGACTAATACCCATTTAATTTCCGAGCAGGCCATTGAAATACTAAAAGAAAAGCTGAGAGTAGGAGCCGAAGGTGAAGCCATTCATAGTATCAAGGTTTTGCTGCAGCAAAAACCCAAACATAAAGAGGAAATTATAGCCACGGCACTTGCCCATCCCGGAGACCAAGTGAGGGCCCATGCAATATATACCGCTATCCAACAAAAGATCACACTGGATCCCGAGCAGCTTCTGAAAATTCTAGATGGGGAACAAAGCAAGATTGTTCTTCAAGCTGCAATAGAGGCCCTTCCAACAAGTATTCCCGACCAGCTTAAGTTGTTGTATCCATTTATTGATTCTACGGATGAAGACTTTCGAGCGACAGCCATTAGTTCACTGTTGGGCAGTGGACAATTGGAAGCCGAATTAAAAGCGGGAAGTCTTGTTATTAATCTCCTGCAGTCAAAATCGCCAGCCGATCAAGCCTTTGGCTGTAGACTGCTTCGGAAAATAGCAAAGGAAAACAACTACTATTTAGTTCTGCCCCTTTTGAATTCCTCATACCCTGAAGTCCGTGCAGAGGCCATACAAACCGCTGAATACATTCAGCACCCCAGCATTCGTAAAGAACTATTTTACATTTTTGATGGTTCTCCGAACGAGCCTTATTTACTGCAAGCCCTGGCTGCTTACGGTGATCAAAGCTTGCCGGCTATTCAAACTCGGTTCGCTGACAAAAGCTCCAATCTGACCAGGGATCGACAACTATGTGCGCTCTTATCGGCTATAAAAACTCCGGCATCGCTAGATCTATTATTTCATCAACTGGCACACTCCATATTAGAGGTCCGTAGTCTAGCAGCCCGATTACTGCATCAAGCTCAGTATCAGCTGCCCCAGTCCCTGGAAAAAGCCTATAATGAATATGTAGAGCAATGGTTGACAGAAGCCTACCACCTTTTGTATGGAGAGGAAAACCATGCGAACCACAAGTTACTCCAGTCTGCATTCCAGCAAGAACGAAGAAGCAAAACCGAACAATTACTCATGTTGGTTTCATTGAAATGCGATAGAAGTAAATTTAATCGAATCATGGATAGCTTTGCCTCTGCTCAACATCAGCAGCGTGATCAGGCATTGGAAATATTAGAGTATGAAATTCCCAAAAAACTATTTTTTTTACTCGAGTATCTACTTGATCCGAGTCTTGGAAAGGCCCGGTTGAAACAAGTAATTAAAATTAAGCCACATTTTGAACCCGAAAAAGACATGATTCAAAATGTGGTAGAACTGCATTGGGGTAACTTTACTCGATGGACTACTGCAGCCCTTCTCCAGCATATTAGAGAGCAAGACACTTCTGTACATGTTTCCCATCTCTTAGAACACCCCTCTACTCTTATTCGACAGCAGGCCCTTGTCTGCACTGATAAAACACCCATATCTATGCATAGCGAATCATCTTCTGAATCGGTTTTACTTCAAGTCGAAAAAATCCTACTCCTCAAGAACACAAAGTTGTTCCAGAATATTCCTGAACATATTCTGGTTGATGTAGCTGAAATTGTCACCGAGGTCGAATGCGCTGCTGGTGAGCAACTCTTCAACAAAGGCGATATGGGAACTAAAATGTTTATAATTGCAAATGGCAGTATACGTATTCACGATGGTGATCATGTGTTCTCCAACCTGCATAAACATGACATATTTGGTGAACTCGCCTTGCTAAGTCCAGAGCCACGCTCAGCTTCTGCTTCCGCTTCTGAGGATAGTTTGCTCCTTTGTATTGATCAGGCTCCATTTTTTGAATTGACTAGTACACATCCGGAGGTGAGTAAAGGTATTATCCAGCGATTAGCTGAATTACTTCGAAGCCAAAATGAAGAAATTATTGAAATGAAAAGAGCGCGCAATAGCACTGAAAAGGACAATTAACCCTAGGCTAATCATCAACCTGGTCATGAATTTGCTGTAAGCGCTCAGCTTTTTTACCATTGCGCCAATTTTTAGCCGTTTTTGTAAAGTAGGAATGGGACTTAAAAAATCGAAGTTGTAATCGATTCCACTCCTCCTCATTACTTATTACTCCTAACTTTTTAAATTCCTCATATAATCTATTGGCGATGACCCAAAAATCATCTCTCCCCAGGTAATCTAAGTCTGCATCACATAAGACCTCACTCAAGTGATCTTTCGGATCCTGAGGAATTTGTGTGGCACGAATCATTTCGCACACCCGATTTATTGAATCTGAATGGTACCCATAGCGAGGCATCCACTCTTGAGCTACGTGGCAGCTCGCTTCTTCGTGATTTTTTGAGGAAACCACAAAGCCACTATCGTGCAAAACCGCAGCCGCTTTTAAATCCCCCATTTCACTTTCCGATATCCCTTCAGCCTGACCTATGCGAATCGCAGCTTGCAACACATCCTTTGTATGATCGACAGAATGATATGTTAGGTATCCGGGAAGGCCTGCTTCCATCCAATCGAATACATCTTCTTTTAATCCTGCAAAGTCTGGACTTTCCTTAAAATTTTGTTTGTCGCTAACCCGATTCTCCATTCTATAAATTATAGTAATAAATAAATATCCTTTTTTTTATTAAGGTCCTACACAATATAATATAATTTATTTTATTTCTAATCGCTATTTCTATTTTGGGGGTGTCCCCGCTGTGCTTTGCTCCGCGGGGTCGGGTCACTTCGGGGTTCGCTGGACGCTCCGTACTCAAGCCGCCCCAAAAGATTGCGGCGGTCTTTCGCACCTTCCCACCGCTAAGCGGCGGGCCCTCCGCACCCCTCACCCTTGCGCGCTCCGCGCGCTTTTCCGTTTAAGACATACGCTCCGTCTATTTAAGCCAAAAAAAGTGCTATAATATTAAAGCCGCACACAGCCTGATTTCAAAAACTAATCCAATGGAAAGCAGGTCACGGACTTTAGGATGAGATCTGGCTTTTCACGAAGTCTTGTTCAAGAATTCAGCTCCAGGCTACACACCCCCCAAGGTTCACTATAGCTCCGACAATAATGAGGGTGGACTCGTGCCTCGAAATGGGATGATCTCATGTTTTCAAAGGAAGTGGGATGTGATTTTTGAAGGTCACCTAGCATGGCGTGGCGGGCAGGTGCTCGTCGTGCATTTGTATAAGGCACCCAAAAATGCTCAGCAACAGAACGGGAGTCGAATTGTATGACAGCTAAAAGCCCTTTCTCATTGAATAACCACTCGCCAGAGTAGTCGTGAGGTCCGCATTGGCAAGAAAATTGATCTTCAGATAAAAATTGACATGGAAAGTTTTTAGGTGCGAATGTTCGTGGAAGGTCAAACTGTCTGTAGGCCATTTTATAGCTTGCTTCCTTCGCTACCCAAAATTTAAAAAGAACCACCTTTGATTGGGCATGCTTTTTCCAAAAGGTGATCTCAGCTGACGTTAAGATCTTGTTAGCGATGCGCTCAACCCGTTTCCATTCCCTATCCATAAAGGCGTGGGAAAGAAAGTCATTAGCGATCATACCTTTGCGGAAATAATTTCCATTGCAGCACCAAGCGTGAGCATATTCTCAGCCTCTTCATCCGTAATTTCGATATCAAATTCATCTTCGATATCTAAAATAATATCTATTAAGTGGGCTGAATTAATATGTAAATCCTCCATCAGGTCTAAGTCGTCGGTTACTTTTTCCGGTTTTTCTCCTTTGGGAATATAGGTATCGATGATACCCTCTAATTTTTTTCGAATATGTTCAGACGTCATAGCCCTTCAATTTTTAGAACAAGATCTAGAGGTTTGAAGCAAGGAGCTCAAAATACAACTCAACTCTTCGTCCATTTTTTTTAAATTCCAGCGTATCACAAAGTTCCCGAATTAAGAAAACACCTCTACCTCCACAACATTCAATTTTATCACTGGTCGTGGGGTCGGGAAGCTGCTGATAATCAAATCCACTGCCTTCATCTTCTACAACGACCCGTAACTGGGAGGAGGAATTAGAAATCTCAATTCTAACATACTTACTGCTATCTTTCTGATTTCCATGAATGATCGCATTACTGACTGCTTCAGTAAGCGAAACCATTAAATTACATTTCAAGTCGTCTGAAAGATTATAATAGTCTGCCCATTGATCTACCAGCGATTGAATTTCGCAAATATTGTCTGGATGAGAAGAGATTTTGTGCATAACAAGCACTTTCCGTGATTTGATCTACCCTTTTAACTTACTGAACACTCAAATTGTTCCCGAGTTGGTCATAGTAGTTTTCCACCAAGCCGCGATAAAATGACTGAACGGAAGGTGAAACCAGTCGAATCTGCTCAATGGCGGCCTCTCGTTCGCGCAAATAATCCTCTAAAGCCGGTGGTTTTTGCTGTCGAGCAATTTCGCGCGCCTGTTCGGCCTTTCGCTCCTCTTTTTGTTCCCGCTGCCGCTCTGCCCGATCACTTTCTAATAAACGCGTAACGATATCTCGCTGACGGCGGACCATCTCTTGCGTCAACCGCTTGTTTACAAGATCAGTTTCTATCTCCTCCATTTGATCGATGATATCTTGTAATGCTTGATCTCCTTGTCCTTGCTGCCGTTTTTCAGACTGAAAATCACGCAACATTTTCTTTAGCTTAGCCTGCTCTCTGGCCATTTTTGCAAACTCTTCAGCATTTCCCTCTTTGCCACCGGACTTCTTGCCTTTGTTCTCCTCCGCCTTCTTTTTCATCTCCTCATTTAGCTTTTTCTGGCCTTCAGTAATCATGTCCATAGGCTTTTTGCCTTGCCCTGGCTTCAAAGAAGGTTTGGGTTTGGAGCATTGCTGAGTACCGGGCTTCATATCAGCCATTTGCTCCTGCATTTGCTGCATAGCATCACTTAGCATTAAAGCCAGGTCATTCAAGTTTTTCATGGCTAATTGCTGATTTCGCCCGGCATCACCTTTTTCACGCTCTGCTAAATGACTTACACTTTTTGAGAAACGCTCCTTAACCTCATCCACCTTTTCTAATATAAAGGATTCAATTTGCAAGTTTCGCTGACTCAATGCCACCAGGCTGTCCTCTACAATTTTAAATTTATCCTCAAGCCCAAACTGTTCTTGCGTTAAGCGAGTAAACCGAGGGGTTAAGGGACTCGTTCGCGCAAAGCCATCAATTAGGTCCTCTTGAGTAAATGAAACTTCTAGTAAGTTCTCTAATATTTGGCGGAGAAGATCTAAATCCTCCTCCATCGACTCCATGGAGGCCGATTGCATCCCGGCAGAAGCGCTTTTCTTCATATCCTCCATTTTCTTCCTTGCGCTTTCTTGCTGCTTCCCTGCTTTTTGCTTTTCGTTTTGCTCCAAACTCTCCTTAGCTCCTTCGAGGTCCTTCTGAATATCACGCATTTCTTCACGTATGTTTTTCATATCCACGGGTGAGGGTAATTTGCGACTGCGTTGATTCAATTCCTTCATCTCCTCTTTCGACTTCTCAAATTGTTCATTGATTTTCTCCTGCTCTTCTTTCAACTCTTCAGCTGACTGTTCTCCTTCTTTCGTTCGTTCTTCAAGATCCTCAAGTTCTTTGGCCAGCTCTTCGATTTTACTGAGCTCCTGTTGTAAATCTTTCTCAAACTCTAACTGGCGGAACATTTTTTCCAATCGCTCCGTCGTCATTTCCATATTCTGCTGACTCTCATCCATTTCCTCCATCATATCCAGAGCCTCATCTTTTTTCATTTCCTCCATCAGCTCCTGGATTTTCTCCAGTAGTTCTTTCATCCGCTCATTTTCAGCGGCTTCTTCAAACATTTCCTTAAGTTTTTCTTGCTTTTCCTTTTGCTCTTCTGTCAACTCCTTACTCTCCTCTTCAGCACGCTGCTTTTCCTCAAACTTCTCCAGCATCTCTTTCATTTGTTCTTCAAGTTGCTTTTCTTTTTCCATCAAACTCTCTAGATCTCGCTGATCCTTCCAGTCCATTTCTTTTTTATTCAGCAACTTATCTCGCATCCGCTGTATTTCCTCTTTCAGCTTTTTCCGTTCCTTTAGGTTTTCGTTTAGCTGTTCTTGTATTTCATTTTGATTTGCCTTTGTTATAGCATCGTACTCCTCCAGTGTCGGCTTCTCAAATTGCATAATCTCTGAACGAGCGACTTTGGGGCCTCGGATTCCATCATTATCAAACACTTCAAAATAATACTTCACCGTACTACCCGGAGCCAGCGACAAACTATCCAACTCTAAAATGTAATCGAAAGTAGTTGGGTTTGACTGAATAGGTATTCGGTTACGCCTGACTATAGGCTTACCCGATTTCTTTTGAATTTCATACACAAACTGTAAGCGGGTGAGTCCGTAATCATCTCCTGCTTCACCAGCAAAAAAGATTCGTCGGTCGTCGAGACTATCCCTGAAAGTGCGGGCTCGGATATTAGGATATCGGTCTTCTCGAACTTGCAGAAGGTACGAGCTGGAATCTGCTCGATCTAAATGCTGACTCGATACGTATATTCTATAATCCTGCGAACTGAAAAAAGTTTCATTAAACTCAAAGGACTCGTGGCCCTTTTTTTCCGCTTGCACCACAGAGTCCTTTCCGTAAGCCAACTCAATGCGTTCTGCACCGCTTGTTTCAAACATCCACTTTAAACGACTTCCCTCTGCAACAGTTACATCTCCTACATTTTCTAAGGTTCGCGATGGCATACCGGTATACGAAGGGGGCTGAATTTTTAGTGTAAATGCACTAAGCTGAGGCCGCTCTGTCACTTTCAATTGATAGAGTCGAGACTTAACATTGCCAGATATCAAACGAAAGTCTGTATTTTCCTGCACTTGAGAAAAGCGATATTGAAATTGGTCACCATCCTGGGCAGACATATTATACACCTGGCTTCCCAATTCAATGCGGACTTCAGAGGGTCTTACCTCACCTTCCGTATATACTTCTAAATCGAAATCAGCATATTGGACAACTTGAAGCGTATCGTTGCTAACTATAAATTCAAAAGGGGCCGGACGTTCAAACTCGGTCTTATTTTGAATTATTCGCTGACTACTGTCCCGAATCCAGGCAGGAACAAAAACAAGTAGGAGTAAAAGAAGAAGCAATGGCGGAAGAGCATACTTTAGATACCTTCTGTTTTTCCCGAGGTTAATGGCAGATAAAAAGGGTACAGATTTTATCTGCTCGGCTTTTTGGTCAATACCCGCTAACAATAAACTGGGATCTTCTGCATGATCTGCCTGGCGCTGCAGCTGAAGAATATTTAGTAGGCGATCCTCTACGGATGTAAAATGCTGTCCAATAATTTGAGCGGCCTGATCGTGACTTATTTGCTGTCCCAGCTGAAAATACTTTGCGATTGGACTCCCCAGCCAAAAGCCAAAACTCGCCACAGCCAGTGCGATAAAACTGTAAAAAAGCACCTGACGGGTAGAGCTGTCAAACCAAAACTGAGCCTCCAAAACAGAAAATAAAACAAATAAACCCAGCACTAAACCTATCCATAAAAGACCTCCTCTAATCATTTGATTGAGGTAATACTTTCGGATAAAGCGATCCAGCTTTTCTATTAATACCTGATACTGTGTGCTCTGAGCCATATATATCTTAATTTATTCGCCTTTATAACCCGGGAATAGGCCTAAAGATTGCTTATCTATAGGTAATACCTAACGAACTTTAGGTCATCATCGTTCCCCTTGGAGAATAGAATCTAAGACAAATTTTACCCTTTGATTTAGATTCTTCCCCCAACCGCAATTCTAATAGG
This sequence comes from uncultured Saprospiraceae bacterium, assembly GCA_964627995.1. Lineage (GTDB taxonomy): Bacteria > Bacteroidota > Bacteroidia > Chitinophagales > Saprospiraceae > JAWLFI01. The sequence goes on from CAZVLN010000010.1 coordinate 27,216, forward strand.
TCGAAAATACAATTTTCCGATAGACCTAATATAAATAGAGCGGGGGAAAACCTTCCCTCGCTCTATTTATATTATTTGCCTTAGATTATGTTGGATAACTTATTCCATCATATCGATGCTGCTATTGATAAAGGCATTCAATTCCTCGCCTTGCAACATATTTTGATTTAGGCGTGCCAGATCAAATAAGTATTTCGCAAACTTCTCTTTCTTTTCTTCAGAACGCATTCGAACAAGTTTTTCACTCACTAACTTGTGATTGGTATTAATGACCAATTCGTACATGTCGGGCATAGCGTTCATATCCATTCCTTGCATTTGCTGCATTTCCTTCATGCGACGCATAAACTCTGGCCGGGTGATCAATACAGGATGATCATCCTGTCCGAGGGCTTTCATTTTAAGTTGCTGATTTTCAGGAACAACTGACTTGAAGAGTTTCTCAACCTTTTCTTTTTGTTTCTCATCGAGTTGATCCTCAAATTCTTCGCCCTTATCGATGAGCTTATCCGGCGTACTGGAATCAACACGCACAAACTGAAGGTTTTCTTCTTTTTGCTCCAAATGCTGTAAGAAATGCGTATCAATAACGGCATCCATTACTAATACATCGTAGCCCTTAGCTTCGGCTGCTTTGATATAACTGGTATGTGAACTTTTTTGGGGCGTATACAAGAAAGTCAGCTTATCGTTTTTGTCTGTTTGTTCATTTTGAACCTTGGCCTTGTATTCGGGTAGCGTAAAATACTCGCCAGCAGTGTTTTTCAGTAAACTGAAATCTTTTACTTTATCGTAAAATTTATCTTCAGACAGCATACCGTACTTTACAAAAACGTTGATCTCATCCCATTTGGTTTCGAAATCCTTGCGGTCCTCAGTAAATAGGTCTTTAAGCTTTTCCGCTACCTTTTTGGTGATATAGCCGGTAATCTTTTTAACGTTGCGATCAGACTGCAGATAGGAACGCGATACATTTAGCGGAATATCCGGAGAGTCAATAACACCGTGAAGTAAGGTCAAAAATTCGGGAACAATTTCTTTCACCTCATCTGTCACATATACCTGATTACTGTACAGATGTATTTTGTTTTTCTGTACTTCTAACTGGTTTGTGATTTTGGGAAAGTATAAAACACCAGTCAGATTAAATGGAAAATCGATATTCAGGTGTATCCAAAATAATGGGGGGGAGCTGTATGGATATAACTCCTGATAAAAATCTTTATAGTCATCCTCCGTCAGCTCATTAGGGCTCTTCTTCCAAAGCGGATTGGGGTTGTTTATAATATTAGGTACTTCTTTTTCTTCTGCGTCGTCACCTTCACCCTCAGTGATCGTCTCTGTACCAAACTGAATTTCTATGGGAAGGAATTTACAGTATTTATCCAACAATTGCTGGATTCGACCTTTCTCTAAAAATTCTTTTTCTTCATCTGCAATATGTAAAATAACATCCGTTCCACGCGTTTGACGGTTTCCTTCCGTTATCTCATAAGCTGGTTCACCTTCGCAGGACCATGTCGAGGCGTTGTCCTCATCCTTATAGGAAACACTGTCAACTTCAACCTTCTCAGCTACCATGAATGCCGAATAGAAGCCTAAACCGAAATGGCCAATGATGGAGCTATCATCTTTATATTTTTCTAAAAATTCGTGTGCAGACGAAAATGCCACCTGATTTAGGTACTTTTTCATCTCTTCAGTGGTCATTCCCAGACCAAAATCCCGAATTGTCAATGTGCCTTTATCTTCGTCTAATATGACGCGGATTGTGAGATCGCCGAGCTCTTTTTCATATTCTCCTTTTCTCGCTAATGTCTTTATCTTTTGCGTAGCATCAATTGCGTTGGCAATAAGCTCTCGCAAGAATATTTCCTGATCTGAGTATAAGAACTTTTTGATTATCGGAAATATATTCTCCGTCTGGACTGAAATTTGACCTTTTTCCATCGTACAAATTTTTTCTTTAGAAGTAGCAAATTACATTCCAACACTACAATTCCGCCATTATGTCTGTCAGTATGGGGTGCATCTCTGCCAAATCGTCTTTGGTACGGCCAATGCTTTCAAGAACTGGCCTGATCGGATTTCCATTCGCATCCAAACTGGTTCTCTAGTTTCTTTAGATTTGGATGCTACAGTTTTCATGCCTGTATTTGAGCAAAGTAAACGGCATACTTTGGCAGCTTTCATGTTAGATTCAACTGCATGTCGCATTCTCCGGGAGTATTAGACATAGGAACAAAGAATGAAGATATGATGAGGTAATAACCGCGGCTGCAATGCACCGGTCACTACCGTGTAAGGGATAGTAGGGGAGCCGCAGAAGGCGGCTGTCCCCAATTTTGGGGACCGACAGCCCCGCATAGCCCGGCCCCGAGGTGCCCGTAGGGGTTGGTAATGAGCGGAGGCGCAGGGCCCTCGAGGGATACACCCAAAAAATTAAAAAGAAATACTGCCAACATCTGGGTGCGCGCTGCGTTTTATTATTATGAAATATTTTTGCATACTAGTAGGCATAACATTGATGGCTTGTCAGCCGAAAAATCAACAAATGGGCACATACACGCCAGCGCGATCTTCGGATTCCTTTGAGCAGTATTGGTATTCCGGCCTGGCGGAAGTGAACACATATTCTTTGGAACAGTATAGATATGGTGAGACTCACAGTGGGCATTCGACGCTGATATTCGTCACTGAGCCGATGAGTGTGGAGCGTCAAGTGAAAATTGCCAATGCTTCGGCTGAGAAATCTCGAACTGTGATGAAAATGAATGCTACGAGAAAATTTAATACTGGTATTTATCCTTATTCTGTGATGACCTCTGCTTTTTCGCCTGTAGACGGTCCGGCCATTTCCTCTCCCTTGAAGCTTACAAATTCCGTTCAGGAGTGGTGTGGGCAGACTTTTCTTCAAATCAACCGAAATCGCGCCAATAGTTATCGATATGCCTCTTATTCTTATTTTGGATCGGAGGGCGATGAGAAGGGAAGTTGGTCTGATGCGTATCTGGAAGACGGATTATGGAATCAAATTCGCTTAGAAGCTGGCGCCTTACCGACAGGTACTATTCAGCTCATTCCCAGCGCTGTATATTTACGCTTTGCACACTTAGAGCTGAGACCCTACGCCGCTAAAACAATGATGCGTGATTCGACTGAAAGCCTAAAAGTATATGAAGTTCGGTATGTGGAGGTTCCTAGAGTGGTGCGCATTTTTTTTGATGCCAGCTTTCCGCACGTGATTCGATCTTGGGAAGAAGTTGATACTAAAACGGGTGGAATCACTCGTGCGCAACTTCTCGTGTCGGATCAGCGGGCATATTGGTCTGAAAATGGTGTAAATGACCGAAAGGAGCGTCCTTCACTCCAATTACCTAAAAATCATCAGTGATGAGTGAAAAGAAAATGGACCCTCCGATACAGGGTCAATATTATACGCACGAGAGTTCAGGAATATATCACTGCAGAAGGTGTAAACAAGCTCTGTTCTCATCTGCGCATAAATTTTACTCCGGTTCGGGTTATCCCAGTTTTGATCGCGCCCTCCCTGATGCTGTAAAAGTTTCCGGCAATTTGGATCGAGGCAAAGCGATCCACTGCAAAAATTGCGATACATTCCTGGGCCGTCTCATTCAGGATGAGGCCTTTACGGATACCGAACGCCGATATGATGTCAATTCATCTGTGCTACAATTTCGACCCGGCAGCACGGAAATTTGATTTCTGAATAAATTTCTATATTTGAAAAGCTGAGCATTAACTTTATTTTACATCAAAAAAAGAAAATATGAGCCACCTGAAATGGGCTACCTTAACGAGCAGTCAAGACGAGATACAAGCCAATTTGATTGCCAGTACATTACACGAGAAAAATATCCCCGCCGTCACGTCCAATAAAAAAGATTCGATGTATGCCATGTTGGGAGCTGTTTATGTACTTGTGCCCGAAGAGCATTTTGAAGAAGCGAAGCAATTATTGATCGATGAAGAGATTGTCTCTCCCGACGCCTTTGAGAACCTTGACTAATTTGACATTTGACTAAGTCGATCGAAGGACGGCTGAGGCACAGGTATATATTGTATGAAATTAGCGCTATTTGGACGGTATTTAGATTCCTCTACACTTGATTATGTAAAGGCGTTTTTTGAGTTATTGAATAAACGCGATGTGGACTATTGTATTTACAGCTCATTTGCCGATCAAATTCAATCTCTGTGGCCAGATTTTAATGTAGAATGTAAATATTCAAATAAGCGGGAACTACTCGACGAAAAAGCAGATTACCTGGTTACCCTTGGTGGCGATGGTACAATTTTAAGTTGCGTAGCGTTCTTGGGAGACATTGACATCCCCATAATGGGTATCAATTTGGGCCGACTTGGTTTTTTGGCCTCCACTGAAATGCGCTTTACAGAAGAAGCGCTGCGGGTCCTAAAAAACAAGAGTTATAAGTTGTCCCATCGATCGCTACTTCAGGTAGATATGGATTTTGATTTATTTGGAGACGAATCCTTTGCCCTCAACGACTTCACGCTGCACAAAAGAGATACTTCTTCTATGGTAATCATTAAAGCCTCAGTAGACGGAGAGTACCTAAACACATACTGGGCAGATGGTTTAATCATTGCGACGCCAACGGGGTCTACTGGATATTCTTTGAGTTGCGGAGGGCCTATTTTGTATCCCAGATCGGGTAATTTCGTTTTGACCCCAATTGCTCCACATAATTTAAATGTCCGTCCCATTGTGATTCCCGACAGCAGTGAAATTCTTTTAGAAATTGAAGGGCGCAGTGGACAGTTTTTGGCTACCCTGGATTCGAGATCCAAGACTATTGGGGAACAGCACCAGATCCGGGTATTTAAAAGCAAAATTGAGGCTCAGCTCATACAGCTCCCCGAAACAACATTTTCAGAAACGCTCCAACAAAAAATGGGCTGGGGGTCAGATATTCGAAATTTTTAAATATGGAAATTACGATTCCCTGGGGCGATAAGCACTATCGAGTTCAGCTAGATGAGGCTCTAGACTTAACCATCCCTCTCATACCCAATCAAGTCGGTCCTAACTGTTATTATGCGCCTCCGTTTGAAGCCTCGCCTGTCCGAAGCGAAAATTTTATTGGGAGTTTGGATGAGGGGTCTGCGGTGAATTTTTACAACCTCAGGATCAACCCCCACGGAAACGGGACGCATACTGAATGCGTTGGGCACATAAAGCGTGGAAATTTTTCCATTGGAGAAAGTTTAAAGAACTTTCATTTTCGCGCCCAACTTATTTCGGTGTATCCACAAAAGAAAGACAATGGAGATCGAGTCGTAGATCTTTCGAATTTAAAGCATCAATGGGAACCGAATGAGGAGGCCGAAGCTTTGATCGTTCGAACTTTACCAAATCTTGACGAAAAGAAGTCACAGATATACAGCGGAACAAATCCTCCATATTTTACTGCTGATGCCATAGATTATATTGTAGAAAACCAAATAAGACATCTTTTAGTAGACTTGCCATCCATAGACCCGGAAGTAGACGGCGGTCGACTGGCTGCTCACAAGTCCTTTTTTAATTTTTCGGGTCCTGTGCGAACCGAAAGCACGCTTAGTGAGTTAATATTTGTACCTAACGAAGTAAAAGACGGAAATTATTTATTACAGCTTTCTGTATTGCGTCTGGACTTAGACGCAAGTCCAAGCCGGGTTGTGATTTATGAACTCAAACGCTAATGGCTGACTCTAATCCTATTGAATTGTATACGAGCTTTAAAGAGACGGGTCAACAATCTTTTCGATCGATTGTAGACTTTTGGGATGAACATCATGACGATCTCTATCAGCTGCCTTTAGATAAGTATTTTGATCTTTTGAATACTTATGCACGAGCTCTTTTTGAATTGGGTAAATACAAAAAGTTTTTATCCAAGGCAGAAGAAATATTAGCACTGTCCTTTGAATATAATTTAACGCATTGGGAAGATAAGGATATAGTCGTTCATACCTTGGTGAAGAAATCTGCTGCTCATTTTCATTTGTACGAATTGCAAGCCGCTCGAAAGTCATTGCTACAAGTCTTGGTCCTCTCTCCTGATCATTCCGCTGCCCGCCATCTATTGCAGCGTTGCGTGCAACGCGAAAGCAGGAGCAAAAAGCAGGTATGGCGAGCCCTCACCATATTATTGTTGTTGGCTGCGGCGGTTTCTGTTGCTGCTGAGCTTATTATTATACGACCTTTCTTTCCCGCTATTGTTGAAGTCACGGAGTATGTGCGTATTGGTCTTTTTGTAGCTGGTTTGAGTCTATGGGCAGGTGCTGAAACGGTGCAATGGATTCGCGAGCGAAATAAATGTGCGCGGATTATTGAAGGGCTTTCCAAAGACAAAGACGCAGATAATACTATATCATCTTTCTGAACTGCTATTGACTTCGTCGTCTCCTTCGCCCTTCATTCGTTCAAAGCGATATGGCCCTTCATTAGGACCCCATACTTGTTTTCCTTCTTGATTCCATCCTCTGTCCCAACTTTTAATCATATCACTCCAGATTTCAACCTGAGAAGTTGCGTAGCTTGCCCCTTGAAAATTTGAGTAACAGTCTTCCCCAAAAGTTTCTCCTTCATAATGCTTAAATGACTCTCGGTTCAGAAAGACACCGCAGCCTTCTTTGATACGGACAATTTCTTCCGGATAATCATCAAAAAACTCCGGTGTTTGCCATTTTCCCACAAATACCTGTGGGTTTCTAAAGGTGTAATTTAATATTTTGAAGCGCTCTGATGACAATTGAACCAGTCGATACATGCGCTGGCGATAGGGATTCTGAGGATTTTCAGCCCTTGCCTGTTCAACATAGAACCACTGGCCGCTGCGTTCTTTCCATACCTGAACAATATGTAAGTTAATCGATGCATACTGAGTATCTTGCTTCGCTTGTGCTGCTGAAGAAAAAGAACCCGTTAAAAGATTAGTTAATTCCTCTTTGGAATCTGAATACGAAATCGTTCGACTCCCCCCACAGGCTATTAGCAAGAGTAAACTAAAAAACAAGGTGATATAAGAAAACTTACACATAAAACAATAACTGATATGCACTCGAATATAGTGAAAAAGATCGTGAATTAGGTCAGTCAGCTATGGGCCTAAAAAAGAAGATTTCCGACTAAACGCTCCCCAATCCTACAATTTATACAATTCTGATTTTATCTTTAATTGATCGGATGAACTCTGAAGAGATGCTTGGGCGGTGTACATTCTTTTTTATAAAAGATCTGTATTGCTGCGCATTTTGAAGCATTTGTTTACAGTTGTCATCTTCAGCTACGGTCTCCAAAAGTTGTCGTTCATCGCCATGATCTAGGGCGTGGTCAAGATACAGATCAATTTTTTCCTGGAAATTACTGAGTTCTTTTGAATCATTCATACCGTAGTGTTTTTACAGGTAGCCTTACTTTATATAAGCGTTAGAGGCATTTAGCCCGATAATTACTTTGCTTTGTTAACACAACTTCTCGATTATGCTAAGATAAAACATTTTATCAATTTTTATGTCACCCCCCGCGCTTATCCTCATAGCCTTTGCTCTCTGCGTAATTTTTCAATTTTTCTTTCAACAGGTTTCGCGCACGAAATAGCCTTGATCTAACAGTACCCAATGGAATACCAATAATACTTGAGATTTCTTCGTACGAAAATCCTTCAATATCACACAAAAGCACCACCGTGCGAAAATCAACAGGTAAGGAGTTAATCGCATTCGAAACTTCATCACCCATCATATTTTTAAACAGTTCGTCCCGCAGATCTAAATACTGGACACTGCTGGCCATGTCTGTATCGTGATAAGAGATATACTCCTCAAGGTCGACTTTTGTAGGCCGTTTGCTTTTTTTTCGGTACTCGTTAATGTACCCATTTTTCAATATCTTGAACAGCCATGCTTTAGCATTAGTTCCGGATTCGTAGTTTTCTATAAATCGATATGCTTTTAAATACGTATCCTGAACGAGGTCCTTTGCCATAGCCTCATCATAACAAAGGTGATAAGCAAAGGTGTTTAAAGACTCAATATGAGGAAAGAGTTCTTCCTCAAATACCTTTTCCTTTTCCGCCGCTGTAAGTGATTTTTTGGCCATACTGATAGGGTAAAGATGCTTAATTTTTATCAATTCTGGGAACATCCGCCATCAACTTTTATCCGTAGCCCCTTTCGCTTCAGGGCCCGGGATGGCGATTACCTTTTCGCCGGTGGCTACGAAGACTCTTTCTAGAGGCGTTTGCACCTTTATTCGGCTCAAGCCTGTAAATTGCCCTAAAGCGGGAAGAACGCAGGAGCTTTCCGTAAAATGAAAACAAGGCAAGACAAGCCTTTGTTTGCCTTTCCCTCTTAGCTCAATACCCGGGTGTATATGACCTGAAATTGTAGCTCCACTTTCACCATTTATCTCCACGCTGTGCACCAGTTCGATTCCGGCCTTAGTCTGGTAGCGATCAAAACAGGAAACCCCTATGCCATCATAATATCGACGGTCAATAAGGTCGTGGTTGCCTAACACTAAAGACCAGGAGATATGATTATAGGTTTTTATCCATTGCGCAAACCGATCCCAGGCCACCTGTTCAAAATAACTATGAAAAAGATCGCCTAAAATCCAGACCTCAGCAGGTGAAAAGGTATGAATCATTTCAGAAATCATATTTAGAGTAGCCTTGTCGGACCCCTCGGGCAAATGAATTCCAGCCCGCTGGAAATGCCGTGTCTTCCCCAAATGTAAATCTGTAACCAATAAGCTTTGCTCAGCTACCCAAAACATACCCTTTAAGGGATGTAAGATCCAGTCCTCTCCTTTCCATCTATGCTTTATTGTCGAATAGGTTTTATCGTTTAAGCTCATTACAATCAGACGTTTTATGCTGCACTATGGTTCTAACTTTTTACAATAAGGACAATTTTTGACCAAAATCATCTCTAATGTTGATTTAAGTCACCCAAAAGTTGAAAAAGAATCTTCACCTTCGAGTTGAACAAAACAACATAAAGATGAAAAAAAGAGAACCCGTTTCGGAAATCATGACAAAATCTGTCATTAGTGTAAATAAGGATAAGGATAATTTACGCGATGTAAAAAAACTTTTCAACAAAGAAAACATCCGACATTTACCTGTAAATGATGGTAATAAAATCATAGGCATTATTAGTAAGAATGATCTTATGCGACTCAGTTTTGGCAGTATGTTTGAGAATCAAGAAAATGCAGATGAGGCCGTATTAGACATGTTGTCGATTGATCAGGTTATGACGCATAACCCAACGACTGTTGATTCTGCTACTGAAATCCGGGAAATTGCGCAAATGTTAATTGATGGTGGATTTAACTCACTACCTATTGTTGATGACGGAGACACCGTAGGTATTGTGACCAGTACTGATATCATGAAGTATTTCCTAGACCAATATTAATTAGGTCGCGGTGAGAGCCCGCATTTTCAAGTAATAAAAAATGGCCCGAACAACTAAATAAGGTGAGCACCCTGTAGGTTGTAGGGCTTTTTTTATTCCATGTGATTATACCCTATTTGCTTAAGGGTTTCATGGTAAGCCCTAAATACTTCGGATAGAAGTGCCAGATACTGAATTCTTTTTGGTTGGGCGACAAAAAAATACTTAGTACTATTTTCGAATTAAAACCTGGATATACTTATTTGCTTTGGGTTGCAAACTATTGGCATCTTGAGCCCAAATGCGGCGGTCACTAGCTAGTCCATCCATTTCGTACAGTGCAATGGGACGGTATTGATTTTTAGCATATCGATATGCCCACTGGTACACATCTTGATGATCTCCCTCAGTAATGCTCCAGGAATAAGGGTGGTTTACAAATACCAGATAAAGAGGTTTTTCGCCCTGAACATCAGAAGTAAACTCAGAACGCATTTTCCCCCTTCTCGGATGGCGCTTGTTTAAAAAAGTAATAAAAGTATGTGCCGTGAAGGGTGTTTGCTTCAGGTACACATACAATTGCGGTTCGGAGCCCATAACTGCAACCTCTTCCTTTACGTTACCATAAGTTTTTAGTTTTGAAGCGATATCTTGAATTTCCAAAAATGGATTGTTTCCATATGAGCGCCGTGCCCAACTTTCCACGCTCGGCTTGATGTACACATTTCGCTGATTGCTAAAGTGAAAAGCGAAAACACATAATAAGAGGGCAGCCAGGAGGAGGTCTTTATATTTGGAAGATAAGTTGCGACCAATTTGAACGCCCATGAATTCCCATAATGCTCCAACCCCCAAGGCTAATGCTGGCAGAACTAAAATCCAATAATGCCCGTAAAATCGCAGTCCCGGACTCACTGCTAAAAGTGAAAAAACTGCAAACAGAGCCGGAGTGGCTCGTCCCCAAACACCCTTTTTCAAAAAGAAATGTGCAATAAATCCCAAGCAAGCTAAAGCTACCCAAATCATGCTATGCGGAGCACTATAGTTTAAAAAGCTGATTAAATATTCCAGGCCTTTAGACCAGGAGATTGATTGGGTGTAAACTGTCGCTGGATACGTTAACATCCAGTACAACATATCTGACCATCCTCCGTGAATGACAATCCAGAGGGTAGTTAAAAAAGGCCCTGAGATAAAACCCAATAGCACAAGCCCGACACGTCTAAAAGACGTCTCACGGCGAATCCACAAGGCATATCCAGCCCACAAGGCTAAAAACGAAAGTGGAAATAGCATGTTTTGTTTTATCCAGAAAGACCAACCCAGCAGAAAGCCCCCTAATACTGCAAGCGCCCAGTGTCGGTTAGTAAAATCCAGTAATAGAATACCCAGTAAGAAAAAAAAGACCATAATAGCCTCCGGCAACAGAGCAAAACCATGAATGTATGGATTCATACTCAATGTATAAAAAACAAGCTGCGACGCCAGTGCTCCCCACTGCCAACCTTTTCGATATAAGATTAAAAAAAGTAAAATACCCGCTAACCCGTAAAAACAGATGGTATATAATCGTGCTCCATCAAATCCGTAAGCGCCCACTGAGGCCATCAACGCATAGGTATAAAACAAGCCTGGTGGCTTCATCTCGTACACATCTTTATAAGGGAGCTTTCCTTCGGCGACTTGCTTTCCAATCACCAAATATGTCCCCTCATCTCTATCTAATGGCATATCGAGATAAGGCAGGCGCAAAGCACTAAATATGACAAGTGCGAGAAAGGCAGCAACTCCCCATTTCACAGCATGTGCTTTTTTCACCATACCATAAAAGTAAAATTATTTATCCACTTGATGATGCCCAATTTAAAACAGCGACTAATGAGTCATTTTACAAAACAACTTGAATACCAGACTGGATAGCCAGTCACATACTGATTATTCTTACCAATCGGATTTATACAGAGTAGCCATACAACTATAAGATTCAATAGAACTGAATTATGATTAACACAAAACTAACAATTTACAGCGAAGATGTCATTATGGCGCACCAATTTGGACAATTGTGTCTTTTTGTCATGTTGTTAGACCATTTATATGTCTCTTTGACTCAAAAAAAGCATTGGTATAGGTGTTGATACTACAAAGTTAAATTTGATAATAAAAAAAAGTATAGTTATGAAGATCACAAGATGGAATTCCGAAAGACCCGCTGTTCACAATTGGATGGACGATTTCTTTAATAAAGGAATTGGAAGTGTTTTTAACGACGACACAAGTGCTTTGCGCCCCGACGTCAACGTAAAGGAGTCCGATGATGCTTTTATTATGGAGGTAGCAGCACCGGGCTTAGACAAATCAGACTTTAATATTCAAGTAGAAGATGGAAACTTAACGTTATCAGCAGAACGAAAAACTGAAAACGAGGAATCTACTGAAAAATATTTGCGAAGAGAGTTTCAGTATACATCCTTCAGCCGAAGTTTTCACTTGCCTGACAATGTCAAAATTGAAGATATTGAAGCTAAGTACATAAATGGGGTATTAAACGTTTCGGTGCCTAAAGCACAACCCACTATAGCTCAACCCCGACGAATTGAAATTTCCTAATTTTTTGGTTTTTTAGGAGATAAAAAGGGTAAGTCATATGACTTACCCTTTTTTTGTTTCCCTTAAGATAACTGAAGCGACTTTGACCAATTTTACGAATGAATTGAAATAATCAAATTCTATTCCTTCTACCCTTAGGCAAACAATGGTCGATGAGCTCTGTTCTAATTAAAAAGAATTTATGGATAAATCAGCAGATACTCTCCAACCCATACACGGACTTATTTCCCAACGTTGGAGTCCTAGATCCTTTGATACTGATACGCCTATATCTGATTATGATTTAACTGGTATTTTCGAAGCCGCAAGATGGGCTGCGAGTAGTATGAATGAACAACCCTGGCGGTATTATTATGCCCACAGATCAGATAAAAAGGGATTTGAGGAATTACTTGATTGCCTGGTTGATGGTAATAAAGTATGGGCTAAAAATGCAGCTGTGCTCATCGCTATTACTTATAAAGAAAAGTTTGAGAATAATGGCAAGAAAAATATTACCGCACCCCATGATACGGGTTTGGCGAATGCTCAACTTGTGTTAGAAGCCCTTTCGAGAAACATATATGCACACATGATGGGTGGATATAAAAAGGAAAAAACCTCCGAACTTCTAGGCCTTAAAGAAGAGTCTCCTATCTGTTTTATGGCGTTAGGATATCAAGACAAACCTGAATCTTTACCCAATGAGGATTTAGAAAAAAGAGAAAAGGCAAAGCGATCACGCAAAAAACCCGAGGAGGTATTTATACCTTTGACTTCCCAATAAGGAAGTGGGTTAGTTTCAAACGGTAATCTGATTTACTTGTGATTTTCATTCCTATCTGCCATAATTAGCACAGAGATTATAGTTACTTAACGCTTGAGTAACAATGCTTTCTCAATTTTACGCTATAAAATTTTTAAGGTAATTATGGTGAGACGTCATTTAGATCTGGTTGTTCTTTCTGATATGCACTTAGGTTCATACCACTGCCGTGCGCAAGAACTAAATACCTACCTTTCTTCAATAAAGCCTAAAACCCTGGTTCTTAATGGCGATGTTCTGGAGCGCTCTGCACTTCGGAGTACGTCTTTCCCTAAAAAACATATGGAGATAATAAATACGCTACTTAAGTTTACGCTTTCGGGCACTCAGATATACTATGTTACCGGGAATCACGATGACTATTTACGAAAATTCCTTTCACTTTCACTAGGGTCTATCCACCTTCGAGAGAGTTTAGATTTTCAAATTGACGGAGAAAGGTACTGGATATTTCACGGTGATGTTTTAGATGCTCAAAAGTTCGTATCCCCCACTGTTCGCTTTTTGGGGAAAAAAGGCTACAATCTTCTTTTGCAACTAAATCGAACACAAAATGGGTTAAGAAAACTTTTTGGGAAAAGTCCAATATCTCTAGCCTCTAAGTTGAAGCATAAACTAGGAAAGGCTCAATCCTACATTGATTTGTTTGAGCGAACCGCCGCCAAACTTGCTTTTAGGAACGGATATGATCGAGTTATATGTGGGCACATTCATCAACCTACTATTAAGCAAATTTCGGTTGGCAGTCATTCGCTTACTTATATGAATTCTGGTGATTGGGTGGAAAACCTTACCGCCTTAGAACTCCGATTTGGAAAATGGAGTTTATATAATTATCATCCATTAGACTTCGAACTAGAAAACCCGAAGTTATCAGTTACTCGAAAAAAGCATACTCTATCAAATAATAAAAGAGTGTCAATACCAGAAAAATTCGAGTTTTAAATTATTTCGTCTGCCTTGACTTCAAAGTGAACTAAGTCTACAAATTTTTTCACTCGAGCGTCAAGTTCGCCGTCACTGATCGCAATTAACTTGCGAATACTAAAGTCTTCCACGCAAAAAGAAGCCATAGCCGATCCATAGATAACAGCGCGTTTCATATTGTCATAGGATAGGTCCTCTGTTCGAGCTAAATATCCCATAAACCCGCCCGCAAAAGTGTCGCCAGCTCCTGTGGGGTCTGTCACTTGCATCAGCGGTAAAGCCGGCGCAAAAAACATTTGTTCGTCTTTGTGAAAAAGTAAAGCCCCGTTTTCGCCTTTTTTAATGACCAGGTAGGTGGGTCCAAGGTCCATTATTTTTTGAGCAGCCTTAGCAAGAGCGTGTTCTCCTGACATTTGGCGTGCCTCTTCATCATTGATTAATAACGCATCTACCCTGGGAATTACTTCCATCAACTCATCCCAGGCAATATCCATCCAAAAGTTCATAGTGTCCATTGCCACAAATCGCGGCGAACTCAACTGGTCTAACACCCGAGCCTGAACTTGAGGGGATAGATTGCCAAGCATAACAAAAGATGCTGATTGGTAATCCTCTGGTAGAACAGGGTCAAAGTTTTCCAGCACATTTAATTCCGTGCTAAGTGTTTCTCGACTGTTTAAATCCGCACTGTATTCTCCAGCCCAAAAGAATGATTTCTCATCTTTCATGACTTGCAATCCGTCGAGATTAATCCCCTTGCTTTTCATGTCTTGAAGTACATCAGAAGGAAAATCATTTCCAATTACGGATACCAGCTGAATAGGTTGAGTAAAATTAGCCGCCGATAAACTTATATAAGTGGCTGCACCTCCTATAGCGCGTTCTGCATGTCCATGAGGAGTTTTAATATCATCAAAAGCAACAGTTCCAACAGTAAGTAGACTCATATCTTTCATTTAGGGGCGTGAAGATACAAAGAATGTGTAAGCAAAACACCCGACTTGGCTTTACTTTCAATGAGCTAAATGGATCATTATCGGGACACTAAAGGAAAGCGTCCCTAATCGAGGTCAGGAGGTTTAAAAGTTAGTATTCTTTTGTAGTTACCTTTTGTTGGGTAGATTCGATTTAAAGTTGGCCCATGCTAGGCGCAAATTAGGTCCCGCATTTTCCAGGCGAATCCAAACCCACACATACGCCACGAGTAAAATGATGCGAAAACCCCCTAAAATAAAAGCTGGAGGCCCCACCTTCTCTAGAGCAATGGATAAAAAGTATAAGCCTATGGCACTCAGTAAATAGTGTGACATCCGGCTTAATTTATATGGAATGGGATAGAAGCGTTTGCCCCAGGCATAAGTCAAGCTAGCCAGTACAAAAAATACAACGAGAGTGGTGATTACGGCTCCTAATGGTCCATATACCGGTATTAGAAAGCGCAAACCTAAAAGAGTTAAAATAGCTCCGAAGCAAGCGATAATAGCTCCATACCGGGTTCTGTCCGACACTTTGTACCATACCGCAAAATTATAATACATACCCAGGAACAAATAAGCCAACAGCATGAGGGGGACTAAATGCAGCATCCCCCATTTACTCTCATCAATCAAATATTTGATAATATCCAAATGGAGGGCGATTGTTAGAATTGCGAAGCACCCTACCCAGGCAAAAGCTTGTGCAGTTCGTGCATATTTTTCTTTAGCGTCTGCTGCTGCGAGTTGTTTAAAAAAGAAAGGTTCAGCGGCATAATTATACGCTTGTGATATTAAATTCATCAATATAGCTATTCGCATACACGCCTTGTAAACTCCCGTTTGTGCTATATTCTCTTCTTCGGTGCCGGGAAGAAACCAGCTCAGAAAAAAAGAGTCAAATACTAAATTGATCGTACCTGCTAAGCCAACAACGAGCAAGGGCCAACTATAACCAAGCATTTTTTTCCACAGCCCATAATCAAAGCTCCAATGTGTCTTAAGAAAGTAAGAGCTCAATAGAAGAAGAGTAGCTACGCTGGCAATGAGATTGGCTAAAAACACATAGTCCAATATGGCTGAGGGGTCATACGCCGCTCGAATGTTTGGAAACATACTGAGAGCGGGCCAAATCTCCAGTAAAAAAATTACCCCCACAATATTAACCAACATGCTGGTGGTTTTAATTACCGCAAA
The DNA here is from genome assembly GCA_964627995.1 of uncultured Saprospiraceae bacterium. GTDB lineage: Bacteria > Bacteroidota > Bacteroidia > Chitinophagales > Saprospiraceae > JAWLFI01. The sequence continues at coordinate 43,161 of CAZVLN010000010.1, forward strand.
CTTAATCGGTCGGTTTTCAAGCCGCAAGCGAGCAAATGGAAGAGCCGCCAAGGCGTCGGCAGCAATAATTAGCGCAAACCAGCGCACATATCGTGCATCTGCCTCGAGTGTAAACCATCCGGCGACACTTTCAGCATTGATCCACAATAGGATTGTGTAGCCTAATGAAAGTGTAAGTAAAAATATGGATGCCGTCGAAAAGCTTTTTTCAATTTGATCTTTTTTATGCCCAAACCGAAAAAAGGCTGTTTCAAAACGGAAAGTAAATAGGATGATTAGGACTGCGGCAAGCGCATAATAAATAGCGTGGCGACCATAGTCTAAATTAATTAGCTTTCGGGTTAAATAAGGTGTAAGTAACACGTATTGCAAAGCGCGAGCCAGAATGGAACTTCCGCCATATATAACCGTTTCTTTAGCTAGCGTTTTGAGATACGACATAATAACAAAGGTATGGGAAAAACCCCTTATCTACGCTAGTACAATAATGCTGCCAAGCTTTTTATACAAAGAGGAAAGTTATTCAGCTCCTATGGTAACAGCGATCGAAGTGGTTAATAGCAATTGACTCTGGGCAGAGCGGAAATCAAGGTCTGAGAAAAGAAATTTTAGCTCACTGCGAAAGGCTACCTGACTTACCGGACTATAATCAATATTTACACTCCCTGCCCAGGCAGAAAAATCTGGCCCGATCACAAAAGCAGACAGGTCGCGAAACCGCTCCGCTCGCATGGCCATTTTCCAGTTTTCAGCTAAAGGATAAGAAATTAGCGCGCTGGCCGCATACCAGTGCTCCCAATTATCGTTGCTCAAAACCTCTTGATAACCGAAGTCCACTGCCAGTATCCAGCCCCACTGAGATGGTAAATCACCCTGGAGGTAGAAACTATTGAAAATACGATGTCGGGAATCACCTAAAGGAAACTCACTTCCTATGTACGTGCTCCAATTCAACGTATAAAAGTTGCTCCATTTATAATTCACCTGCGTACCCAGTGCCGGCCACCTCTGCTCATCAGGACGTTGAATTCGCTGCCATCCGTTACATAAAATTATACGAAATAGCCATTGTTTATTGGGCTTATATGTCAGTCGAGCGCCCGTAAGATAATAAGGGGAGTTCTCAGCCATCAAAGATCGTGTAAGCGTATAGTTACGTATCGAAATGGCACTTTCATAACCAATGTGCGATTCAAATACTCCCATATCTAACCAAAGAGATCGACCGCGGTTAAGTGATATGCCGGCATATGCCTCATACAGCATTTGAAACAATACGGGTTCTGCTGCATAGTTATCCATAGCGTAGGTTCCGGTCTGAAGGTGGACCACCGCCCGATAATAATCGCTAGAAACAGCCATTTTAAGCATAGCCAGATTGACCTGAAAAGAACGACTGCGATTATGGTTGAATAAAAAGGGCTGGAAACTTCGATCAGGAGTGTTATCTGTCAGATCTACCGCATAATACGTGTCTACAAAGCCTGAAATATTCCAATGCGGAGTCAAGCTAGGCTGAGTAAAAGAACTGTCAGTTTCTAAGTTTTGAGCATGAACACCTATAGCCATTACACTACAGACAAGGAAGCTCAGTCGACTCATCCATTTCAAAACCATAAGTGAGGTAAAATTTTGGGTGTCCGTTGCTTGTAGCTTTGATATTTTGAACCAAATGTTTTCAATAATTTTTTCTCTTCCCAATAAATACCTATCGGTAAATAGAGAAAAGTCACCAATATGAAAAGAGCTACCTTAAGAGACGGCCAACATAGCACACTCCCGCACAATATATAGATTAAAGCTAAGTATAGCGGATGACGGACGCGGCCATACCAACCAGATTCAACCCATTCAGGCTGAGCCTCCGTCTGCTTCCCAAACAGAAACTCGCCGCTATCCATCGTCCGAAAAGCAGCCAATCCAATGGACAATCCTCGAAGAATTAAAAGAATACCAAAAGCAATTGTGAATATGTTCCTACCAAACAAAAAGTGGGTGGGGTGTTGCATACCATACCACCAAATCCATATCATTGCTAGAATATGGAATACATTATAACTTACTCGGTAATATTTATAATAACTACCTAAATTACGTTGGCTCCAATCTTTAGTCTTTTGCGCAGCAAGGCCGCTGTGAATACCATAAAACATGGCCCAGGATAGAATCCAAAACCAATAAAAAGCATCCATCATTATTAAGCGCGCTGCCCGGCTTCATTTTGCCGGGTGAGTGTCCAATCATCAGTAGCCGTTGTTTGCAACCATACGTCCTGAGACTTTCTAAATACTTGTGCGTTTAACCCGAACTGTTCCTTTAATAAGCCTTCTAAATTTGATACGGTCATTTCGGGATTAAAATGTAGCTCTCCTAAAGAGTCTTTACCACTGGCCTCTTTAATAGTTGTATATGGGTCTAAGATGAACCCCTTTTCGGAACCCTCACCGGATTTGTGAGGAGCTTTATAAAATTCAATTTTTAGGAAGGGAAGCTTTTTATTGAACTCGCTTTGCAATTCAATAATCCGCATATTTTCGTGAATTTTCATACTGTATTCTTTTGCTAGTAAAATATGAATTTTTTTTTAATTCAGAAATAAGCAGGGCATCAAAAAGGTCGCCCAAAACATTTATTCAATATTATACTCCAAAATTTACCTCGCATTGAGATCCCCTCAACTACCATTTTGTTTGAATAGCTATCTGAAAAAAAGTATCTTTCAATCTAGTTTTAAGATTTGAATAATCATGAAAAATAGCCTTATACTTTTTGTTCTTTTTATTTTTTTTAGTTGCGACTCTGAACCTGACGCATCTGAAACAAAACCCAAAATTCAAAATATAACAGAGTCGGTATACGCTTCTGTAAGCATCATGCCTTTTCAATCCTACTTTGCCCAAAGCGCTGCCTCCGGGATCATAGATAGCCTTGCCATTCAGGAAGGGGACCGAATAAATAAAGGGGATCTCATATGCATGATTCGCGCAGAAAACGTTGAAATGCGCTTGCAGGAGGCTCAAATTAGTTTGCAAAAAACGAAAGATGATTTTTTAGGGAAGAACAGTTTGCTGAAAAATCTGAAACTTGACATTGAAACTGCTCGCCAACAGCTAAATTGGGACTCGATTCAATACCACAGACTAAAACGTCTATGGAATCAAAAAATAGGTTCTGAAAATGCCCTTCAACAAGCACAGCTAAAATATGAGTCAGGCCAAAATCAGCTATTGAATTTAAAAAAGAAATATCAACAAACTCAAAGTGATCTGGAAAAAGCCTACGCCATTGCTACCACCCGCCTTAAAGGAGAAGAAACTATGTTGGATGATTTTACTGTCCGGTCCTTTATGAATGGACGCGTATATGAATTGAATAAAGAGGTGGGCGAACTTGTCTCACCGCAAGAACGTATAGCAGAAATAGGAAGTGTAGACAGCTTCAAAATTGAGATGGATGTCGACGAAGTAGATGTAGCTCAAATCTCTGTACACGATACGGCCATAATCTCTTTAGATGCATACCCAGATGAGGTTTTCAAAGCGACCGTCACGAGTATTTTGCCAAAAAAGAATATCCAAAACTTAACGTACACTGTGCGGGCTCAATTTCTAGATCCACCCAAACTGCTATACGGCCTGTCTGGAGAAGCAAATATCATCATAAATAAACGCAAGGCAGCGATGACCCTGCCCCCTGAATATTTATATACTGATCATAGCGTCATGACTGAAAACGGCGAAGTACCCGTGGAAATCGGGATGAAAAACATGAAGTTTGTTGAGATTATATCAGGTATTGACTCTTCGACAATCGTTCTAAAAGCTGAATAATGACGTCCCTACCACTCATTCTGGATATTACAAAAACTCATTTGCTCGCGAAGAAAAAACAAACCTTAGTAGCGGCATTAGGTGTCACTTTTGGAATAGGAACCTACATCATCATGATGAGTTTTATGACGGGCCTAAATAGCCTGCTCGATGGCTTGGTTTTAAATCGAACTCCACATATTCAAATATTTAATAAAATTGAACCTTCCGAGGTCCAACCCATCGAACAAATTTCTTCCTCGCCCAACCTCATTCGATCTATAAAACCCCAAAACAAGCTAGAGAGAATTCACGATGCTTTGCCGCTACTTAATGAGCTAAAAAATAGCCAACAGATAGAAGGCGCCACACCGCAAACGACAGCACGCGTGTTCTATCTAGCTGGCACGAATAAGCTAAACGGCGTCTTAAATGGCGTTGAAGTGCAGGAAGAGTCTCGATTATTTAATCTAAACGAGTATATCATAGAGGGTGACGTCAATAGTATAGATCGAAATAAGTACAATATCATTCTTGGAGCCGGCGTAGCTCGCAAACTTTCTTTGCAATTGGGAGACAAAATTCAAGTCATGAGTACATCGGGAACGACTTTTGGACTCACGATAAGTGCTATTTTTCAGAGCGGTTTGGCAGAGGTTGACGACACCCAGAGCTATATTAACCTTTCCATGGCTCAGCAAATTCAAGGTGCAGGGGCCAATTACATTACACGAATCCATGTCAAACTCAAAGATATTGAGCAGGCCATTCCACTTTCCCAATCGATAGAAACCGTTTATGATGTAGAGGCCCTGGATATCAAAACGGCAAATGCACAATTTGAAACGGGATCTGATATCCGAACCCTCATTTCATATGCAGTCTCCTTTACGCTCCTTATCGTTGCTGGGTTTGGCATCTATAATATTCTAAATATGTTCATCTACGAAAAGATGAATGATATTGCCATTTTGAAGGCCACGGGTTTTACCGGAACTGATGTCATGCTCATTTTTATCTCCCAGGCATTACTAATTGGTTTTATAGGGGGCGTTTTAGGTTTAGGCTTGGGATATGGTGTTTCCTTGCTCATTGATGGCACGCCATTCGAAACAGAAGCTCTGCCAACAATTAAAACTTATCCGATTAATTACAACATACAGTTTTATGCGACGGGCATCGTTTTTTCTTTGGTTGCAACTTTTTTAGCGGGCTATTTACCCGCTCGAAAGGCTCAAAAAATGGATCCCGTGGAAATAATAAGAGGTCAATAAATCTATGAATCCTGTATTAGAGACCAAAAACGTCAATAAATACTTCCGTGAACCAGTCAACTTTCACGTGCTCAAGGATATTTCCATTGCTCTACAGCCAAATGAGTTTGTATCTATCATGGGGAAATCCGGATGTGGAAAATCAACATTGCTTTATATTTTATCTACCATGGATACAGATTATGAAGGTGAGGTATGGATAGATGGTGAAAACATGAGGAATAAAAACAGGACTCAATTGGCCGATATCCGAAATGAAAAAATTGGATTCGTCTTTCAGTTTCACTATCTCCTGCCCGAGTTTTCCGTTTTAAAAAATGTCATGCTCCCTGCGCTCAAACTGGGAAAGGAAAGTCCGAGCAGTATTGAAAAAAATGCCCTGGATAAATTAAACCTGCTGGGCATAAAAGATCAAGCGCACAAAAAAGCATCTAAAATTTCCGGCGGACAAAAACAACGTGTTTCCATCGCTCGAGCGCTCATCAATCACCCCAAAATCATCATGGGCGACGAACCTACGGGCAATCTGGATAGTAAAAATTCTGAAAATGTCTTTAACATTCTACGTGATCTGAGCACAGAACTCGGGCTTTCCCTGCTGGTCGTAACGCATGATATGGACTTTGCAGAAAAAACAGATCGAATCATTGAAATGGGTGATGGCTTTATCATCAACGATTAAAGAAAACCGCAGCTTTCTTTTCTCCCCGATAACGAATTCAAGAAAGAACTGAAGTGGAACTATCTCTCCTGCTTTTTGTTATTTACCTTTGAACGATTATGGCATTTCAACTCACCTCCAAATTTGAACCCACTGGCGATCAGCCGCGAGCCATTAAGGAACTTACCGATGGTATTGAAGCCGGCGAGCGCGCACAAGTATTGCTTGGGGTTACAGGTTCAGGTAAGACATTTACCATGGCGAATGTGATCGCTAAACTGAATCGACCGACCCTCATTCTTACGCATAACAAAACACTCACCGCTCAATTATATGGTGAGTTCAAGGAATTCTTTCCCGACAACGCTGTGGAATACTTTGTTTCCTATTACGACTACTACCAACCCGAAGCTTATTTATCCTACAGCGACACCTTTATTGAAAAGGACCTCTCTATTAATGAAGAAGTAGATAAATTGCGCCTGAGAGCTACATCCAATTTACTCTCCGGACGCCGAGACATTGTTATCGTAGCCTCTGTCTCTTGCATCTACGGTATGGGAAACCCGGAAGACTATAAATCGGGTATTATTCGACTCAAGGAAGGGCAAAGCATTACCCGAAATCGCTTTTTGTATCAGTTGGTTGAGATTTTATACTCGAGAACAGAGACGAGCTTTGATCGAGGTACATTTCGGGTTAAAGGGGATACCGTTGATATCAACCTGCCCTACGTGGACTATGGCTATCGGATCACCTTTTTTGGCGACGAAATTGAACGAATAGACATGATGGATGTGGAATCCGGACGGACCGATGAGCAATTGGAACATGCTGCCATATTTCCGGCCAACCTTTACGTCGCTCCTAAGGAGCGCATGAAAGGCATTCTGCACGATATCGAAGACGAGCTCCACGAGCAAGAAAAATATTTCGAAAAGGAAAGTCGGTTTTTAGAAGCGAAGCGCATCCACGAACGTGTCAATTTCGATCTGGAAATGATGCGCGAGCTCGGCTATTGTAACGGTGTAGAGAACTACTCCCGTTTTTTCGATGGTCGAAAACCGGGTAGCCGGCCTTTTTGTCTGCTCGATTATTTTCCCGACGATTTTATCATGATGATCGATGAGAGTCATGTCACTATACCTCAGGTAAGAGGAATGTGGGGCGGAGATCGCGCTCGAAAAACGAATCTGGTTAATTATGGCTTTCGCTTGCCTTCAGCTATGGACAACCGGCCTTTGAGCTTTGATGAATTTGAAACGCTAATTAACCAGGTCGTCTTTGTCTCGGCAACACCCAGCGATTACGAAATGGAACAAACGGGCGGCTTAATTACTGAGCAACTCATTCGCCCAACCGGTTTGCTGGATCCGCCTATTGAAGTGCGCCCAAGCATTAACCAAATTGACGACCTCCTGGAAGAGATTAGCCAACGTGTTCAAAAAGACGAACGGGTTTTAGTAACCACGCTCACCAAACGCATGGCTGAAGAGCTTACTAAATATTTGTTGGACCTGAATATCAGAACCCGATATATTCACTCCGAAGTCGATACCCTGGATCGAGTCGAGATCATTAGGGGATTGCGATTAGGTGAATATGATGTTTTAGTTGGAGTGAATCTACTCCGTGAAGGTCTGGACTTGCCCGAGGTTTCCCTCGTAGCCATCATCGACGCAGACAAAGAAGGGTTCCTGCGAAATGAGCGTTCACTGACGCAAACTGCAGGTCGCGCAGCGCGAAATGTCGACGGTCTCGTTATTTTCTATGCCGATAAAGTAACGAAATCCATGCAGCGTACGATTGATGAAACCAATCGTCGTCGAAACATTCAAATGGCCTACAATGAGGAGCACGGTATTGATCCTAAAACGATTTATAAATCAAAAGAGGAGATCTTAAGCCAAAAATCTATCCTGGATATACGAGGAAAAAAATCGAAAGCCTATGCTGGTCCGAGTCAAGACAAGATAGCTGCAGATCCGGTAATCGACTATATGGATGCCAACCAGCTTGATAAAATGATAAAAGAAACCGAGCGGAAAATGAAAAAAGCTGCAAAAGAGCTCGATTTCATCGAAGCTGCACAATTGCGCGATGAGTTATTTGAACTTAAAAAACGAAAGAAAAGCGCCGTAGATAAATAAACTAATAGTTCAACTGATGACGAAATTCTGCCTATGAGCACCGCGCATAATACACGCCTCAATTCTTTTCTTAAAGGTTTAGATTCACAGCCTATCTCTCCCACTCGAAAAAAGACCCTGCAAAAACTCGCGCGCTCAGTTCAAGAAAAACTCCATCATAAAGAGCACGTGTGCTTGCTATTTATTTGCACTCACAACTCTCGACGCAGCATTTTTTCTCAGGTCTGGGCACAAGTAATCGCCCAACACTTTAACCTTTCACAAATCCAATGCTACTCGGGTGGAACTTCAACAACTAGCGTTTTTCCCCTTGTCATCGACACCCTAAAAAATCAAGGTCTAGAATTCCAAAAAATGTCTCAGGGCAATAATCCGCTCTATGCCATCAAAAGAGATCCCCACAGTGCTCCTATCATTGCCTTTTCGAAATCGTACAACCACTTTTTCAATCCCAGTGATCAATTTATAGCTGTTATGACTTGCGGAGAAGCCGATAGCTCATGCCCTTCTGTTGTGGGTGCAGAGATGCGAATAGCCTTAGCTTACGAGGATCCAAAGGTTTCTGACCAAAGTGAGGAACAGGACCTTGTCTATAGGGCACGCAGCCTTCAAATTGCATCAGAACTATGGTATATGTTTTCAATAATTGACAACTGATGGGGAAAAATCACATGCCCTTTTTCGAACGCTACCTCAGTATCTGGGTGGCCTTGTGTATTGCTGCCGGAATTGGTATAGGGCAATTTTTAGGCAATCGCATCCAGGTTTTGGCCGACATGGAAATGTTTAGAGTGAATATTCCCATTGCTATCTTAATTTGGCTCATGATCTATCCCATGATGCTACAAATCGATTTCAGTAGCATTAAAAAAATAGGAAAAGCCCCTAAAGGGCTCATTCTAACCCTGGTCGTCAATTGGCTGATCAAACCTTTCACAATGGCGTTTTTTGCATGGATATTTTTCGAGCACCTCTACTCGGCTTGGATCGAGCCGGAACTTGCTGGTGAATATATAGCAGGCGCGATTTTGCTCGGTGTAGCCCCCTGTACAGCTATGGTTTTTGTCTGGTCTTACTTGACAGAAGGGGATCCAAATTATACCCTGGTCCAGGTATCCGTAAATGATCTCATCATTCTTGTTGCTTTTATTCCCCTAGTCAGCTTGCTCCTAGGCATTACGGATGTCCAAATTCCGTATCCGACACTAGTCGCCTCGGTCATTATTTTCGTGCTTATTCCTTTGATTGCCGGCGTACTTACGCAAAAGATTTTACGCCGGTATAGAAGTGACGATTGGCTAAAAAATGAACTTCTCCCTCGATTGAAACCAGTCAGTATTTTTGCTTTACTACTCACTCTCGTTTTGCTTTTTGCCTTTCAGGGTAACCATATCCTCAAGCAGCCTTTGATCATTCTGATGATTGCCATTCCCCTCATTATACAGTCCTATTTTATTTTCTTCCTCACCTGGTTTAGCGGTCGAAAAATAGGCTTGCCACACGCCATATGCTCACCCGCATCCATGATAGGAACCAGTAACTTTTTCGAATTAGCTGTAGCGGTTGCCATCGCACTCTTTGGGCTGGAAAGCCCCGCCGCCCTCGTGACCGTTGTCGGCGTGCTGGTCGAGGTGCCGGTCATGCTCAGTCTGGTATCCTTATCCAATCGATGGAAATACTAATCTCATACACAGCTTCGAGTCATTCGAAGGTAGCTGTATTATTTAATTTTTTTGGGCGTCCACCGAGGCTCCGCCTATCGGCGGATCTCGAGTGCGCTACGCTTTAGGGCTCTCTATTCGTTCGGCTCCCGCGCTGGGGGCGCGGGATCTTCGGTCCGTCAAAACCGGCCCTCACCCTTCCGCATCGCTGACGCGGGAAAAGAAAAGGACTTTACGCTCTCTGCCTTTGGGGAAATCCCATTGGTGAGTTGCAGCTGTGGGATGGTCTCTTTTCTATCGCGAGAAATGATTTTAGAGGGGGGTAGGTACTTACATTTCTAAGATATATCGTATCTTCATTGCATACAAGATAGAAGGTCGATAAGGCCTTAATTATTAGCTATTCAAATAGCGGAACGCCGAAAATTTCCTAAAGAATAGGGATGAGGCAATACAAAAACAGAGATACAAATGACAAAAGCAACATTTCACTCCAGCGTAATTTCATTACTTATTGCGGCCGTTTTCGCCCTGGGTTTCATAGCATGCGGAGGCAGCACAGATGTCGTCGATTCCGGCACGTATAGCGGAAAAATCAAGAAAGTAGAGGCCGAAAAAACTGAAATCTATGTGACCCTGGACGACGGAAAAACCCTTGAACTGTATTTTACAGAAGAAACCTCTCTAACCCAAAATGGGCAAGATGTCGAGTTTTCTACGCTCGAAAAAGACCAAAAGGTGGAAGTGACCGTAGAGAAGGTGGGGAAACGATTAGATCCCATTTCTGTAAAAATTATGGAATGAAATGACGGAATTACCGGATTTTTGGCGAACGGAAGTCTGGCATCCGCTGTCCGTTCATTTTCCCATTGCTATTTTGCTGTTGGGGTCCTTGTTTTTATTCGCAGCCCTCTTCTTCAAAACAGAGTTTTGGGACCCTATGGCTCGTGTCCTTTTGGTACTGGGAACCCTTGGATTATGGGTGGCAATCTATACCGGAGATCTCGCAGAATCTATTGTTTCTCGCCAGATTTGTGACCCCACTGTTCTGAAGACACACGAAACCAATGCCTATCTGGCAGGATGGCTTTTCACTGCCGTTTCTGGACTTATTATTATCGAATACTTTGGCTTTTTGAGACCCTTTAAAAAGCTATGGAAGATTGCGATCATATTACTTTCTGTAGCCGGCTCAGGCACCCTGGCATATACAGGGCATCTTGGAGCTACCCTGGTGTATCAACAGGCCGCGGGTGTGTATACGCCCACTGAAGATTGTATGGAGTTCACGGACGAGAACTTGTAAAGTGTTCCTGGAAATCGCAACCCATCCAGGCTGCGAAAAGGAGCTAGATGCAGGGTACAATGAGTTAGGTTATGGACAGTTAAAAAAGAGAAAAAATGAAGAATGTATTTGGAGAACTCCTGCAATCCTGTTGCAAGGATCCCTTAACCGGATATTATCGCGATGGAAATTGCAGAACAGACGCATCGGATCGAGGCCGCCATACGGTCTGTGCGGTTGTGACCAAAGAATTTTTAGAATTTTCCAAAAGAAGAGGTAATGATTTAATGACCCCTAGACCGGAGTATCAATTTCCGGGTCTGAAGGCGGGTGATAAGTGGTGTTTATGTGCCTTGCGATGGAAGGAAGCCTTTGAAGCGGGTGTGGCGCCCAAAGTGGTGCTGGAGGCGACAAACGAAAAAACATTGGAGTATATCGCACTCACTGACTTGGTAAAATATGCCGAAAAATAGGCAAAAACCCCACTCAAGCTTTAATCATAAGGCTTTGGAGGAGTTGCGGAAGAACGAAAGGATACAAATATGAATCCGCGCAAAACGTAAAGCATGCAAGCATTCACCCATTATTTTTTACATCTGGTTTTTCCCTTAGGGGTTGCCTGGATATTCTTTCGTTCGGACTGGAAGTGGACGTATCTGATTTTCCTGGCCACCATGCTGGTCGATCTAGATCACCTCTGGGCTGACCCTATTTTCGAGCCGCAGCGATGTAGTATTCAATTTCACTATTTGCACACATACTACGCCATGATCGTATATGCTATTCTGCTTTTTTTTCGAAAGCCGTTTAATATCATTGGGGTGGGCTTACTCATGCACATGGCTACCGACCTCATCGATTGTCTGTGGACATACTCTGATTGTCCGACCTGTCTGGAGGGAGCCCCTGCGATAGATCTACTCTATGCAATGGGTAGGATAATAGGAATTTGAGGAGTAGAGTGGAAACATAAATTTTGCAACATTAACTAAAGTTTCATGTGAGAATATACTTAGGGCATTAAATCTTTCACTTGAGGCAATAAGTAAATTGAAATGCGTGCTAAAGAAAGGTCAATAGAAAGTCTAGCTGGGAACAATCCGGATTTTAATTATGATTATGGAATTCGGGAACTATTTCGAAAATGGTCAAAAATAAAAATGAATGGTTTATTAGTAATAGAAACCACTTTTATCACGTCCTAAAATAAATGCTATAATGAGAGGAATTTCTCTTTTCCACTAGCTACTTTTAGTATATTTGATAATATATATTTTAATCTAATAAAACTCAAATGAAAGCTAAATCTCTAATTATTTGCTTGTTCACTTTTTCTTTTTTTTGCGCCTATTCACAAGGAACTGTATATCCTTATTCTTACACTGAAAAACAGGAAGGAGGTAAAAAGAGTACTAAGTGGGGATTAGTAAACAGTCAAAATGAAATGATTACAGACCCTATTTATGATTACATTTGGTTTTTCCCAAATCAAAAGCATAACTCTTTCACAAAATTTAGACAAAAAACTAAAAAAGGAGATTTTAAGTTTGGCCTTATTGATAAACGAGGCAAAATTGCAGTTGAGCCACAAGAAAGAGAAATATATTATGATGGCAATGGTGTTTTCTATTATCAATATGTAGACGAAACTTTAGAAATAAGAGAGATAATCAGTCGTAAGTTGGTTCATGCAAGTGATAGTATTTACGATTTAACGGGGGCTTCTGGAATTGTCATTATCAAGGTACTTCAAAACAGGTACTATTACCATTATGCTGTTTTCAAGAACAAGTCAGTGAAAAAACTTGATGTTTACGGAGGTGCCAATCAGTCACCCTATACAATTAATGAGCACAGTGACGGCTGTTCCAAATTATTCACTGAAGGTGGCACCTTTAATTGTATGGGAGAGAAAATAGAGTATCGTGACTTAGACTTAGACATTGAATTTACAGATCAAGCCATCCTAGAGTCCTCTTTTGAAGATGGAAGAATATTTTCTTCAGGAACTATTAACGGTCGTGGAAACGAGAAGACAAATGTAGTAGAAAAGAGGTTTGAGAATGAGACCATATTTCCGATCAGAAAAGAAAAAGAGCTTCTTTGCTATATAATTAGGCCAAATTTACTTGTATCGCCTAATGGAGACACGCTGTTTTATAATAAAAACGCAAACTTGAGTGATCTTAAAAGAATAGTAGATATTGACTATAAAGAAGGACCTCATGATCAGGTTTTTATAAAAAATCGCACTCATCCTAATTATCACTTAATATCATTATTAAATACTAAAGGAGAAGAAATATTAAAACCTGAATATACTATTATTGATTTTTATGATTCGGTTTACGATAGACTTGGGAGTCGTTCCTCTAGGTTTTTTGTTAGAAGTAGCAGTAATGACATCAATTCTGTACAGAAACAAATCAATCTTCCCGGTGACTTGCTATACATAGTTCACAAATCGGGGTATGGTGGGTTTTATTCTTATCGTTATGACGGAAATCATTTGCCTAAAAAATGTGACTGCTTGGAATAAGAGTTTCAACCATATATTTTACATTAAATTAACCTGCAAGCCCATTAGTTATGCTTGGGAAAGTACAAAGTCCATAATACCAACTGAATAATTCAGAGAATTCATCTATTTTTATTTCATAAAGCCGCAGCCGTATGAAAAAACGAAAGTCCTCACTCATTCCCTGGATGACTTTTAGTGTTGAATTTCTCTCCGTCTTCATTGCCGTGATTTCTGCCTTTGCACTCAATAACTGGAATGAGGAGCGTATGGCTCGCAATGCAGAGAGTAAAATTTTGACCGAAATTTATTCAGGTCTGGAAAAGGATTTGGAAGATCTGAGAATTAACAAGATCGGACATGAAGTAGGCTTGAAGTCCTCCTCATATTTCAAAAAATTAGTTACTCAGCAAGAGGTAGCCATGGACTCGTTCCCTTTTCATTATTTTAATCTCACGCGAGATTTCATCTCTGTTTTAAATACTTCAGGGTACGAAGCCTTAAAATCGAAGGGTCTAGAGCTCATTCAAAGTGACTCCCTTCGGAGGAAAATTATTTCCCTTTACGAATATAATTACCACCTACTCCGAAAATTTGAGGAGGAATATGCGGAAGCCCAGTTTCATCAGAGTTTCTTCCACGAAATCAATCCTATTTTAGCGCCACACATGACTTTTTCACCTTCGAACCAACTGAGTGGCGTCCGACTTCCAATAATATTATCTGTAACAGAGCGTAATTTGCTACTTAGTTATTTATGGAAAATTGAGGTGAATCGAAATTTCATAAACAATTTCTATCCACAGGTGGAAGCGGAAGTGGAAGCCGTACAATCCCATATTCAAGCCGTCCTTCAGTCCGGATGAGTTCGCGATAGTGATGTGAAGGGTGCCGCAGCTATGCGGCAGTGGGAGCGCAGCGACTACCGAACGCATGTGCAGCCCGTAACGTAACGCCCCCGTCCCGACGATCGCGTAGCGATGTCGAGGACGAGGGGATCGCCCAAAAAGAAAAAAGAGATTGGATATACGCTTTGTGTTGTGTAGCTTCGTTATAAAAATAAAATGAAATACGGAATACTACTGGGATTATGTGTGTGGATGACGGCCCTTTGGGGACAGGTTGAGGGCATCCAGTTTTTTCACGGCAGTTGGGAGGAAGCCTTGGAAAAAGCAAAAACAGAGCAAAAGCCCATTTTTGTCGATGCCTACGCTTCGTGGTGCGGGCCCTGTAAACGCATGGCTGCCAACGTATTTCCACAAGAGGAAGTTGGCAAGTTCTTTAATGACAAGTTCATTAATGTGAAGATGGATATGGAAAAGGGCGAAGGCCCGGACTTTGCTAAAAAGTTTCCGGTTCGAGCCTATCCTACATTGTTATTTATTTCGCCGAAAGAAGAAAAATTTCACGAGCACGTAGGGGGATTAGATGCTGAGGGTCTTTTAAAAACAGGTGATTTGGCGGTTCGGAAGTTTGGCGGAAACAGTGAGTATGCCGAGCAATACCTTGCCGGAAACCGGGACTTCGAGGTGGTACAAGGATACTTGAAAGGCCTGGCTAATAGTGGTCAATCTGCCGTGGAGCCCGCAAATACTTATCTGCGCGGAGAAGGGGGTGATTTAACTACCGAACAGCGCGTAGAAATTGCGTTCGCTGCAGCTACAGAAGCCGATTCTCGGCTATTCGATATGGTGGTAGAGCATAGGGAGTACATTTTGGATTCCTACCCGGAAGAAGAAGTGATAGAAAAAGTGCAAAGTGCTTGTATTTCTACTGTGGATAAAGCAATCAGCTATAAAGCGCCGTTCTTAATTGAGGACGCCGTAAAAAAGTGGTTTTTATTTGAGAAGGACCGCAAAAAACGCACTGCTTTTGAGGCCGGTTCTTATCTGCGATATTATGCAGCTCACGAAAACTGGTCTGCATATAGCGAGCATTTAGAGCCTTACATAAAAACCCTATCCAAGGCGGAAGTTACCGAAAGAAAACGGCTTGCCTTTGAGATGGTGGAAGCCTTTGGCGAGCCATGCTACTCTTTTGCGACAGACTTATGGAAAAAGGTTTGCGAATTAGAGCCTGAGGTCGGTGACAACTACTATCGATTAGCTCGATTGTATGCTGCCCAAGGGCAAAACTCGAAAGCAAGTGATTCCATTGAAGCGGCGATAGAACATGCTTCGGAAGATAGAAAGGCTGTTGCCCGATATCGAGCATTTGCACGTGAGCTTTAAGCCCGTTTATCTTACAGGCTATAGGTCTATTTCGAGATAAACCGGACAATGATCCGAGTGAACCACTTCTGTCAGTTGATGAGCCTTTTTGATCTTCGGTGCTAAGGCTTTCGATACCGACTGATAATCGAGTCGCCAGCCTTTATTGCGCTGACGTGCCGCCGCCCGATAACTCCACCAGGAATATTCTGTTTTTTCCGGATGACAATGGCGAAAAGCATCGACAAACCCCAAATCGAACCATTTAGATAGCCACTCCCTCTCCTCAGGCAAAAATCCCGAGGTTTTCTTATTGCGTTTAGGTGCGTGAATGTCATTTTCAGTGTGGGCAATATTGTAATCGCCCACAATAATCACATTCCCTTGATCTTTTAAAATTTGCTGGGCTACTCCATAAATATGTTCTAAAAAGTTCATTTTGATCTCCTGACGAACATCCCCGGTTGTTCCTGAAGGAAAATAGCAGTTGAGCAAGGTAAAGTCTTTGAAATCTGTTCGTATCACGCGCCCCTCTTCATCAAATGGTTGTTTATCTACACCTCTAGAGACCGCCTGGGGTTCCTGCCGGCTTAGCGTAATGACACCGCTATACCCTTTTTTCTCTGCTGAATACCAATAATCAGTGTATCCCAGGGTTTGGAAATCGCTGAGATCTACCTGCTCCGGCTGAGCCTTGCTCTCCTGAAGGCATATAATGTCGAAATCCTGATCTGCCACCCAATCGTACAGCCCTTTTCGAAGTGCTGCGCGGATGCCATTTACGTTATAGCTTATGATCTTCATGTACGATATTTTTTGAGTCCTGAAGATACAATAAGCTAGGAACTGTATTTGTTTACCGTGTAAACAAGAGCTGTGCCTTTTGACCTCGGGAACCGAATAGAATAGCGAGTTGACGATATCGATGAGCCCAATCAAATGCCTCTGTTTTAGTAACAGGAAAGATCAGAGCACTAGGCTCCTCCCAATCTGCGTCACTTCTAAGGTCATACCCTAGACCGGTCCATAGTTTTTTCTCTTTTTTATCGGCCTCTCGCAACAATCGTTGTTGGGCCAATCGATTACGACGTGTGCTATATTTCTGACCCATCGGCTCATATGCAGTCATGAACATCCATGACTCTGTTGGAGCTAAATACTCATCAAGCTGAGGATGGTTTGTGCCGACTTCAATACAAAAAGAAGAGGCTGAATGGGGATACTGAACCTCATAAGCTGCTTTCAAATACAAAGATTTTAAGCGGGCGCGTTCCTCATTTGATATTTGCATATAATCTAGGCTTCGTGGTATGAGTATCCCTTTTTATCCAAAAACTGCTTAATGATATCTGCGCGAATACATTGGCCGAGATGTAAAAAAGCGTAATTATTGACCTTCCGGCGGCCATGCTTTGTAAGGATATCCTTGTTTTCAATATCAAAGCCGAGATGAAGGTGTTTGGTGCTTTGCTGCATGCCAAAGATGCGACCTTTAGGGTCGAAAAGTGGTCCGCCGCTCTGACCTTTCAAGCCGGGTGTGCTCAATTCTATGGCAAAAATCTCACCTTTTTTTGATGCTATATTTCGGGTTACCATTCCTTCTAGTGGAAAAATGGGAATATTAGGGCTTGTCTGAGGTTGAAAAAACATCTCATCTTTCCCCGGATCAAAGGCATAGTTAGAGTATTCGGGGAAGGGAAAGCCGGCGCGACACAATGATTTTCCCGCTTTCAACTCGCTCATGTCCTTCAAAAAAGTAGCGTGACCCTTGTATTGAATTTGATTATGTCCTTTAAAATGCAGAATAGCCAAATCGTGTTCGGGGTGATGGTGCACTTGAATTTGGTGCAAGGGATATACACAACCTACAAAGTTATTCTTGATTTGAATGACCGTATCCTCGGTGTAGTTATATTCTTGTATTAAATTTTCAAAGGCCTCTTCAAAAGAGTGATCCCGATTTAATTTCGATAGTTTTTCTTTAAACTGTTGGTATTGTTGCAGTTTTTGATCAGCAGCCGTGATTAGATGTGCGACATGCTTACAGGTCACCGCCACTCCCTCTTTATTGACAAAAAAAAGTGTGGACAGTCCCGGCCGAGGCGATTTAGAGCCATACGTTCGGATGAGTGATTGTATAGGGCGTGTGAATTGAGAGATATGTTGGATAGCATCTACAAACATGAAATGGCTTTTTTACAAAATGGGAGATAATGGAGTTAAAGTTCTTTGCGCAGTCGCGCCACTGGAATACTGAGTTGGTCGCGATATTTGGCTACCGTTCGGCGAGCGACGTTGTAACCTTTTTCTTTAAGCGCTTTCATCAATTTTTGATCGGAAAGTGGCTTGCGTTTATTTTCATTATCCACAATTTCATTGAGTACATTCTTTATTTCCAATGTACTCACCTCTTCCCCCTCTGCATTCTCCATAGACTCTGAAAAAAAGTCCTTCAGCAGCTTGGTCCCAAATTCCGTTTGAACATATTTGGCAGAAGCGACTCGAGAGATCGTAGAAATATCCAGGCCAGTGACCGCAGAAATGTCTTTGAGAATCATCGGCTTGATACGGGATTTATCACCCGTAAGAAAGTACTCGCGCTGATACTGCAAGATAGCATACATGGTTTTGTACATCGTTTGCTGCCGCTGCTGAATAGCATCAATAAACCAGCGCGCCGAATCTATTTTTTGTTTGATAAAAATCGCAGCTTCTTTTTGCTTCTTTTTGGGCTTACCTTCCGCTGATTTTTGGTCACTATAAGTCTTCAGCATGCGTTGATACTGATGATTTACCTGAAGTTCAGGGGCATTCATACTATTAAGGCTCAAAACCAAGTCTCCATCTTTATTTTCAACAATAAAGTCCGGGATGATGTATTGGTCTTGCAAACTCGCTCTTCCCGATGAAAATGCACTCGCCGGACGCGGATTTAAGGAGGTAATAAGTTCAATCGCAGTTTTCAGTTCGTCTTCTGAACACTGAAGTGTTTTTAGCAGTCGGCTGTAGTGCTTCTTAGAAAAAGCATCAAAATAATCTTCCAGAATAACTTTGACACGAAGCCAATCGGGATCCGGGTCGGGTTCCATTTTCTTAAGACGTTTTTGCGTTTGTATTACTAAACATTCTTGAAGGGATCGAGCCCCAACACCCGGTGGGTCAAAACCCTGAATAATCTCTAAAACTTCCTGAACTTCTTCTTCTCGAAGTTCGATGTTGTACGCAAACATCAGATCATCAATAATGGAGTAAATCTCTCGCCTCAGATACCCATCCTCATCCAGGCTCCCGATAATCTGCCTGGCAATTTTTTCTTTTCGATCACTTTTCAATCGGCGCATGGCCAATTGCTCTTCGAGGTAGTCTGAAAAGTCATCCTGTGCTACCGCCATTTTTCTTCGATCATCCTCGGTCATCCCTCCTCCCGATGACGATCCCTGGCTGTAAGTCGTAGGATCATCCTCTATGTATTCTTCCAAATAGTCATCGAGTTCAAACTCCTCCTCCTGTTGATCGTCATCTGAGGTTAATTCATCTAAAGACTCCTCAGCGGTTTGCATATCTTCTTCTAAGGCAGGATTGTCCTCCATCTCCTCTTGTATACGCTGCTCTAAGGCATAGGTAGGTACTTGCAACAACTTCATCAACTGAATTTGCTGCGGCGACAACTTTTGCGTCATCTTCTGTGACAGCCTTTGTTTTATGTCTACCATTTGCGAGTGAATTCTCTTGCCAACCTTTCTAAGATACTAGATTCCATGAATAAATTACCTTTTTTTCGATTTCTTTGAAAGACGTATCTTCGTCTTAAACGCATTAAAATATATTTGTAAAACGTCTGAGCGAAGATAATAAATATATTACAAAAAATAATAATATATACAGCATGCTAGAAATAAAAGAAAGAATAGAACGGCTCCGAGTTGCCATGAAAAAAGCAGAAGTCGATGCCTATATCATACCATCTTCCGACCCTCACCAAGGTGAGTACGTGGCAGAGCGCTGGCAATCCAGACAGTGGATTTCTGGTTTTACAGGTTCGGCCGGAACTGTTGTTGTTACTCAAAAGCACCTCGGCTTGTGGACTGACAGTCGCTATTACCTTCAAGCCCCTGAGGAGCTTCAGGCCTCCGATGGCAGCTTACACAAAATGGATGGTAGCCGAGAATCGTGGTTTGTAAATTGGTTGATTGATCAACTTCCGAAAGGAGCAACACTTGCTTGCGATGGACGTCTCTTCACGGAAGCGGGAATTCGGAAAATGGAAGAGAAATTAAAAGAAGCTGACCTATTTCTACAAACTGAAGTGGATCTCATTGATCAGGTTTGGGAGGATAGACCCGCTCTATCGACTTCACCCATTGAGGATTTCCCCGTCAAATACGCCGGCGAAAGTCGGGAGCAGAAACTCATGCGCGTCCAACAAAAGTTACGCGAAGAAAAAGCTGACGGTTTGTGGCTATCCGGTTTGGACGATATTGCCTGGACTTTAAACTTACGCGGTTCCGATGTCCCTCTTAATCCCCTTTTTTATAGCTACCTTTTAATTACATCTGATCAGCACTATTTATACATTGATGAACATAAGGTGCCTAAGGAAGTAGCTGACGATATTGCAGCTGCAAAAGTACACATCCGACCCTATGCAGATGCGTTCTCAGACCTGAGTAGGCACTCGAAGTCCATGCGTTTGTGGATAGACCCGAATACGGCATCCAGAGCCATATTTGATGCGCTACGGTCGGAGAACTTCCTTGAAAAATCAGGCCCAGTAAGAGGAATGAAAGCGATAAAAAATGAAACGGAAGTGACAAATATTAGACACGCTATGGTGAAAGATGGCGTGGCCCTAGTTCGCACTTTCCGCTGGCTGGAAGATCAATTAAAGCAACGTCCCGTAAAAGAAACAGAACTTGCCGATAAGCTGGCCCATTTTCGCTCACAACAGTCTCATTATCGAGGAGAAAGCTTTGATGCCATAGTAGGATACCGTGGAAATGGAGCCATTGTACATTACCATGCCAGTCCCGAGAAACAGTCACTAATTCGAAATGAAGGCGTACTGCTAGTGGATTCTGGTGGGCAATATCTCGACGGAACAACAGATATCACGCGAACATTTGCTCTGGGTGAGGTCAGTGAAGAGGTTAAGAAAAACTATACTCGTGTACTTAAAGGACATATCGCACTTGCTCAAGCCGTTTTTCCAGAGGGAACGCGAGGCGTGCAACTCGATGTATTGGCTCGTCAGTTTCTCTGGCAAGAGGGCTTAGATTACGGCCATGGCACAGGCCATGGAGTTGGTTTTTTTCTAAATGTGCATGAGCCCCCACAGGGATTTGTGCCTCAACTTACAGAACGAGGAACTACACCTTTGCGCGCCGGCATGTTTTCTTCAAATGAACCCGGCTACTACGAAGCGGGCGAATATGGCATCCGCATAGAAAATCTTATTCTCGCTGTGCAGCAAGGTGGCAATCCCAATTCAAAGGACTTTCTCTGCTTTGAGGATCTAACATTGTACCCCATTAGTAAGACACTTATTGATATACACATGCTTACCGATGGGGAAAAAAGATGGCTAAACAGTTATCACGAGCGGGTATTTCAAGCCATTTCACCTCAGCTTTCGGAAGCAGAACGCGACTGGCTAAATCCTCAATGTGCTCCTATTTTGTAAGTCTTTAAAAAATGTGATTATATTGGATGCTAAAGGATTGCACAATATTTAAGCCCCTGCTAAGTTTTGGGCTTCCATCTGGGTTTCGCTCTATACCATCAGGCGCATCCCAGTCGGTTTTCTGAATGAAAATATCGTGATCGTAGAACATGTTGACAACGAGATTTAAAGTTAGCCCCTGAAAAATTTCATAACTCCACTCATTGCGCCAACTTACGTCTACATTTTCGGGCTCCATGAGGTAGTTTGTGAAAAGAATAAGTTCAGATTTTAACTTCATCTTCTCTTGTGTAAAACTGTTCTTATACATGGTTCGTACGCTCGCGCCCAACTGCAAAAGAACATTTTCAAAATCATTCTCAGATCGCCAGGCTGTTCCATGCAAACCGACCATTTCCTTTTCACTACCCGGAAAAGAAGCTATGTCATCGTCGGCCACCACTATAGTTTTTAAGGTGGCGGGTGACAAAATAATTTGCCAATTTTCGTTGGGTTCGTAGCGAGATCCCAAGGCTAAGGAGATCTGAGCAGGAGATAAAAATCGCGAAATCGGACCCTCCCCCTCACCCGACACGTCACGTAAAAAATTTCCGCGGTAGGTAGGAACAATTTGACTTGAAAAAATAAAGTCTGCTGAGTAATTCCATTTAGAGTTGGAACATTTTGCATAGGCAAAACTGCTCACCCATCGAATTTCGTCTACTGTTTTTTGAAAGGGCTTTGGTACGATATTATTTCCTATCGAAGTCGAACCAGACCCCAATCGTTGAACACCAAATAGTAAGGTCCCGATATTCTCCCATTGCAATCGATTTTTTCGATATGTACTAAAGATTGTACTCAAACCACCCAATTGGATGCGATCTTCTCCCGCGCCTACTTTTGGATTTATTTGTAGCAACTGGAAAAAATCCATTCCGAAAGCCATACCCACTTCCCATCCGCTAGAATCTGCCGTTTGTTTTTCTTTACGTAACTTATTTGCCCGATCGTGATCTATTTTTAATTGTGCATTCAGCATAAACGAAACGCATAGAAGAGCTAGCATGAGTAAGGAGCGAACCATAAATTATTGTTTGATCAATCAGAAATTTCACCATTGGACTATTAAACAGCCTTTAATATAGCAATGTTTTATAATATATATAAATCTATAAGTAAGCTCATAAACGCGATTACCTCCATATCATATTTTACTGCGTCGATACCTTAACAAAAATTTAATGATTGAAAGGATGAAAACGCTCGAGGGTTTGGGCTAGAAAAGATTTCTGAATATGCGTATAAATTTCCGTTGTTAATATGGATTCATGACCGAGCATTTCTTGAACAGCCCTCAAATCAGCTCCGCCTTCTACGAGGTGGCTGGCAAATGAATGTCGGAAGGTGTGTGGACTAATTTTCTTTTTCCATCCCAATAGCTTTGTAAGCTTTTGGATCATCAGAAAAATCATCTGCCGACTCAGGCCCTTTCCGCGGGCACTAAGAAATAGAATATCTTCACCTTCTCGTTTGACATGCACGCGAGCACGCTCGTGTTGCTCATAGGCTCTAATGGCCTCCAAGGCAGGTTTGCCTATTGGAACCAACCGCTCTTTATTGTTTTTACCGAGCACACGCAAAAAACCAGCTTGTTCAAAAACTTGAGATTGTTTGAGTTCTATTAGCTCAGAAACGCGAAGACCACACCCATATAATACTTCTAAAATTCCTCGATTCCTATAGCCGTGCCGTGCATTCACATCAACTGAGTCTATTAAGGTAAACATTTCATCTACTGAAAGTATAGTAGGAACTTTCCTGCGGATTTTAGGTGCCTCAATCAAATCCATAGGAGATTGCACAATGAGTTCTTCAAGCAAACAATAGTCGAAAAACGCGCGAAGACCCGATAAAATACGATTTTGAGTGTTAGGTCCTAGTTCCAAATCGTAAAGTGCCGCTAAAAACTGTTCAATATGGCTTCGCTGGACAGATTTTAATTTAGTTCTCGAAGGCTCATTATCCAAAAATTGCCTCAGCTTTTCAACATCACGTATATAAGCATCAATGCTATTTGCAGATAGTCCTTTTTCAAGTCTCAAATAAGTTGAAAAGCCAGAAATTGAAGTCTTCCAATCCACCGGGGATATTCTAAAAAATATAATTGTATTGTAGCGCAAATGTTTGAATAACATTTAAGCCTCTTCCTAGTATTGGATTCCCCATATCATCGCGCTCTATTCCATCAGGCTGATCCCAATCCGTCTTCTGTAGCAAAATATCGTGGTCATAGAAAAGATTAATCACAACGGTCAATTTTAAACCTTTCACGATTTCATAGGCAAATTCGTTGCGCCAGTCAAAATCTACGTTTTGAGCTTCCTCCAGATAGTTTGAAAATAAAATCAATTCAGATCGCGTAATGAATTTATCGTTGAAGTATTTGTTCGTATATAAACCGCGTAGACTGGCTCCAAATTGAAACAAAACCTGATCAAAGTCGTCTGGACCTCTCCACTCTGTTCCGTGAAGACCAATCATCGCATCCTCATCTCCGGGAATGGAAGCAATAGCTTCGTCAGCAACGATAATCATCTTGATGGTCGCCGGCGAGATTCCTACAGACCAGTGCTCATTGGGTGCATATCGAAAACCTGGAGCAAAACTAACCTGCGCTGGAGAGAAAAATTTAGAAATCGGTCCACTGCCCGACCCTGTCACATCTTTGAGAAAGTTTCCTTCATAAGTAGGAAGCAACTGAGAAAAAGCAATAAGGTCTGCAGAATAACTCCATTTCGATTCTTCACCCATTTTATAAGATAAAGAACTTACAACTCGTAATTCGTCAATCGTTTTTTGATAAGGCTTAGATATACTATTCCCACCAATAGTCGTTGTTCCCGAGCCCAAACGCTGCACACCGAATAGGAAAGTTCCGGTATTTTGCCAGTCCAATAACCCTTTTTTGTAATTCACAAAGCCCGTGCTTAATCCACCAAACTGAATACGGTCTTCTCCCGCGCCTACTTTAGGGTTAATTTGTAATAATTGAAAAAAGTCTAACCCCAGACCTACACTGCCTGACCAGCCTTCCTCCGTTTTTTCTACTTGATCGCGCAATTTTTTAGAACGATCTTCAGAAACATCAATTTGGGCTTGCCCATAAACTCCCACAAATAAAAGTAAGGAGAGAATAGTAAATATTCGAATCATAGCTAATGGCTTTTAGTTTATACCCTAAAGATAAGTAAAGTATAAAAACCATAAATAGCTAAAAGACAAGCCGATCAGCCCTTAAGTCGAAAATCCTTACCTACTTGATTATTAGTCTTTACTGAGAAGTGAAACTATGCATCATACTTCTCCAGGGCAGATAAGTCGTTGATTAAGATACGCTGACGGTTAAATTTAATAATCCCCTCTTCCTTGAGTTCATTCAAGACTGAAGTGACTGTTTGCCGGGATGTGGCCGTCAAACTGGCCAGCTCTTGGTGCGTTAGTGCATGACGGAGAAGATACTCGTAGCCGATACGTTCGCCCTCTCTTTCAATTAAATCCAACAGACACTGAATGACGCGCTGTCTGGCATTGTCAAAAGCCATAGAACGAATACGCCCATCCATCATATAAATTTCATTAATCAACAACTGGTTGAGCTTAAAAGCCATCTGACTATTCTCTTGAATAGCAGAATTGATGAAACTCAAAGAAATTTCTTTAACGGTAGCCGCACAAAGACTAATCGCTTGTTCACAATAGGTACGGCGCTCTCCCAGTGCACACAAGCCAATTACATCGCCGGGCTGCGCGATCTTTTTTATAATTTCTTTCCCATCACGATGGATAATCACCTTTACGCGACCCGATTTTATTTCATATATTGCATTTGCCTGTTCTGAGGTGTTATAAATGCATTCTTTCTGCTTGAAAGATTTCTCTATTCCCTCGAGGGACAATTTTTCAGTTTGCTGTACAGTCCCGTTTTTACTCTGATATCCTACCATGGCGAATTTGATTAAGCAATGAGAGGTTACTTATCAAAAGTCAACTTCCACCGATCCATCATTTCTTTAAAGGTTTCGTTTTGCTGAGCAAAACCATCCAACACTTCTTTCTGTGTTTTAGGACGTTCTGGTGCTCGCTTATCAGCCTCTCTTTCAGGGTCAATGTCAATATAAACTTTCAATTTTCCCCGTCCGAAGCGATCGCGCAGATTTTGAATTAAATCCACCTCTTGAAGAAGCGTTGTTTTCGCCACCTGACTTTCTACGAACAAGAAAAGTTCCTCGTTTTTTATATTCACTTTTATGTGGCTTAAAACGAGTTTTAGTGCTCCAGGGTTGGTTTGATCGGCCATTTTTTTAAAAAACGACTCGACAGCATCCGGTGTAAATTTTGTTTCTCCAAGTGCTTTTGATGATTTTTCAGACTCTACGGAAGCCTCTAAGTCGGCTAAAGAGCTTAATCCTGGGGTGGTGCGGCGTGGCTTTCGGCGTCGAGGTGAAGGACTGGGTGGTGCAGGAGATGATTCACTTTTTTTCTCCTTTTCACTTGAAGATGTCTTCTCTCTTTCAGGTTCTTGCGGGTGCTCGGATGGCGGATTTGTCAGTTTCGGGGCTTTTGAAGAAGACTCCTCAGACGAAATGTCTTTAGGTTTAGGTGAATTTACAACGCGACTTTTTACAGCTGTTTCCACCTCTGTAGTCGGCGCGTCCTCTTTCACACCTTCATCGCGGGCTTTTTTTTTCCAGTCGCAAAGGGATCCACTTCCCGTGCATCCTGAATATGAGCCAGTTTCGCCAGCGCCAATTCTACATGCAATCGTTTGTTCAGCGCCCGTACATAGTGCATATCGCACTGATTACAAATTTCCAGGGCACTTAGCAAAAACGGCATATCCACTAAGCGAGCCTGGTCCAAATAGCGCTCCTTCGTTTTAGAACCTACCTCCAGCAAGGACACTGAGGCCGGCTGCTGGCATAGCAACAGATCTCGAAAATGCTCGGACAGACCATTTAATACCTGCTGCGGCTCAAATCCCTTTCTCAAAACTTCCTGAAAACCCCGCAAAACAGCAGGAATGTTCTTCTCTAAAAGTGCATCCGTTGTATCAAAATAATACTCGTAGTCTAAAATGTTGAGATTATCAATAACGGCTTGATAGCTGACAGGACCATCTGATGCACTCGATATGCGATCAAAAAGGGACAAGCTATCGCGAAGCGCACCATCTGCCTTTTGGGCAATGAGATGCAAAGCTTCATCTTCAGCATTAATGGCCTCTTGCTCGCTGATATATCGCAAATGGGCTGCGATGTCCTCTACTTCTACACGCTTAAAATCATAAATCTGACATCGCGACAATATCGTAGGGATAATTTTGTGCTTCTCTGTCGTTGCTAGTATAAAAACGGCATGGGGTGGCGGCTCTTCCAGCGTCTTCAAAAACGCATTGAAGGCCTGCGACGTTAGCA
>CAZVLN010000011.1:0-15944 GCA_964627995.1 uncultured Saprospiraceae bacterium
GTTTGAATGTAGCTTTTGTCTTTATTATCGTGCATGACGGCAAAGAGTCCGCGGGGTCCGTAATTCAGACGGATACCGAGAAGTGGGTTGTCTACAGCACGACCTTTTAGGTTTTTGATCATCGGAAATCGATTCGCCAGCCCTTCCATCATGATCGGTGCTTCCCATAGCTCAAAGGTGTGGAATTCACCGTCTGCTGTAGGTAGTGAAATTAACCGTCCGGGCGCCTCGCTCCCTAAGGGCGGTGCATCTTTAAGTTGAGTGCGAACCGCATCCAGATCAACTTCTAATATATAATACTGTTCAATCCCTTCATCTATACTTCCGCGTACCTGATTAGAAAGCTGAACGGCTTGAGCTTGCAGGCCGATGAGCGTGCAAAAAAAACTACTAAGAAGGAGGAAAAACCTGAGATTCACCATGAGATATATTATTCTTTGTGTTATTTTAACACCGTTTATTCTTAATGACTTCATTTTACGAATGATTTTCAGATTCTCCTCTGAAAGTATGGGAATGCTTACCTGTTTAATTAAATATACATCATTTCATATAATTATGCTACAAACATATACCCTCGTCTAGGAAACGCATAATTTTTTATACTAAAATTAACAGTAAGGCATGCTAGAAGCCATTTATATCAGCATTTTACCGGAAATAATATAAGAATTCATTCAATTTATATTACCTTTGCACAAATAAGAAACCATAAATCAAAACGGATATGAATACAGCTAAACTGTTTATCACTCTTTTCACATTTAGTATGCTTGCCTCTTGTGTAGGAAAGAAAAAATTCAATGACTTAGAAGCATCCTATGACCAGGCTCAAATGGAGCTTGAAAAAGCTCGCAAAGCGTTGGATGATTGTGATGAAAAAGCAGAAATGACCAGTAATAAGCTATCTGAGGCTGAGAGCGAATTGGCATCTTCTAAAGATAAAGTTGAAAGCCTGCAGGAAGACTTAGACTACTTAAAAAAGACGAATACAAACTTACTTGATCGTTTAGCCGACTTATCAATTGTCAATAAGGAAGGAGCTGAAAGTATTAAGCGATCTTTGGATGCTATCAATAAGCAAAGTGATAGAATTGAAGATTTGACTTCTAAGATCCAGTCGCGAGATTCTATGAACATGGCGTTAGTTATGAATCTAAAGCGTTCCTTGTCTGATGTAAACGATGAAGATGTAAATATTGAAGTGAAGAAAGGTGTCGTTTATGTCTCGTTATCTGACAAGATGTTGTTTAACACAGCAAGTACAGTCATCAAGCCTAATGCTGAGAATGTACTATCAAAAGTAGCTAAGGTATTGAAAGACCACAACGGCTTAGATATCTTAGTTGAAGGTCATACGGATAACGTACCTATGCAAACAGACTGCATCAAAGACAACTGGGACCTATCTGTAAAGCGTGCAACTTCTGTAGTTAGACGCTTAACAGACAAGTATGAAGTTGATGCTGCAAGATTGACAGCTGGTGGACGCGGAGAGTATGCGCCTAAAACGTCAAACGAAACACGTGAAGGTCGTCAGGAAAACCGACGTACAGAGATTATTATCATGCCTAAGCTCGATGAATTTTTTGAGCTAGCAGCTGAGAAATAAAGAAAAGGGTAATTCCTTATTCACTAAATAAAAAAAGCGCCTTGTTTTGCAAGGCGCTTTTTTTTATGTCATCCCTCGATCTATGAGTTGTTTCAGATCCTCAGGAGGTCCACATAATTTTCTCTTTTTTAAATCGATCCAACCCCCTAAAATATTTATTTCAGCGCAGAAAGTATCTTGGCCTTTATGTATGCGATGAACAAAGGAAAATAAATGATCCTCACCATTTGGACCTTCGGGTTGCCAGTTTGAAAGCATGGTGATTTGGTCACCATATTTTATTTCCCGACGAAACTTGCAGGATTCCTCCATTAGAATGACACCCACTCCCCTGCTGCTCAGTGCCTGGGGTGATAGCCCTATCTTCATAAGGATTTCCATCCGGGCTTGAGCACCCCAGTCGTAATAAACCGAATGTCGTACGTGAACGTTAGGGTCTAAATCTGACCATCGCAAGTGGATTTTAGAGCTATAAGCTGAATTCATGGAGTTTCCATTTTTATGTATCTAACAATCTATAAATTATTTACATTTGAAACGATAAAATTAATCTTTATGACATTGCGCTACATCTTTTTTCTTACTTGGCTAGTACTTCTTACAAAATCTTTAATAGGACAAACACCTCAATCTATCGAGAGAAAGGTGGATAGTTTACAGTCCGAACTTCAAAAGATCGAAGATCGGAGAAATCATGTTTTATCTCAATTAGAAGATGTAAAACTGGCTAAAATAAGAGTAGATTTGAAGAGCTGGGGGCTTCCAGGATCATCTTATATTGAGCACAGTGCAATGATCTTATCTTACAATGAACAACACGAACAGGCAAGTTGGGTGGCACACATTATTATACCCGACATTCGCACCGGTTCCGTTGGCAGAACTAATGATTTTCGAGAGGATCCCAAGGTGCTAACCGGGACAGCTGAGGAGTCTGACTATTTTTTAAAATATTTGCAAGAGGATAGTAGCTACATATATGATGGCTTTGGCTACGACAGAGGCCATTTAGCACCTTCAGCTGATTTTCGATGGTCAGCGAAAGCTTTATCCGAAAGTTACTTCTATTCAAACATGAGCCCACAGCGCCCGGATTTTAACCGAAGGAGTTGGGCTGAACTAGAGAGCCTGATCAGATCTTATGTTTATGATCATCCCGAGACTCAACTGTATGTAGTTACCGGCCCCATACTGCACGACAGCCTTCCTACAGTCCCTAGAGCTAGGCAAAGTCTTTCTATACCTGAGCAGTATTTTAAGGTAGTTGTAGATATGAAAAATCAAAGAGGAATCGGATTTTTAATGCCAAATCGACAAATATCAAGACCCATTAACGAATATGCATTTTCTATCCGTGAATTGGAATTGACTACAGGCTATAACTTCGGGAGTAATCTATCTGACCAACTTCAAAATAAGATAGAAAAGGAAACAGATGTTGAAGTTTGGCTTAACCTTCCAAAGACTGATGTTTTACCGTTGGAGCCGACAAGCTTGCCCGCCGGGCATTTTAATACCACGCAAGCTAAAATTCATATGGGTAAAAACAGGGAAGTGCTGATTTGCGGAACCGTAGTCTCCATGCGTAAAAGCAATTCCGGAAATTTGTGGTTAAATCTGGATAAGACCTTTCCGAACCACGTATTTTCGGCATATATCCCAAAAAGTAAAATGGTAAACTTCCCATACGACCCTTCAAATGAATGGTCAGAGAAAAAAATATGTATAGAAGGTAAAGTTCAAGACTTCGATAAGATTCCTACCATCCGAATTGATCGCCCCAAACAGGTTTTTGAAATGCCTAACTAGCTACATCCGTTGCTTTGAGTCCCTTTCAGCAATTGTGGAGTTATCGCTTAGTTCGGCCGTAGCTTATTACTTTTTCTTTTTGGCAGCAGTAGCTTTTGTATTTTTCTTAGTCTTCTTCTTCTTTTCCGACTTTTTCTTGGCTTGTTTAGCTTTCTTAGCCGCCTTCTTTTTTTCAGCCTCTTTTTTGGCTTTTTCTTTTTGCTCTTTCTTCTCTAGCTTTTTTAGGCGTTTCTCTTCTTTCTTGTTTAAGCGCTCCTGAACCTCTTCACTCTGCAATTCCTTTAGTGCATTTTTTCCGATCCAGTTGGCTGCATCGTTTCGTTTTCTAGTCAATTTCTTTGCCAGTTTGATGGCATCTTTATTGAGGTGAATGGTGCGTTTTCCAATTTGCCGTAGCGCCCAATTCACAGATCTTTTGACGTAATTACGCTCATCAGTAGAATGCTCTTCAATCACATCAAAATACTGACGAAAATGATCATCTTCTTTCTTTTTGTGATGAATACATGTGGCAACGATCAGCACGAAACCCGCTCGTTTAACAAAAGCTTGGTCGTGATTGATCCAGTCAGCTATCAACTCTTCCACATAGGGCAACTTTTGGAATAAATAGCCACAAAGCTGATCCACCTCATCCCATGATTGAAGGTTTTCCACCCACTGATCTGCTTCCTCGCGCGCCATTTTATCCGGTTCGGCGACAAGACCCGCCAAGATTCTACCTTCATGATGGCCTAAACTCCACAACTGGGAAGCCATTTCGTGATCCTTGCCGATATTTTTGGCCAGTAACTTTAATTTGGGCATTCTAACCCCTATAGCTTGATCTGTATTGACCCCTAGCAATTTCATTTGTTCTAGATAGGTCGGATCTGCTGCTCTTTCGAGAGCAGCTTTAATTTTCTTTATTTCCATAGATATTTTACGCTGTTGACTGTGGAAAGTAACAAATTTCAACGTAACAGCCAATTATTTTCACTTGTAAAAACAAATAATGCCCAGGAAAGACAAGTTAAATATTCAAGCCATGTTAGTAAATACTTGCTGCACATCTTCATCCTCGTCCAATTTATCTAGCAAGTTTTCAATATCTTCAGATTGATCGTCGGAAAAGTCCACAGGAGTATTGGGGATTCGTTCCAGCGTAGATTTTAAAGGGGATAAACCACGATCCTCCAGAGCCTTCCCTAAAGTTCCAAAATCCGTATAGTCACCAAAAAGATACATTGTATCTCCATCTTCCTGAATTTCTTCAAGTCCAAAATCGATTAGTTCTAGCTCTAAGTCTTCTACATTTAATTCATCCGTGAGCTCCACCTCAAATACAGCCTTTCGATCAAACAGAAATTCTAAGGAACCATTGGGAACAATAGAACCTCCAGCTTTATTAAAATAGCTCTTTACATTGGCGATTGTGCGTACAGGATTATCTGTTGCACATTCAATAATCATTAAAATGCCATGTGGACCCTTACCTTCATAACGAACTTCTTCATAGGAAGCGGCATCTTTACCTGTGGCCCGGTCGAGGGCTGCCTTAATGTTATCCTTGGGCATGTTTTCTGCCTTTGCGTTTTGAATCGCTACGCGAAGCGCAGCATTCATTTCGGGATCGTCTCCCCCTTCTTTAGCAGCAACAGTAATGGCCCGGGCTAATTTTGGAAAGACCCGAGACATTTTAGCCCAACGTTTTTCTTTAGCCGCTCTTCTATATTCAAATGCTCGTCCCATGGTTAATATTTAATCTAAAACGATAACTTTTTCCTGATTCAACATCTGGCCTTTATCATTTAAAATCCTTACGGTATAGAGCCCTGAGCGAGGTGGAGAATTCAGTTTAATACGATCTCTGTTTTCATGATATGACCGATTATGAAGACGTCCATCAGCCCCCACCCACTCGATAGTTAGCTTTTTCGCCTGCTTTTGATCGAGTTCAAGGAATATCGATTCACCACTGGATACCGGATTTGGGAAGATTACCGCAGTAGATAAGCTCGGGGCATTGGTGGATGCAGCCGTTACCATGAACGAGAATTCCGCTGTACAATCGTTGGCGTCTGTTACCGTCAATTCATATTCACCAGATGACAAATTAAAAATACTATCAGTTGTCTCTCCATTACTCCATTCATACTCATAGGGTGGCAAACCGCCCGCTATAACTACTTTAATAAAAGCACCATTCGTTCCGTCATCGCCAATATTTCGAGTTTGCACTACGATTTCACTTAATATAGATAAGTCGAGGGTGAGCACTTCATTACATTCCTCAGGGTCGCTATTGGGAATAAAGATTTCGTAATTTCCAGGTCGGTCATATACCAATCCTGCAATCTCAATAGACTCATCATGACACAAGACTACTTCTTCACTTGTTTCTACGGGTGGAGTGATTACCGCCTCTTCTGAGGCCACTAAATTGACCACGCAATTGTCATCTGAGATAAGTCTGGCTGTCACATCAAAAGATTGCAATTGATTATAAGATAATGAAAAAGTATCCTGTGTAAAGCCATTAAATGTCTCATCGTAAAAGCTACCCGCTTCCAAGGTCCAATTATATGGTGGCTCGCCAAAAAATTCAAGGCGAATTTCTCCCTCTCTACCCGAACATACTTCAGGTATAGGAAGAATTTGGAATCCAGGTTGAGGTAGTCCTGTCACAACTACAGTATCCGTTGCTGAGCAGCCTGCCAGTTGGTCAACCACGCGAAGTCTATACACCGTCGTGCCTTCTTCAACAGCAATGGTAGGGTTTGCGATATCAGGTGTTGGTCCGGTCCATACATATTGGTAGTTTGAACCTGTGCCTCCACCGCCAGTTGGGTTACCTCCTAGTTCAATCAGTTCTCCTTCACAGGCTGTCCTATCCGGACCTGCTTCAGCATCTACATTTAAGAATACTTCATAGGTGACGTCCACGCGCTCACCTACGCACCCAGCTGTATCTCTGGGGAAAAAAGAAAAGGTCACTGCTCCTTCTGGAATTCCTGGTATCAGAAATAAATCTTGATTAAAGACCTGTCCTCTTCCATCTACAGGGCGAACTAGCCCTTGACTAGAGGTCACTCTCCAAATAACCTCTTCTATAGCGGGTTGATTTGAAAAGTCGATAAACGCATTCTCACCTGAACAAAGTCGACGAAGCGTGGGCGATATTGAAAAATTAGCCGGCGTACAACAAAAAACCCTCGTGTTTAGATTTAGTGGCTCATCTAATTCACAGCCTCGAAATTCTCCAGCTGCTACTTCCCCGTCTCCAAAAGTAATAACACCAACGTCAGCCGGAACCATTGTTCCGTCAGGACAGTCTTGGCTACTAAAGGCCTGAACAGTAAAGGATGCGGTCCATGTATCCATGGTATCGTTAACACAGGTAGAACCATCACCGGTACTGTTTTCAGGATTATTAGGAGGAGCTGAGCTACTGACAAAAAGCCAGCCTGCAGTGATAGGGCTACCTTTCAGATAGCCTTTATTAGGATTATCATAATTATATCTCACTGTGCCTCTAGGGAACCAGTTCCACTGCCCCTGAGATACAGGTCGAGGCTCTTCAATAATAGATGGCGCTCGCTCATCATCGAATGAAGATGGATCCCATCCTGGACCAAAAGTGGGACATATTGCTGAAATGCGGTTACAGTTATCCTTGTTCCATTGCTTTAACTCATAGCGGAAGGTTACGCTTTCACCGGGTTGATAAGGGCCTTCGAGAGGAGAGCCAAAAGACGTAGAAATAGCGTATAAAGTATCTTCCTGATTACATTCTTGTGGATCTGATATTAATTCTGTGCATAAATCGAAAGCTCCTTGATCCTGCGAAATATCTGTGACAGCTAACCTGTAGGTTGTGTTAGGGTCAACCTGCATAAAAAACTCCAATTGTCTATTATTACCTCGCTCGCAACGAATCGTATCCAATTGACTACAATCATTACCTCCAAATATAGCTACCTTTGGAAAGCGCAAAGTGTCACTTGTAACTTTTACGCGGAGAAATCCAGAGATTTCATCTGTTGTGATTTGATACCATACCGTTGGTGACCCTAAAAAGTAACAATTAGGTCCAAAATTAGTGGGGCCAAAACTAGCCAGTCTATTACAGCCTGGCACACATACTTCTCCTTCATCTGTTCGGATATCGATAATTTCAGGGGCTGAACACAAGTCATTCACCGCGCATCCACCTGACGGCCCATTTTCAGTAAAGCAGAGCTCAAATTCCTGAGCATTGCCTTCCGGATGACTCACCATAAGAAAATATGGTTGTCCAGGCGTCAATCCATTCACAGTACCCGTACCTGCTGAATCAAAACAAAATCCATCGATTTCATTAAAGGTTTGAATACAATCATCATTGAGAAATGTTCCAATTACAATAGCAACATCCGAAGCAAATTCCACATTACTCAGTTCTATATCCAGGCTATTTTTACCACTGCTTAATCGGCCTTCATACCAAACCGAATGAATGTCAGCAAATGGGCAAAAAGTGTTATTTAAATCAAAGGTCGCATCAACGGTCGTGCCGGAGACGCATTCGTCGAATGAAACCAAATCCGGGAAACATCTATAGTCATTCGGAGGATCAACATTAATTAAGGGGTTGTTTATACAAAGAGTGAAAGATCCCTGATAATTGACTGGAAATGAAACATTAATATGATACTCCTCTCCAACTTCTAAAATATTCGCTTCTGCTAATTCATTTGTATCGCAAGCGAGTTCAAAGGATGTATTGGGAGAGCATACTGGCGGTTCCATTTCATAAATCGTGATGAAAGCTTCTGGGCCATTTTGAGTGACTACAGACAAATCAATATCTGTACCTTGGGCCGTAAAACGAAACCACACATTTCTTGCAAAAACCGGAGCACAGCTTCCGTTTCGGAGTTGAAAGGTCGCATTAGAGAAAGGATGGACAGAACAATTGCCATCGAGGTCGGTCAATTCACTTGCATCGACACAGGTATTATTCATTGGCTGCCCAACTAAAACCAAACTCACAAAACTTAGAAAAAAACCGATTAGTAGAAAACGCTTCATAGTTAAACCTATTTAATTCTTGACAATATAAGCCAAAGAAATGCAGAAGATAATTCTCAAAACAAATTTTATACGAAAGATAAAAAAATTATTACTTTTGTCATCCTCATTTTGGGATATTAGCTCAGTTGGTTTAGAGCACTAGCTCGACAAGCTAGGGGTCACTGGTTCGAGTCCAGTATGTCCCACTTCAAGGGGGATTAGCTCAGTTGGCTAGAGCGCTACACTGGCAGTGTAGAGGTCATCGGTTCGAATCCGTTATCCTCCACTTTTCTTTCGGGGCGTAGCTCAGTCCGGTAGAGTACACGTCTGGGGGGCGTGGGGTCGCTGGTTCAAGTCCAGTCGCCCCGACTATTTAAAGAGTCGTTCTACACAGAACGGCTCTTTTTTTTCAGCATCCCTCTTAAAATAAGACTGCTATTTAAAAATTTAATTCTCCTAAGTAAATGGATAAAAAAGAGGTGAAAGAGAAGCTCAAATTAAAAATTGAGAAAACAAAAAAGAAAATCTTGTCTTTCGAAGATATGTCAGGTCCTGTCACACCTGACGTTTCCATAGGAAGAGTATCCCGGATGGATGCTATCAACAATAAGAGTATCGTTGAAACAGCTTTGGAAAATGCAAGAGGGCAACTTCACCTACTTGAATATGCCCTTAAGCACCTTGATGATGACGATTTTGGACTATGCAAACGCTGCGGACAAAAAATACCAGCCGGACGAATTTTAGTTTCTCCCGAAAGTGCATTATGTGTGCGGTGCGCAGACTAATTATTTTTGGATTTTGAGCTTTTTCTTTATCAATACAGAGTCAAACTTAAGTTAAACCTAATTTAAACGCTAAATATTTGGTTTTCAGTCCTAGTTACTGTATAATAATACAAACGAAATAAAATACTTTTTATGGCTAAATGTTTTGCACTAATCGGTTGGAGTCTACCCGTAATAGAATCAGTTAAGAAAAAGGGACTACCATTTGTTGTCGTTTCCTTTCCAGATTTTGAAAGCTACGCAAATGAGCACGATATCCCATTTGTAGGTTACGATCTAAAAACGTGGAGTGACCAATCAAATGCATTGTTATTATCCGAAAAATTGGCGCCTTTTGGTGTTGATGTTGCAGTCCCTTTATTTGAGGAAACAGTGGAATGGGCTGGTGCATTAAACAGCATGTTTAGAAATGACCCCAGAGTACTCAATCGTGCCTATTTATTTAGAGACAAAGCTATGATGAAGCGTAAGGCATTATTGTATGGTCTTCGCGTTGGATATTTTGAAGTCATTTCAAACAAAGAAGATGCGCACCGCTTTTTAAAGCGAATGAATGCAACTAACCTTCAGTTACCCGGAGAAGAAGATGCCTGGGCACATATGAAACCTTTTAGTGCTGCGGGGACTATTGGTCACAGGTTTATCCGATCACACGATGATATTGATACTAAAGCAAAGGACGGTGATTTCCCATGTATGATTGAGAGTCACCTCGATGGGCAAGAATTCTCATGTGAGGCATACATTCATGGTGGTGAGGTTGTCTTTATGAATATAACAGAATATGTAAAACTTGGGTATTCTAATTATGTACCAGCAGGTCCAAAACTTGAATCCAAGCGAGATAAAATCATTGGTGAAATAAACAAACTTGTCAAAGGGTTTGGCATTGAATACGGTATGATTCATCCCGAATGGTTCCTTACAGAGGAGGATGAGCTGTTCTTTGGAGAAGTGGCTTGTAGAATCCCGGGCGGTCACATATTAGAATTGGTTTCTGAGGCCTATGGTTTTGATGCTTTAGCCGCATTTGTTCAAATCCATGATCCTTCGTTAACAACTGAAGAAGTTAAGGAGATATTCCCTTCAGAATTCCCTAAAAAGCGTGTAGGTAATGTTATGGTTTTTCCACAAAGGGGAGAAATCACAAAACTGGAAATTCCAGAAGAGTTGATGGAGGAAGAGTATTTTAAAGATCACAATCTCGTCCCACCAATCGGTAATCAAAAAGTGGATACCAGAGAAGGATTTGGAAATCATTTTGGGACTGTCAACTTTGTTGGAGAAGACACTGAACGCATGCGAGAACTACTTGAGCATTATCAAGATGTCAACTTTTACGTCTAGAACAATATAATTAAAAAAAACTATTTGAATAATACAGAATTACTATTAGAACGGCTTGAAGAGTCCTTAAATGACCTTAAGTCGTCAGGAGACTTAGTGCGCGAAGAAAAGACCTATCGCTTTCTAAGTCAAGCAGACAAATACCTTCACAATGCTCAGGGTGTAGAAAAAATATATGAGCTGATGCCCAAAATTGTAGATGCCGGGCTTTTTAAAGAGTCAATCTGGGCAAATCCCACCAGCCTTATACCTCGGCTGGTAGGTGGGACCCTTAAGGCAGGCACTCCAACTTCTAACTTTGAGTTGCTCAGCGAATTGCGCATGCTAGCGATCGCTGAAGGCAGGGTGAGAAGTGATGAGATGAATTCCATAGAAGCTGAAGCTTTTCTAGAAGAAGTCATAGTATTAAATTTACAACTTGTGTTCGGCGGCTTGAATGAATCCGACCGTGTAGAGTTTTCTAAAGGAGAGCTTAAAAAGATCCGTAACGTTTTTGAATTTATCATTCAACATGTCGAAATTGACGGTGTCAAAGATGGTATAGCTGAAGAGTTACAACTTGTTGCCCATCAAAGACCCATTTTTACTGAGCCAATTAGAAGTTTGATTCGATTAGCTCAAGAATATTTTCAGTTTGATTTAAGCCGGGAAGCAGATATTGCCTTACAAGAGTTCAGCGATGCTATACATGGGCCTACTGAGAAGAGTCGAGATTTATCTCTTCTTGAATACAAAATTTTTATTTCTGAAACTGATGAAAAGACCTTAAAAAATGAATGTCAGGCACTGGCTCAAACAATGACCAATACAGGTCTTGTAGCAAAGGCACATGTCGTTCTGCTTCAATATCTTGTTGAAACAGACAACCGTCCATTGACGGCCATTTCTTTAGGTTTAAGTGAATATGGTTCGATCGAATTAAATAGACATTGGGAATTTGTCAAAACTTTTGTCCAAGATCATAGCACGGTTTATTATGCTCAGGGAATTTTAGGGTTATCCAACGTGCTAAAAAAGGGGCTTTTCACTTCTTCTTCAGTGTTACAAGCACTGCGGCATCTCATCAATGTTCGCTTGAATCCCAGGGTTCAGCGGCATATAGCGCATAGTCGAACAGAAGGTAGTGAAGCCGATTCCCATAATATGCTAATCGGTGGTACACTTAACTTGTTAGGAAATCCACTTGGAGTAGGTCAAGGTATGAATCCAACCTGCCAGTCAGCAAGAGGATTAAGCTTATGGAGTCAGTTTTCACCTGAGAAGTTGATAAATCTCATTATAACCGCATCTGTAGAAAATAACCTTCGATTTCGTTTTGAAGGTGATGTACTCGAGTCGGACCTTCTATTAAAGGGTTTAGCGACAAAATTTGATGGAACCTTAGATCCGGTATCCGTTGTTCTCGTTCCACATTTGGATAAAATATATAACGAGATGATGAAACGCGCCTCGTATCGAGGTGAGGATCCACATAAATGGGTGAACCCTGCTTTTTATGGTCACTGGATACCCAATGGTTTTTCCTCTGCCTATAATTATCTTACTCAATCCATTCATCAGTTTCAAGAATTTGTTAAAACATTTTACGCCGCTTTTCATCCTACATACAACGACGGAAAACAAATTATTTACCCGGTTCCTACGGGCTTGTTCATCACGAACTCTCGCGGTGAAATGCTGGGTTTCCACGCCGTTTCCATACTTCGGGTAGCCCCGGGTCCAGAGGGTGAAATTCGTGTTTACTTTTTAAACCCCAATAATGAAGGTCGACAAAACTGGGGTCAGGGCGTCCGCCCGACCGTTTTTGGTTACGGAGAAAAAGCAGGCGAATCATCATTACGCTTTGAGCAATTTGTTGCTCGCTCATATGCCATACACTTCCACCGAACTGGTATAGAGGAACGAAAACAAAAAGTGCCGCGCGTAGTCATCGAACCGGTGATCGATATGGCTAAAGATAGCTGGGGTAAAAAATATATTTGGACTTAAGATTTAATTATGCATAGACACGTCTCTTTTATTGAGTTGAGCAAGTCGGCTCTTAAAACGAATTTTAATTTCATTCGCAAAAAAATCGGGCCTGAACGTAAAATTTCAGCCGTTGTCAAAGCCAATGCTTATGGCCACGGAATTGAGACGTATGTTCCCATGGCAGAGGCATGTGGAATTGACCATTTTGCAGTTTCATCTTGTTTTGAGGCAGAAGAAGTTAAATCGATTTGTAAGCCTAGCTCTGATATCATGATCATGGGTATCTTTTATCGACATGATCTTCCTTGGATTATAGAGAACGATATTGAGATTTATGTCTTCAACTATGATCGATTACCGGTCATCCTTGACTTTGCAAAAGAACACGGGCGCCCCGCGAGAGTGCACATTGAAGTAGAAACAGGGACGAATCGAACGGGGATGAATACCGAGGATATTAAAAAATCAATTCGATTTTTAAAGAATCATCCCGAGTCTTTCATTTTAAAAGGTGTGTGTTCTCATCTGGGTGGCGCGGAATCGTTTGCTAACCGCTTTCGTCTGGATCGTCAAATTAAAGAATTTGACCGTATAAAAAAGCAATTTTTACGTGCAAAAATGCAGCCGGATTACTTTCACCTGGCTTGCTCTGCCGCTGCTCTGGCCTGGCCGGAGACGCTCCACGACATGGTTCGAATCGGAGTAACCCAATACGGGTTTTGGCCGAGTCCGGAAATCTATTATCACCATCTCCAAGAGACGGATAAACGAAAGGATAGCCCATTAAAGCGCGTCCTGACCTGGAAAACCAATGTCATGGAGATTAAAAAGGTAAAAAAGGGGGAATTCATTGGATATGGAACGGCATACCAGGCCTACAGAGATATGACTATAGCTGTACTTCCGCTGGGTTATGGAAATGGCTATTCGCGATCTTTGTCCAATAAAGGCTTTGTACTTATTCGGGGCCGAAAAGCTCCCATTGTGGGATTGATAAATATGAATCTCTTTATGGTGGACATCACTCACTTTAAGCAAGTAGAAACTAATGATGAAGTGGTCCTCATCGGAAAGCAAAGGAATAACAAAATAACAGTAGGTTCATTCTCAAATTCATCGCAACAGATCAATAACGAAATGCTAGCACGTCTGCCAGCGGCTATACCCCGCATCCGCAAGAGGTAGTAATTCGAATGCCATACCATTTCCATTAAACTTGCTCAGGATACTTTCTTTGCTTAGGTGATCTCTCAAGTATGTGATAGTGGGAAATAAACAAATCCTTGATCCCATAACAAATAGCATGAGAAGCACTTTGAGTTTAGTGAATTTTTGAATTTAACTACTCTTACCATTCCATCCCCAAAGTATCAATATCCTTTGGAACATCAATACTTTTTTTGGTTTCTTGCCGCTGTTTTTGTCGTTGTAAAATCAGCTTAGCGAGGAGTATGGAAACTTTTTGACCGCCGTTCTTGATTATTTCATCAACTTTAGACTCCGGAACATCCAAACGATACAAATAACTGAAAAGTAACTCTGGATCCCGATCTAATAATTCGGCTACTCTATTGGCAATCCAATCAACAATGGGGACATCTTGCTTTTCAGCCTCTGAAAGGGGAAAGAGCTCCTTCATAATCAGGAGGTTTGTTTATGGACGTGCTGTAAAATTTGATCAATATAACGGCGATCATTAGATAGACGCGGCACTTTGTTTTGTCCTCCAAACTTACCCCTGGACTTCATCCACCCGTGAAAGGTTCCCGGTGGAGCAGCGTGTAATTTGAGTTGATTCAAAGCCAAATCGTAACTGCGTTTGGCATCATAATCACTATTTAGTGCTCGTAGATTCTTATCCAATTGTTGAGCAAAATCTTCAGTATTTTCCGGCGATTTTTGAAACTCAATAATCCATTCATGCCCCCCTTTATCTCGATTCTGCATATAAATCGGAGCTACACTATATTCGTCGGCTACTACCCCAAAAGCTTTGGCTGTTCTAGCTAAAGCCTCATCTGTATTAGCTACCATCACTTCCTCCCCGAAAGCATTGATAAATTGTTTTGTACGTCCTGTAATGATAAAACGGTGAGGTCGTGTAGAGACAAACTGTACGGTATCGCCAATTCGATAACGCCATAAGCCAGCATTCGAGGACATGATTAATGAATAATTCACTTCAGGTTCAACCCCTGATAGAGGAACTACATTTCCAGACGCCATATCTTCAAACTCAAAAAACATTCCGTTATCGGTCAGCAGCAGAAGGGCTTTAATATCTTGGCTGTCCTGCAAACCAATAAAGCCTTCTGAGGCATTATACACCTCCTGATAGGTAAATTCATCCGATGGTAAATATTTTTCAAATTGTGTCTGATAGGGAGCAAACCCAACACCTCCGTGAAGGTAAGCCTTTGCATTCGGCCATACCTCCAACATATGGTCCTTACCCGTTAGCTCTAAGATTCGATCGAATAACACTATTGTCCAAGTGGGCACGCCGCCTAACATGACCAAGTCCTCCTTTGGAGTGATCTTTGCCATGCGTTCAATTTTTTCTTCCCAATCGCTTAGAAGTGCAGTCTCAAAATCGGGTGTATAAAATGGGCGCCCGATAAACGGCATTCGTTGTATCATAACGGCCGAAACATCTCCGATTCGAGTGCGAGGGA
Source organism: uncultured Saprospiraceae bacterium (assembly GCA_964627995.1). Lineage (GTDB taxonomy): Bacteria > Bacteroidota > Bacteroidia > Chitinophagales > Saprospiraceae > JAWLFI01. Next base: position 15,237 of record CAZVLN010000011.1, read on the forward strand.
ATGGATCAAAAGTTTCTAGACTCCCTCCCATAATTAGGCTTTTTTTTGCAAAAGCCTCCATGTTGGGTATATGGTGATAAAGAGTAGACATTGAGTCCCAACTACCCTGAATATGACACTGGCGCAAATTGTGTGAAGGAACAGGGATGTATTTCGAACGGTGCCCGGTAGTGCCTGAGGATTTTGCGTACCATTTTACATAACCTGGCCACAATACATCCTTCTCCCCGCGCATCATTCGATCGATATTACCTTGCAAGTCTTCATACGATACAACAGGAACCTGACTGGCAAATTGACCATAATTATTTATGTTGTGAAATCCCCACTTTTTACCATATTCAGTATTCTTGCCCATTTGAAGCAACTTCTTCAACCACTGATCTTGCATAGCATAGGGATCTGTGCGCATCCGACGGATTCGCCGAAATCTAAACTTTAAATATTGCTTTATAATAGAATTCGCAAGCTGTTTCACGCAAGGTCCATTTGTTATATAAAAGTATATAGATTTTTTGGCTTTCCCAACTATGAATAATTGTATACCTGCTTTATAGGGTGTAACTTAAGAAATAAGAGCATTAAATAGCAGTGACCTCTTTACCATGGGTGTAGTGACTTAATCCCCAACTCGATAAAACTGGAAATTTTTCAAAATCTAAACGCTGATCCAAATGTAAATCTACTTTGGTCCACAATTCACGCAGT
>CAZVLN010000011.1:16044-69126 GCA_964627995.1 uncultured Saprospiraceae bacterium
GTGTGACGACTCTGATCCAAAGGACGAATCAAAACGGAGAAAATAGGCGGACTAGAGCCAAGTGGTTGAAAAGTATTAAAAATTGCTAAATTATTTCCGTCACCATCTGACTGTGTACCAATAAGCACGACAGGTCTCGGCCCTATTAAGCTATTCAGTAGTGATGGAATATTATCTATGGAGTCGTCTTTTCTATCCCCGGTGGCTGTCCATTTTAGATTCATACTAACGTGCGCTAGGTGGCTGGGTAGGACGAACTTCGACTTTACTTGGCAAAGTACGGTGATCCATTTCTAGCAATTGAACGACCATAAGACCAATGTCTTCCGGCTGAATCTTCCAGAAGTCGTCAGGATTAGGTGTGTGACCATTAAAATGAGTAGCAACAGATCCCGGCATAATAGTCGTCGTTTTTATTCCGTATTTTCTCAGGTCTAACATAACGGCCTGTGTAAAGCCGACTACACCAAATTTACTCGCATTGTAGGCAGCTCCACTTTCAAAAAAGTTCGTTCCGGCTAAAGAAGCTAAAGTCATAAAATAACCCTTTGATCTTTTTAAGGGCTCCACTGCTGATTTAATGGTGTGAAAGACTCCGTTTAGATTTGTGTCTATCACTTTCTTCCAGTCCTCTGTCTTCATCTCATCTATAGGAGCAAAATGTCCTACACCAGCATTTGCTAGAACAACATCTAATTGGCCCCATTCGTCCATTATCTTTTTGACGGCGCGGGATTCATCTTCTTCGCGAATGACATTGGAGACAATCCCCATATACTGACCTTCATATGAAGAATCGATCTCATCTGCCGCTGCATTTACCGTTTTCTCAGACCGGCCGCTGTATGCAACTCGATATCCTTTTTCGAGTAAAGCCTGAACAACACCTAAACCAATGCCCTTTGTCCCTCCAGTAATATATGCTACTTTCTTTTCCATAGTATGTTTACTCATTTAATTGGTAGCAAGAGAAATTGTTCATCTGTATCTTCATTAATCATAACCCAAACAGAATATTGCAGGAATTTTGTGCAGATTCTTCCGCTTTGCTTTTCCCCAATCTTTCACGGTCTTGGTTTTAATGAATTCGTCGCTTTGCGTCAGATTTGCCGCTATGCAAAAAAGGAGTTTGGGGGGTAGCACTGAAAATGCACTTTCCAAAACAGCTTCATTCCGATAAGGGGTTTCCATAAAAATCTGCGTGGCTCCCGTGCGCTCAGCAGTCTGCGCGAGCGCTCTCAACTCCTTCTCTCGAATGGGTTTCTTGGGTGAAAGGTAGCCATGAAACTGGAAGTTTTGACCATTCAGGCCTGACCCCACTAATGCCAGCAAAATGGAGGATGGACCGGATAGGGTGACCACCTTAATATTGGCTCGATGAGCAGCTCTGACTAAACGCTTTCCGGGATCTGCAATACAGGGCATTCCGGCCTCCGACATATATCCAATATCATCTCCATTTTTTAAGCGATTTAGCCAGGGCTGAAGTGCTCGATCCGGTGTCCGTTTATTTAACTCTTCAAAAGTTAAAGGGTGTACATCTCGGAACTGGGTCATAAAACGCCTAGAGGTCCTAGGATACTCAGAGACGAAATAGTTTAGCTTTTTATATAATTCCATGGCAGCCAATGACAGACTTTTCTCCCAGTCTGAGCCCAGCGGCATAGGCAGCAAATACAAAGTTCCTTGGGTTTTCATTTTAGGAAGATAAGAAAAGTCGCAATACTTCTTAAATTTGTTGTTCGTTATGACATATCGCATTCAGCTCGACCAATTTGAAGGTCCATTTGATCTTCTTCTATTTTTTATTCAGCGCGACGAGCTGGATATTTACGACATCCCTATTGCAAAAATCACCAATGATTTCTTGAGTTACATTCGCGAAATGGAAGCACTCAATGTAGACCTCGCCAGTGAATTCATATGGGTAGCTGCTTCTTTGATGCGAATCAAAGCCAAAATGTTACTTCCTCGCAGAGAATTTGATGAAAGTGGCGAGGAAATCGATCCCCGCGAAGAACTCGTCCAGCGCTTGCTGGAATATAAAAAGTATAAAGCCACCTTGGAGGCCTTCAAATACAAAGAAGTTGAAAGGCGGAAACAATTAGAAAGAGGGAATATAAAAAATGAGTTGGAATCATTAGCTGACTCTGCTCTGGAAGATGCCGAGCTTGAATCCCTCAGTCTTTATCGCTTGATGAATGCGTTTGATCGTTTGATGGAGGAGTGGAAATACAAAAAAATAAAGCAAGTTCACACTGTCCTTCGATATCAATACAATGTCAAAGATCAAAGTCAGCGGATCCATCAAGTCTTAAAAAGAAGAGGGCGAGCAGACTTTGACATCTTATTTGAGGTCTGCGAAAACCGAATCCATGCCATTGTTACATTTTTAGCTCTTCTCGAGATGGCCAATCAACACGAGATTTATATTTATCCAGGGGAAGGCTACAATAGTTTTGTAATTGAAATGCGCTCTGGAGAAGAGGAGGAGGAGTAGCTTCAGGCCTTCGACATCTGAAACAGCTGAGGTGGGTGACTTTTGGCTATTGGCTAATGGCTATTAGCTATTGGCTCTTTCGTATTACTGAAATTAATGAGTTAATTTGTTTTTGTATGGAATGTAATTCTGATAATATTGCTTTATAATCTGCGTCTGGAAGAAAGTTAAGTTCTTTCCCTATAATTACCTGGGTTTCCACCTCAAAAGCAGAACCTAAAGCTATCTCTAAGAACCGACAAAAGTCTTTTTCCGATGACCGTGAGGCCCCTTCGGCGATGTTTGACGGTATTGAAACTCCTGATCTCTGCATTTGAGAGCAAAGACCATACTTTTCTGACTCTGGAAGTTTTTGTGAGATCTTATAAATATCTTTTGTTAGTTCAATACCTGACTTCCAAACTCGAATTTCTCGAAAATTTCTCATGTTTTTTGGTCAAAAAGTAAGAAATAAGTGGCGAATTCTGATGATCTGCCAATAATCAAAATTAATGCCAGAAGTCATCAATTATGGCCGCATCTAAAAAAGCTAAGGCTAACGGCTAATGGCTATCTGCTAGTGGTTCTTTATGGACGACAAAGCTGATAAGCAAAGTAGTCTTCGGTCCCCTTCTCCCTTTATTCCGGCCGAAAATCCGTCAAGCCCTGCACGACAAGTCCATTTTTCAATCGAGGCTCAAACCAAGTACTCTTCGGGGGAAGTGTCTTTTTGGCATCTGAAACCGAAATAAATTCTTCTGTACATACTCGCGGCAGACAAAACCCTACCTGATCATCTGATTTTCGCGTTTTTTTGACCACACCCTCTAATCCCTTCGGCCCCTGGACATACGCTACCCGATCATCATTTCGCACATCCTCTATACCGATAATCTTACCCAACACATAGGTGTCAAATAAGGCGGCATCCAATAAAACCTCATCTTTATCTTCTGTCCGGGTATAGGAATCACGCCATTTCAGCCGGTACCAGTGATCATTCAAAAACATGTGAATAGTAAACTTTTCCTCAGGCTTAGCGGCTTCCGGTAGCACCTCCATTTCAAAATATTTCGATAAGCGCACCACAAACTCGGCGGCATCCATATTTTCTAAAGCGTTCACCACTCGGTTATAATCGCTAATCTCCAGGTGCTCAAAAGCAAAAATACCCGCATGTAACCACTGCAAGTCATAGCCTTCCTGTTCTTTTGCCTGCATCTGATATAAATTGGCCGAAGTCGATGTCCGGTGATGGCCGTCTGCGATATACAGGGCCTCGACATCCCGAAAAAGTTTCTGAAATTGCGCAATCTCATCCGGATCTACCACCCGATAAAGTTTATGTTTTAGTGCCCCATCCTCTAAATCAAACTTATAAAAAGGTTTCTCCCGCTTTTTGATGGTCCAGAGCAGATCTTCGATTTCTTCCCGGGCCGGATATCCCAGTAGCACCGGCTTGATCATCGCTTCCCGCTCCATGATCAGATCAGTTGTTTTTTGCTCCTTAGCTGCCAGTGTGTGTTCATGCACCTTGATCTGCCCCTTGATATAATCCTCCAAATCTATGGTTACCAACAGGCCCAAATGACGCTGTCCTTCCCGCTTGATTTGGTACACGTAAAAAGCCTCCCGCTCCGTTTTCCGAAAGAACCCATTACGCACATACTTGGTGTAATTGTACTTTACATTATTAAAAAAAGAATCCGGAGAACTAATCAGTTTCTCATTTGGGATTATGGCAGCAAATGGACGAATATTCATACACCGTAGTTTGCTTCCGAAAATACTCCAGCCAGCCGAATTATCCAAACCTATAGGACAGGTAGTTTTCAACAAATTGGTAGATCTTGAATTATTCTCATTTGGGCTCTTAGGGCGCCCTCGCTTCGCTAGTTATCGAAGCGAGCCGTTATGTTGCGGGGCTCGTTCGGTGCCCCGTTCTCCGTCCTCGAGATCGCCTGCGGCGACCCTCGGGACTCCGCCCGCCTCACTCGGTCCCCAACGAGTTGCGGACTAGCCGCCGACAGGCGCCTACCCACTCCACAGCACTGGCGCAGAAGAATGGCTAAAGCACCTATTAAATTCATTTCACTTTATGAGGTTATTAGTAAGCTACTCTAAATTAAGAGCAGCTTATTATGACATCCCATTGGATAGAATTAAAGAAACGATTTTTAATGAATGAAAAATTGCGTGAGCGATGTGGAGGGATGAGGACCGACTGTGGCGGGCCGAAGATCCAGGTCCAACGGTCTATTTTAAAGGATATGCTGAAAAAATCTATTTTTTGTGGAATAATATATAGTTCTAATTATACGGACCTGGAGCCGAGCGAGTAGCGAGTCCTGAAACGTAGCGACCGCGCTGCAAGCGGGGACACGCCCAAAAAATAATAAAAAAGTTATTTCAACATTTGAAAGAGCGGGCTTTCAAACCAGTTCTCATCGGAATGAGCAATATTATCTAGCACAATATCTGATTTATAGGTGATGTCCCTTAAGTCGCGAACAACCTTAGTAAATTCCTGGGCTTCCTGGCTATCATCTTCTATTTCACTGAAGGTTTGCAAGGTCTCAAGCAGGGGTTTTAATTCCTTCTGTTTCCTATGAATCAATATTTGGCGAAATATGGTCCACATATCCTTTTCAGCATAATAGTGGTCTTTCCGTTCGCCCGGAAGATATTTCTTATGAACTAACCCCCAGTCCATCAAAGCACGTAAATTTGTGTTGATGCTACCTCTCGACAATTTGATTTTTTCCATCAGGGCGTCTGCGCAAAGCGGCTCGGGACTAATAAGTAAACTGGCATGTACCAAAGACATGGATTTGGAGATCCCCCATTGGGACGCCATGGAACTCCACGATTCAAGGAACTTATCTCTACAGCTATAAAAATCCATTGTTAAAGTATTCGTGGATATAATGGCAGGATGGCTAAATAGTTTAGATTGAGGGGACCTATCTCTAAACTTTGACAAAGGGACGTTTAGTAATTTCAGCCGGAACTTGTTTTTTGCCTAAATCTATTTGAATGGAAGTCCCCACCTTATTATGCGGCTTTTCTACATATCCCATGCCAATCGGAACACCTAATGTGGGCGAGAGTGAGCCCGAAGTAACTCGACCAATTGTATGTCCATTTTCATCGAGTATGGGATAATCTTTGCGTGGGACACGACGACCTTGGATGGTAAACCCAACGAGTCGCTGTTCCAGCCCTTCCTCTTTCTGACGTTCTATGATAGAGCGACCAACGAACTTTCCTTTGCTTTTCAATTTAGTGATCCAGCCCAAACCGGCGGAAAGTGGAGAGGTCGTATCATCGATATCATTTCCATATAAGCAGAATCCCATTTCTAAGCGAAGGGTATCTCTTGCTCCAAGACCGCAAGGAAGTATGTCGAACTCCTGCCCTGCCTTCAGGAGTTGACTCCATATTTGCTCAGCCTTGTCTGCTGGGAAATACAATTCGAAGCCGCCTGAACCGGTGTATCCGGTAGCTGAAATAATAACATCAGATTGATCGCCCACTTTTCCATGTATAAATTGGTAAAATGGGATTTCGCTAACATCCATATCAGTCAGCTTATTCAATACCTCAGAGGCTTTAGGGCCTTGCAGCGCAAGTAAGGCTGTATTTTGTGAGGTGTTTATTGCAGTAGCGTCACAACCGTGGTGGTGTTCATGCATCCAATTCCAGTCCTTTTCAATATTGGATGCGTTAACGACTGCCATATATTTTAGCTTATCGCTTTGACTGGGAAGCCGATAAATCAGCAAATCATCGACAATTCCGCCGGATCCATTTGGCATACAAGTATAATGAGCCTGTCCTTCACTCAAGGCAGATACATTATTGGTGGTCACGTGATCAAGCCACTTTCTGGCCTCCACTCCCTCAACAATAAAGGTTCCCATGTGAGAAACGTCAAAAAGGCCGACGCGTTCGCGAACAGCTTTGTGTTCTTCTTTTATAGAAGAGTAAACTATGGGCATTTCGAAACCTGCAAAATCCGCCATCTTTGCGCCGGAATCAATATGCGTAGAATAAAGTGCTGTCTTTTTTGTCATTTGGATAGGTTTTCAACGTGCATGGATTTTATGATACTCCCAGCTGTTATATCATTTAATAATTCAATTCCAAAAATCACTTGGCCCCACTTTGTATATCTTCCGTCCAGATGTGGGGTAGCTCTCAAGGTAATAAACCATTGGTTAGACTCTGTATGTGGCCCTATGCTCGCCATTCCACAAGAACCCGCATTATGGTAATGTGCATATGGACTTGTCTCTGTAGGCAAGAGAAAATCGCCGCTATCATAACCGTGGCCTGTAGGGCATCCGGTTTGAACCACAAAGTTAGGAACCACGCGATGCCAAGCTTTGCCATCGTAATATCCACTTTCAACTTCAGCAATAAGTTGAGCTACTGTTAATGGGGCTTCATGGGGATATAGAGCGATACGAATTTCACCCTGCTCCAGTTTTACGACTAATTGAGTGCTATCACTCATGCGCTCCCAAATTCGACCATATGGTTTTATTGCTGCTACCTTTTTCCGCTTTACATATGAAATGTCCAAAGAGTCTAATAGCAGCTCGAGTGCCTTGCCCGCTTCGATCTGTCGGGGCCACTCCAGAGATTGGTAGACTGCCAATACAAAAGAGGAGTCTGAAGCCCAATCTTGGGGTCTATCCACTCCGAGTTCTGTAGCAATTTCTGCACTAACCGTTTGAGTACTGGTTTCGCCTTCAATAGATTTTTTCAGTAAAGGAATAATTGTTTTGCGCTGTGAATCAGAAAAATTACAACTTCCATCTGTGCAGTATTCATTTTGGAGAGCGATCAAAATATCCGTTCGAATAATTCCATCCTCAGCTTTGAGCGCGAAAGCAACTACTTCTTCAAAAAAATCACCTGAAGAAACCAACTGTTCAATAAGGATCTTTCGATCAGCTCGACTCATATCATTCGGCCAGAAGGCCAGTAATTCTTTAGTAATATTGCGCTTTGACAGCTGATAATAGAAGGGTAAATTCTCCAATGCTGCGGCATACAAAATAAAGCGCGTAGACTTTGGAAAGGATTCCTTTCTAGCCCATTCGGCATAGTCCAGGGCATCGTGCTGATTACCATATTGGAGGAAATAGCGCGCTGCCAGTTGACTAATTTTGGTATTGGGATCTCCTAAAATATTTTTGAAAAAGCGATTGGACTGTTGAGGTCGGTCTTTAAGTAAGCCTCTACCGCAAAGAAACCGAAGTGTAGGATCTTCCTCTGCGTTGGCAAAGGCAGAGGCCAATAACTCATTTGCCCGTGATGACGAGCAGTTGGGTAAGGAGCGGGCCAATTGTCGTTTGAGTTGAATGTCAATCGTTTTTTCGAAAGTTCGGATAAGGCCAAATTGTAAGGTATCTAAAGGGTCGGAACTAAAGCGCGCCAGGTAGTCTGCTGCTATGTAATGCGCTTCCCTGGGATGAAGAGGTTGGGCAATTACATTCAACATGAAGTGCTTCACTTCTTTTAATTCATGGCCATTTTGAGCGATATGATATAACCCCCTTAATCGGCCGAGGTTGAGAATTGAATCTCGCGGAGAGTAGGTACTGACAGTAATCATTTCCATGGCTTCCTTAGGGCCGCCGAGCCTTCCTGATGATTCAAGAATAGTTGCATTATAATGCTGCCTTTGCATCAAAGAGTCATCAATATCAAACGCTTGTTTCAAATCAGGCAGAGAGGAGGGGGTTCCCATCTGACCTAAACTGTAAGCTGCTCTAGTGCGAATTTCAATATGGGGAGATTGTAATAACTGAATGAGTGATGGGGCAAACTGCGTCGATGGTGTTGTAGATAATGCCATCAAAGCAGCGTATTGCCGCATGGGATCATTAGCATCTAAATACTTTTGGATCATACCTGTGTCGTTCCTGACCTGAGCATACCATAAACTGACGAAGGATGTATCTGAAAAATCGATCGAAAAAGGAGGAGCCCCATCTCGATCCGCATCCGTAGGTGGTGTGCATGACGAAAAAGAACTCAACGTCCACATCATACATATATAGCCAAACATTAGAAATGAGGTTCTCAGCACTTTATTTGTCATATCTGATGCATATTTATTGTCCAAACTGCTGAATATTACGTTGGGGTGTATCACTGTCCTTGTCTTGGCCTGTACCATACCGGTCACAAACAGTTTCTATTTTTAGATCTTCCGGCTGTTTAAACATTTCGCTAGAATTGAAATTTATGAGATCTTCCTCTCTACTTTCGAGATTTCGAAAAAACTCTGTAAATATGGGTCTTGCCATTGTTGAGCCCTGACCTAAGGCTATATTTCGGAACCGGATCCATCTGTCTTCACCGCCAACCCATGTACCCAGCACGAGATTAGGACTGATTCCCATATACCAGGCGTCAGTTTGATCTTGAGTCGTTCCTGTTTTTCCACCCACATCAGACTTTAGGGATCCTTTATACTTAGCTACTGACCCAGCCTTGCGCAGCAGTTCTACCATGACATAATTTACATCCGGGTTGATGGCTAAATTACTCTTTGATACGTTTTGATAGATTACTTTCCCATTCCGATCTTCAATGCGTGACACAAAAAACGGGGTGTTATAAACGCCCTCATTAGCAAAGGTTCCGTAGGCCCCTGTCATTTCTAAAACATTCAAATCGGCTGCACCCAAACCTATAGAAGGTTGCCTAGGGATTTTCTTTCTGCCGTTGGGTAAGGTAGCTGAGCTGTCAATGCCCATATTGTTAATTAGCCCAAGTATAGGTTTTACGTCACCCAACTGCTTAAGTAAATACACTGTAACTGTATTTTTGGACTGCTTCAGAGCTTCGTAAAGCGTAAGTGGGCCACGCGTATATTCGTCTGTTGCATTCTTAGGTGACCAGGGCTTTATCAAATTGAAATTTCCTTCACCGGGTTTGATGGTGTATTGCACATCCGTCACGGGAAAGCATGGGGAGAACCCTTGGTACGCAATTGCTGTAGCATAAACAAAAGGTTTAAAAGTAGACCCTACCTGTCGATCGGATAATACGTGATCGTACTTGAAGTATTTATGGTCAGCACCTCCAACCCACGCTCTGACGGCACCAGAATTGGGATCCATGGCGACAGAACCCACCTGCAAGATCATTCGATGATATTTCAGTGAGTCTAAGGGACTCATGACCGTATCCTTTTCTCCAGTGGAATTGTAAGCAAAAACCGTCATTTTACGCTCTGTGGAGAATTGGCGATCTATTTCTTCTTCAAATGCCTTCCAGTCTGACTTCAAGCTCGGCCACACATCAGATGCCATCACATTTTGGTATGCGTTTAATTTCGATTCAGATATATACCCTTTTGCTAAAACACGATTGAGGTAATTGGGGTCCTTTTCTGCTTTCAGCATTCTAGAGATATCATAATCCCTTAGGTCTAATCCGAAATCGGAATTGATCTGGGCGGCATGAGCTGCGAATGTTCTTGAGAATAAAGAACGATATCTGCTGGTTCCCTGAATTTGCCTATCCAGTGTTGATTGCTTAATATCAGTAGCAATATTATCATAGCGATACGACCATATATCTTTCCCCGACCAATGATTGAAAAACTTACTTTGCAGCGATTCCATATGTTCTATTACCGCTTTTTCTAAGATTTTCTGGTAATCGAGATTTAGGGTAGTATATACCTTTAAGCCATCGCGATAAATATTATACATCTGACCGTTGGCATTTTTCAATTCACGCTCTCGGATCATATCCTTTAACCATTCTGCTAGGGAGGCTCGAAAGTAGGTGGCCGAGCCGCTGATGTGGGAGGATCGCTCAAAATTTGACAAGTCGAGAGAACTTGCTTGCAGGGAATCCTTTTCTGCCTCTGAAATGTATTTCTTCTTTTCCATTTGGGCTAAGACCACATTACGCCTATTGATGCAGTTTTCTGGGAACTTAACCGGATTATAAAGCACTGAGTTTTTGAGCATACCAACAAGGATAGCCGCTTCGTCAATACTCAGTTCGCTTTGTTCTTTTCCAAAATAAGTCCGAGCGGCCGCATCCACTCCATAAGCTCCATATATAAAATCATACTCATTTATATACATGGCCAGTATCTCTTCCTTCGTATATCGACGCTCAAGCCGGACAGCGGTATACCATTCTTTAAGTTTATAGTTAATAAGACGAAAAGCTTTTCCAATTTTGCCCAACCCAGAGAAATCCCGCTGAGAATAAAGCTGCTTAGCCAATTGCTGGGTAATAGTACTTCCTCCGCCAGAGCTCCCTTGCTGAAGAATAATAGTTTTGAATAAAACTCGAAGTAAAGATCTACCGTCAATACCGGAATGTTCAAAATAACGTACATCCTCAGTTGAAATCAGCGCTTTTACCAAATACGGATTGAGACTATCATAGGGCACTGCTACCCTGTTTTGAACATAATACCGCCCCACATCTCTCCCATATTGATCATATACTTCTGTGGCATAGTCGATATCCGGGTTTTCTAACTCCTCAAATCCTGGCAGATCGGAAAAGCTAAACAGATAAAGGAATAGAAATATGGCAAATAGACTCAAGCCGTAAAAGATCCATATCTTTTTAACCCATGAGGAAAACCGCTGATTTCTAGTGGGGCCCGGAGCCTCGGATTTTTCTTTTCGTTTTGCCATTTAGGAGAAGTTAAACCTTTAATTACAAAGTTACGAGTTTTCCATCGCATTGCAGTAAGAACGAAGTGCATCCTTTATCATCGTATTTGAAACCTGGTGATTTATACCAACACCTCCCCAATCATATACTAAGGAGAAATTAATCTGGCGATTTAAATTCTTTTTATCGCCTTTCATAAATCCAAAAATGGAATCGATATCCATTTTTGAAATAACAGGTAAATCAAAAAATTCAGCAATATATTGTTGCAGTATTCGCTTTTTATCCTCCAGGATCAAATCTGAAAAAAAAGCAATCTCAGTTTCAATCCATAAACCAGCTGCCACAGCTTGACCGTGATGAATAATACGAAAATCCTTTAAAAAGAGTGATTCAATAGCATGTCCGGCAGTATGGCCAGCATTGAGTTTTTTACGTATGCCTTTATCAAAGAGATCAGACTCCACACAATCCATTTTCACCTGCATGACTTCTTTCAAAAATGAGAAAGAACATAAGGCTTGACAATCTTCAACAGTTCTCGCTGAAAAAACTTGATGGAGGACATCCCCCCCGCTTATGAGGGCGTGTTTTAGTATTTCGGCCCAGGCATTTTGCCATTCTGAATGAGGCAAGGTTTTTAGAAAACGAAGGTCTAAAATGGTCTGCTCAGGGAAATAAAACGATCCTATTCTGTTTTTCCAATGAGATAAATTAATGCCATTTTTTCCTCCGATAGCCGCATCAATCATACCAAGTAAAGTGGTAGGTATATATGTTACTCTGACACCACGCATAAATGTCGATGCGACAAATCCCGCCATGTCGGTAATAATACCCCCTCCAATAGCGATGATATGACTTTCCCGATCTGCACGATTAGCACTTAGAAATTCCCACATTTTAGTTGCGGTAGATAAATTTTTTGACTTCTCATTTGCATGTAAACAAAGGGTGGGAATGTCTACCCAGCTTTTTATGCTATATAATTCCTCTACCCGTTTATCCACCATACAAAATAACCTTTCCGAGTCACTTGCCTGGATATTTATAAGCCACTCTTTGGCTGTTATCGGTAAAATGTGGTCTCGCTTCAAGCTTTGTTTATTCATGCCAAATTTGGTCTACACTCCATGCTTGAGGCTTTTCTCTAAACAGTGGCTTTACCCGAGCCCAGGTGGAAGTGAATAATTCACTCTTTCGATAGGCTTCAAGATCTGCTGTGGATTTCCATTCACTGTATGTAAAGAAAATATGAGGTTGATCCCTATCCCGTAATAATTGGAGGGATAAACAGCCAGGGAAAGCCCGAATTTTTGGTGCTGAGTTATGAAAATGCTTCAAAAATGCTTCGCTGCTATGTGATGAAAAAACCATTTTTACAATTCGTAACATAGTTAATAAAATTCAATTTGAACCGTATCATTAAGTCGTAAATCCAATAAATCAGATGCTCTTCCTAAGTGAATAGCAATTTCCAAAAAACCTAGCGAATTAAAACGACAGAGGGTGTCTCCTACTCCTTCTTCGGCATAGTGCTGGCTTACATAGGTGATGGGGTCGAAGCGCTTAAAGTACAAAGCAAATTGTCTGCCCTTTCGAACCTTTTCATAAAGATCTTGAGTGATGTTAGTGATTACATTTCCATACTCATCAATATAAATCACTGTACCTCGGATCGTTTTTTCTCGCACTACAGGGTGCAATTTAATCCGCTGATCATAATCGTCGCAAATGGGGAAATCCTGTAGCGTACCTTTTTCCGCAATATGAATAGCTGCATTTGTCATCACCTGACCCGGCCACTGTCCAACATCCGCTGTACTGCCGATTTGGTGGACATCATATGAGTGTTCCTCAAAAACTAAAGAAAACAAGCCATTATTGGGACCAATAAAAAAGTGATTATTGGCTCTAAGTGCAACCCATTTGCTTACAGGCGAATAAAATGCATTGACATGTACGATGTGTATAGTTTGTTCGGGAAAATCCCTATAACATGCTTGTAATTGGTGCGCAGCCTCTACTCTATTAAAATGCTCAATCTCATGAGTAATATCCACAATTTGAGCATCCATAATTTCCTTAAGGATAAGACCTTTCATTCGACCAACAGTAAAGTGATCTTTCCCAGAATCAGTAATAAGTGTAAATAATTTACGCATAAGAGACTATATATAGCAGCTAACAAATATAAGATAAAATAGTCAGCAACTCGTCTGCCTTAATTTTCTTGTATTTCCCTAGCGAAATCAACGGCAAAATAGGTGATAATCAAATCCGCTCCTGCGCGTTTTAGAGCTAATAAGGTTTCAGCAACCCCCTCATGTAAATCTAACCATCCCTTTTCTGCGGCCGCCATTAGCATCGCACACTCACCACTTACGTGATAACAAACTACAGGCAAGTCAAAGTTTACTTTCAAGTCACTGATAATATCCATATAGTGAACTGCGGGTTTTACCATCAAATAGTCAGCTCCTTCCTCGCAATCTAATCTTGCCTCGCGAAGGGCTTCGCGGCGATTGGAGGGATCCATTTGATAGGTTTTCTTATCTCCCGATTTCGGAGCAGAGTCTAATGCATCACGGAACGGACCATAAAAGGCACTTGCGTATTTAGCTGTATAAGACATTATGCCTATATCCGAATAGCCCTCTTTATCTAAAGCTTGGCGTATAGCCAATACTCTGCCATCCATCATATCCGAAGGCCCTATCAAGTCAAATCCGGCATGCGCCTGGGCTATCGCCATTTTTTGTAAGACCTCAAGGGTTTCATCATTTACAATTTTTCCATCTATAACGATCCCGTCATGACCATCTGAACTGTAGGGATCCATTGCGACATCACTTATAATTGTAACGGCATCTCCAAATTGTTCGCGAATTTGGGTAGCAGACTCTAAATAAAAGTTATCAGAGTGGTAGCTGTAGGTAGCAAGCGGATCTTTCTTCTCGTCGGGTACGACAGGGAAAAGGATAAACTGATGAATTCCTAAATTTAAGGCTTCTTTAATATAGGGTATGGCCACATCAAGAGACATACGAAACTGTCCGGGCAAACTTTTTATCTCATCTCTAATGCCCTCACCTCCTATTATAAATAAAGGTTGGATGAGTTGACTTGTAGTAAGAACTGTCTCAGAAACACCTCGGCGTATCGAATCTGAGCGTCTAAGTCTTCTTGGTCTTTCTATCATTTTGTTTTTCTTTATTTTTTGAAGCATTTGAGTCCGGAACAGGATCGTATCCATGGCCGCCCCAGGGATGGCACCTTCCTATTCGCTTCACCCCTAGCCAGAGCCCTTGAATAGCACCTCTTTTCTCAATCGCCTCAATCATATAATGGGAACAAGTGGGAGTATATCTACATTTACTTCCCAAGTAAGGCGATATAGCCATTTGATAAAATCGAATGGGGAGTATCAAAATTTTCTTTATCATCCCTTGCATTTTATTTCAACATTCGAATCCTGGGAAGTGAGAAGCTTTAATCCTTCAGGTTGACAGCCCTTAACTTTTAGAATGTTTTGTTGATCGTCATATATCTCATAAAATAAACGATGTTTGAGTATAAAATGATTTTCATCTGAAGGTAATTTCCAGTAAAAATATATCCAGGTGGCCATATAATCATCGGAAGACTCCTTCCCTAAATATTCAAAGATCACATTAGTTCCTGCTACTGTCTTTAGTTGTAGCACATCAGAAAGGTAGGACTGAATTTTAGCCTCTGCATCTTTCCACTCGCTCTTTGTATTTAACTTAGGGTCTGGGGCACCTCGCTCGCGCAGTGCCAACTCCAGGTCATCGGTGAAGACGTGAAGCGCCACCTCAAATTGCCTTTCTTCTGATTGATAATCCATGGTCAGTCTCGAAACATGAAAATCGTGCTCGGACTCCGAAAAAAGCAAGCTCAAGATTAATAAAAAGAAATGGATCATAAGTTAGTATCTTTTACGATATAAGGCGGTCGATTACGAACACCTTTATAAATTCGATAGATATATTCACCTAGAAGAGCCATCGCACCGCTGATGAAGGTAGCTATAAAAAATAATAAGGGAGCCAGTTTCGAAAATTCAGATGGGAACCCCTTGCTCCAGCCCCAGATCAGAAAAACTACTGCTCCCGTAAATAAAGTACCTGTTAATAACCAAAGTAAAACTATTGGCACCTTGGAAAACCCCCAGATACCATTCAACGCTAGTTCTATTAATTTTGAAGCGCTATATTTAGACTCACCCGCATACCTCTCCGCGCGCTCAAACTCAACATAAGTTGAAGAAAAGCCCATCCATGCTATTTGACCCCGCAAATATTGATGAGGCTCGGGCATGCTTAGCAATTGATCCAGTACTTTTCTATCAATAAGCCTAAAATCTCCTACATCTTCAGGAATTTCAACAGGCGTTATGATTTTTAAAAGCCGATAAAAAACATAAGCTGATGCCAGCTTGACCCAAGACTCTCCTTTTCGATGGCTGCGCCGAGCATAAACCACCTCAAATCCCAAAGTCCATTTCACTACTAAGTCAGCTATTAGTTCCGGGGGATCCTGAAGGTCTCCATCCATGGTAACTATAGCATCACCAGATGAAAAGGAAAGACCTGCTGAAATAGCAGCTTGATGACCAAAATTTCGACTGAAATGGATCCATTTGAGATGAGAATTACGCTTTGCCATCTCACATATCTGGTCAAAAGAGTCATCTGTACTGCCATCGTCCACCAAAATGATTTCGAAATCCTCCGTAACTCTGGGCAATTCAGTCAGTAGCCGCTCCTGAAGTACATTCAAGGTGGTAGATTCGTTAAAAATCGGAACGATAACAGATATCTTCATAAGACCTTAACCAGATTCCCACAAATGTAGTAGAAAGTATCCGAATCGCATGGGCCAGGGACCGCTATTCTACTCATATCAAGAAATAGAATGCTTAGGTGTAATCCTATAGCTTGGATAATCTTAGAAGAACTTCTACTTTTAAGGCATGTTCAGGAATAATAGATATATTTTTTTATTGGTTTCGGTTGCGATACTAGCCCTGTCTCTTTACTTTTTTTTCAGTATTATATTGTACTTATTTCTGGCCTTCATTTTGTCCTTAGTCGGACAGCCCATAATGAAGGTTTTTCTCAATCGCTTTAAACTCAAAAATTTTAGCTGGGGCCCTGGACTTTCAGCTATTTTAACGCTCATTTTATTTATGGGGGCTGTCATTTTACTCATATCTTTATTGGCCCCGGTGCTTATTGATCAAGCTGTGCGCCTGGCTAGCTTTGATTATGCTGCAATGGCTGCAGCATTAGAAGAACCTTTGGAAAGATTGCGGACATTTTTAACAAACTTAGGAGTAGAATTAGATGAAAACTTCTCCTATGACATGGTGATCAGCTTTTTTAATACCTGGTTCATTCCCGAACAAATTGGCTCCATATTTACACAGATTTTTGGATGGGCCTCCGAAATCCTCATCGGTATCTTTTCTGTTCTATTTATATCTTTTTTCTTTCTCCAGGAGCGAGGTATGTTTGTTCAGTTTGTTATCACACTCGTGCCGAATCAATATGAAGAAGCGGTGAAAAACACTCTGGAGGATACAGTATATTTATTGCAGCGTTATTTTCAGGGTGTACTGTTACAAATGACAGTTATTACTTTATTTATTACCATTGCGCTGAGCATAATAGGTTTGGAAAATGCGTTTCTGATTGGAATCATAGCTGCACTCCTTAATTTAATTCCATACTTAGGACCTGCATTAGGAGCTGGCTTTGCTTTAGCTATAACTCTCGTTTCAAACAGCGAACTTCCATTTTACGACATGATGCTTCCGTTACTCGGAAAGGTAGCTTTCAGTTTTGCACTCATGCAATTATTAGACAACCTGATTTTGCAGCCCTTTATATTTTCT
This sequence comes from uncultured Saprospiraceae bacterium, assembly GCA_964627995.1. GTDB lineage: Bacteria > Bacteroidota > Bacteroidia > Chitinophagales > Saprospiraceae > JAWLFI01. Next base: position 33,114 of record CAZVLN010000011.1, read on the forward strand.
AATCGCGTCATGGCCCATCCGCTTGAGATTTTCATTGTTGTACTTCTCGCGGCACAGGTAGGAGTGCTGATTGGAATAGGAGCAGTATTGGGCATGGTACTTGCCATCCCTACCTACACCATATTTCGAGTTGTCGCACGGACTTTCCTAAGCGAATTTAAGGTCGTACAAAAGCTTACCAATCGCATGAAAACTAAAAAAGAGAAGGAAGCAAATCTTTAAGATTGATAGATATACCTTATTGCCATTCTGCCCGTCGATACGCCATCAGGCTATAAAATTGGGACAAACCATACTTGCTTACTGCGTTAATCGTCCTGCTTAGCAAATACTCTTTTTAGTAAATCTGAAGTCCTAGCAACGGGATTTTCTCGAATTTTACCCTCCTCTATCTCTATTTTGGAAAACAGACCTACAAGTGCCTTTTCCGTGACGTAATCATCCAGACGCGGATTCATTTCAGTTACAAAAGGAAGGCTATTGTATTTGTTTACAGCTCGCTCCCAATAATCGACTGCATTTACCTCATTAAGCGCTTCTAAAATCTCAGGTTGAAAAGAATTGTAAAGCGGTGAATAAGTCGTTGATTTTAAATACCGAGTCGCGGCATCATCTTCACCTCTTAGAATATTCCATGCATCTTTTATGGTCATACTTTGAATGGCGTTTGTAAAGATCGGCCGGGCAGAGGAGGCTGCGCGCTCCGCTGCACGATTCATACGAAGGGTGATTTCGTTTTCAACATTATTAAAACCAGGAACCACCTTTAATTTATCTGCAATTTTTCGAGCCTCTTCTGGCAATAGTATTTTATACGGACTGTCTAAATATCCGTTTTCTTTAGCGAGTTCAGAAGCTCCTTTTACCACTCCCTGTGTCAAAGCTTCTTTCAGACCTCTTGCAACTTCCTGCTCTGTTACAGCCGTGCCGCTGCCACTTATGGCATCGGTAATAGTTTTTGGATCACAACTTAAATTGATCATTAAAATGGCTGCGAATATTAATACGTGCTTCATTGTTTTATTTTTTAGTTTCTGACTTCCGCAAATGTACGGGAAATAGCTCCTGGAAGTGGTGGATTCCATTTAGAAACGCGCACCCACACCTCTTTAATATCTGGCCAAGCTGATTTAATCTCATGAGCCACTTTATGCGCTACTGTCTCGATAAGGTCATATTCATTTTGCATGAGTTTAGCGCAAATATCATATACCTTTTCATAATTAATGGTCGAGTTTAGGTCATCATTTCTCGCTGCAAGCCCTGTATCTACGTCAATATGGACATCTATAGTGAATTTACCTCTTGCTAAGCGTTCCTGCGAATAGTACCCAATAGCAGCATAAAACTCCATCCCTTCAATTCCAATCTGACTCATAATTGAGGAAACTTTTATTAATTTAGTGGCTTATAAATTCTAGTTGAACAATATACTAAAACATCAATCATAATATGTCAAAATCTCAAGATAAATACCAACATCACGATTACTTTAATATCGACGAACTTTTAGGTGAAGATCATTTGCTTGCACGACAATCCGTTAGAGATTGGGTGAAATCAGAAGTCTCTCCCATCATAGAAGATTACGCTGAACGAGCAGAGTGCCCGGAACATTTATATAAAGGTCTGGCCGAAATAGGTGCTTATGGACCTTCCATACCCGCAAAATACGGAGGTGGAGGTATGGATGAAATGGCTTATGGCGTTATTATGCAAGAGTTGGAGCGCGGAGACTCCGGCATCCGGTCAATGGCTTCAGTCCAGGGAAGTCTTGTGATGTATCCCATATTTAGATTTGGATCGGAGGATCAAAAACAAAAGTATCTCCCCAAGCTTGCATCTGGTGAGCTTATCGGTTGTTTCGGGTTAACTGAACCAGACCATGGATCGAATCCCAGCGGTATGATTACGAATGTTAAGGATGATGGAGATCACTATATTCTAAACGGTGCAAAAATGTGGATTACAAATTCACCTGTAGCAGATATTGCTGTCGTATGGGCTAAAAGAGAAGATGGGAAAATCATAGGCCTTATTGTAGAAAGTGATATGGATGGTTTCTCTGCGCCAGAAATACACGGAAAATGGTCTTTACGTGCATCCATTACGGGTGAGTTGGTCTTTGAAGACGTTAGAGTACCTAAATCAAATGTATTGCCCGAGGTGGTTGGTCTCAAAGGGCCCCTTTCATGCTTATCAAAAGCACGATATGGTATCGCCTGGGGTGCTATCGGTGCAGCACTTGATTGCTATGATAGCTCACTTCGCTACTCAAAAGAGCGAGAGCAGTTTGGAAAGCCCATAGGCCAATTTCAGCTGCAGCAAAAAAAGCTGGCAGAGATGATAACGGAAATCTCAAAAGCTCAATTGATGGCCTGGAGGTTAGGGAAATTGGCTAATGATGGAAAAGCTAGCCCCGCACAAATTTCTATGGCGAAGAGGAATAATGTACACATGGCACTTGAAGTAGCCCGGGAAGCACGACAAATACATGGAGGAATGGGTATAACAAACGAATATCCAATTATGCGGCACATGATGAATTTAGAAACTGTTCTTACTTATGAAGGCACACATGATGTACACTTGCTGATTACGGGACTTGACATTACGGGCCTAAATGCCTTCTCGTAAGCACATTTTCCTACATTTATATATCTTTTTTTGTGTAGTGACCGTTTAAATCAAAAATAAAGAGTCTATGCTCCGACAGTTTATAAAACTGATAGTTGGAATATTAATTCTAATGATGACTCATTTTAGTTCATCTGGCCAAGACGTGATTCCACTCACTAATGGGTCATTTGAAGATTTGCCGAAGCAATCGCAACCCCCAAGAGGTTGGGCAGACTGCGGTTTCCCTGGGGAATCACCAACTGATGTGCATCCTGCATCTGACTCTTCCAGTTATTGGAATGTGCAAAAACCACCAGCAGATGGGAAAACATATCTGGGCATGGTTGTTCGGGATAATGAAACTTATGAAAGTATAAGTCAATACTTACCTGCTCCCTTAAAGCCAGACTCTTGTTACGAAATGGAAATTGACCTGTGCCGATCCGAAATTTATATCAGTCAGAGCAGAATGACAGGGCGAACTGAAAATTATGATGAGCCTGTGGTCCTTCGGATTTACGGAGGGACAGCGATCTGCAGACGGTCAGAATTGCTTTACGAATCTCCTCCAGTTTCAAATTTTGAATGGAAAACTTATGTCACAGAAATGAAGCCCTCCGGAAGTTATCGCACGATCACTTTTGAGGCTTACTATAAAACACCGGTTTTATTTCCATATAATGGAAATCTACTCGTAGATCATACCTCCAACATCCGGAAAGTTGTTTGTTCTGAAAATATTGCCCAAGTAGAAGAAAATGAAACGGATACCGATCAGAAGACAATAAACCGCCGTGCTGCCGCTAAAGCCTTGGAAGAAAGTGAAACAAAGCGCGAAGCAAAATTGAAACAGCTTACAAAAAAGCAGTACATACAGCCATCCATCATGCCTGAACTTCAAATTGACAAGGTGAGCAAAGACCAAACCATACGGGTTCGAAGCTTACATTTTAAGGCAGACAGCACTAATATAAGCCAGGAATCTCAGCAGGTCATTGACGAAATTTATCGGTTCTTGGATTACTATCCAAATGTCAAAATTGAAATTGGTGGACATGCTAATTTGAAACCAAAAAAGGAGTACGCGCAAAAACTGTCGCAACGACGAGCGGAGTCCGTAAGAAACTATCTCATTGAAAAAGGAATTCAAGAGGACCGTGTAGTACCCGTTGGTTATGGAAACACAAAACCTATTGTAGAAAGTGTTAATCGAATCGCAAACAAATTAAACCAGCGCGTAGAAATCAAGATTCTGGAGAAATATTAGTTTGTATCTCATATCCCAGTTTTGAAAGCTCTATCCAATAGTTAGGGAAAGATTTGCTTACGACCTCTGGATTTTTAATCCAAATAGTCCTTGTTGAGGCCAGCACAGATAAACACATGGCGATCCGATGATCACCGTGAGAGTCAATTATTAGCTGCTTAATATCATTCCCTGTTGATGTAATAGATGGACGTACTACCAACTCCCCTTGCTCAGTAAAACATATTTCGATACCTGCTTTTGCCCATTCTTTCTGAAGTGCCTTTAATCGATCGCTTTCTTTAAAGGCTAAAGTAGACAAGCCCGTGTAAGTTATTGGGTGACCTAAAAAAGCATAAAGAGAAATATGACTCATTGCCAAATCCGGGATAAGCAGACCCTCAAATTCACTTCCGAAAAAAGCCGTCGCTTGGTTCGTGAGTCTATGAGTCCAACCCGACCGGGTGAAAAAACTTTCACTCCCCTGCCGCGATGCCCAGCGATGAAGGATAGCATCTCCCTGTAAACTTTTTTTATGCAATCCAAGGCCATGAACTTCTTTGAGCCCTAAACTATGACTGTGCATCCAAAAATAACTTGCAGCAGACCAATCACTCTCTACTGTGAAAGGCTGCTCCTCGGACCAAAGATATGCCCCCGATGGGACCGATATCAAATGATTGGAATATTGAACCTCAATCCCAAATCGCTTCATTAATTCAACGGTCATCGAAATATAGGATTCGGAAACGACAAGCTCCGAAGTTTGAATAACTAATCCCTTCGATAAATATGGGCCCACGAGTAGTAAAGCAGAAACAAATTGAGAACTGATACTTGTATCCAATTGAATTTCTCCGCCTTCCATATTCCCCTTGGTCAAATAAACTGATAATTTATTCGTATTAGGAACCTGCTTGACATTCGCTCCAAGGATGTTTAAGGCTCGTATTAAGGGTTTTATTGGTCGATCAACCATAGACCCAGAAGCCACTAATTCTCCTTCAAACCCTACGGTTGCTAAGTATGCTAATAAAAAACGAAAACTAGTGCCTCCTTCACCGGATTCGATGACCTTGCTTCCTGCATCATAGGACAATAAGGCTTGCTGCAACTGAATGGAGTCTAAAGCTAACGGTCCTTTCTCTATGGAAAAGTCATGCGTAGCCAACCTTTGTATGATTAGCAATCGATTAAAAATGCTCTTCGATGCAGGCACTTCAATACTAATAGAGTCAGGGATGGAGAGAGGTGGAGATATTTTACACCAATTCATTGACTAGACGTTCTGAGTTCAGGCTAAGTGCCTTTTTTACTCTTCTTCCTTTTTAGCTCGACGGTTACGCTTTTTACTCTCAAATTTATCAAAAGCAGTTATGATCCGCTTCACTAAACGGTGACGCACAACATCTGCATTAGTCAATTCAATTTTTTCAATCTCATCTAAATGACTGAGCATTCGAATGGCTTGACGCAGTCCGGAGTGACCGTGATAGGGCAAATCAATTTGGGTAAGATCCCCTGTAATAATATACTTTGCAGAAGGCCCTAAACGAGTTAAAAACATTTTAATTTGGGACAGTGTCGCATTTTGCGCTTCATCTAAAATCACAAAAGCATTGTCTAATGTCCGCCCACGCATAAATGCTAAGGGAGCAACTTCAATGATCCGATTAGCCATGAAATAATTGAGTTTCTCCATGGGCAACATATCATCCAAGGCGTCGTAGAGCGGACGTAAATAGGGATCCACCTTGTCCTTTAAATCTCCTGGAAGAAAACCCAAACTTTCTCCAGCCTCTACTGCCGGGCGCGTCAAAATTATTTTCTTAACTCTGCGATTTTTTAATGCGCGAACCGCAAGTGCAACAGCCGTATAGGTTTTTCCCGTACCTGCAGGCCCCACAGCAAATACTACATCATTGGTTTCCGTCGCTTCAACTAAACGCTTTTGATTTTTTGTCTTTGCCTTGATCGCTTTTCCTCCCCTACCGTGAACGATTACATTTCCTGGATTTTTAGGACTGAGCTTGTTGCTAAAGGCGTGAGAGTCAGTAAGCATTTCTTTTACTGTTCCTTCGGGCAATTCATCTTGCTCCTTGAGAGTTCTGACCATTAATTCCAAATGAGCTTTGGCGGACTGAGTCCCCTTTTTGTGTCCTTTCAATCTTACATTATCTCCTCTGGATGTAATCTGAATATCGGGATAAGCGTTGCGAAGAAGATTGAGTTTGTGATTTTCATGACCAAACAAATCAATTAAATCAACTCCTTCTATCGTCAATATAATTTCGCTAATTTTCTTGTCTTTTATAACGGGATGGATTTAAATTATAAATAGGCTTTTTAAGCACTATAAACTAAAGATAGTTCAAGCTAAATTGTTCTGCAAATCTTAAATTTATTTGACTTTACCCAGTGCCCATATAAGCGGTTGCAAATCTTCTGAAATAATGATAAGGTACTCCCCGAATCTGAAATAATAGGTGGCCTGGCTCAGTGCATCATAATATTCCTTTTCAGCTGATAAATTTGGACATGACATTTTTGTACTCGAAATGGGACTTAAGTCTAGCCGGTGAGTGGCCGGAACAGAAAACGTGCCGTGATACGCGTTGCACGCTGATTCTCCTCTGATCTTACCACCATCTGTAAATGATAGGGTAGAAAATGTGTTTTCAATAACTTTTCCATTCTTTTCAAACCTTCTATACACTCCCCAATCGCCTAATAAATCCGCTGGAATTTCATTCGCTAAAGGGCCTACATCCACTTGCGGAAAACGTAGTTTCTCACTGGAGGAGTTTGTTCCATTTTTCATTGTAGGAACCAAATAGATTGTCTCTTGCACAAGTGCAAACTCGTGAACTTGAAAAACTTCATTTTCACCTAGTTGAACAGCATTATCTCCATTCGTCCAGGTAAACTGTCCACTCTGCACTGACATGGGCTCGCAGCCTCCCAAGTGTACCTTCTTTAAACGATAGTTTTGATTTTCCTCTAAGTGTATACCATAAAACTCTCCCCCACAATGGTCACACCAAAGGAGACCTATGTACGACCCTGGCCAATCCAGTGAAATTCGACTGGTATGCATGTCTGGAGCCTCCTGAGACGTCTCGTCGATCGCTTCTTTATTAGAAAAGCACCCCATAGCAATGCTACCAACGACCAGAATAATATAAAAATGTAGTCCCCTCATCAAGATTTTTTCTCGTACGCCTTTCGATGAATTTCCAGTCCTTTTACTACCTCTTTAGAAACTGTTTGTCCGGCATAGGTTCCATACGCATCAATGAGTACACCCTGTATTCCATCAGAAGTTTTTAAAGCATATAAAATGGTATTTGAACCCATATCGCTGTTTCCCTCAAATCGAAAAAAATTGACGATCTCAATATCTTTACCATCTTCTCCTTGGATATATTGCAGTAAGCGCTCCTGATCCCACTGATTGAAATCTTCGGTAAATCCCTTTTCATGGAGAGCATTTGTCGCCTGACTTAATGTTTCATATTCGCTCATAAACATTTTATTTTTGATAAAATATACTGAATTTAAACTTACTTCCCAAGCCTTTTTCGAAAAAGGTTTATCCCTTATCTTTGTGCCATGCGACTAATAATAGTTCTTCTGCTCATAGCTTGTATATACCTTCCTATTTCTGCACAAAGCTACATGCACCGTTTAGACATTGTTCTGTCAGACGGCGATTTCATTTTTCAGGATCTCGACTGTCCACTCTGTGAGGCGATTGAATCCGTAACTATGGGTTATAACTCCTATCGTTTTTCTCATGTTGGTATAGTTAAACGCACAAACGACAATATTTATGTTGGTGAGGCAATATCTAGTGGCGTACAATGGACCCCTTTAGATACTTTTGTCGCCCGCAGCATAAAAAACGGAACTCCACAGCTTCTGGTGATGCGATTGAATGAAAGCCAGCAAAACCGTATTCCCTCAGCCCTCAAATTTATCGACGAAAAGCAAGGGGCGGCCTATGATTCCATTTACATTTATGGAGATAATCAATATTATTGTTCCGAGCTACTTTACGATGCCTTTGCAGTGTCGAATACTCCCATTTTCACCCTTGAACCTATGACATTTAAATTAAACGCTGAAGGCGCTTTTCTTCCCATATGGGAAACCTATTATGAGGAAATGCAACGCGAAATACCAGAAGGTGAGATGGGGATCAATCCCGGCGGTATATCCCGATCTCCTCATTTAACACCCATTTTTGTGATTGGCCTCGAATAGGCTTTAAATTATTTGGGTGTTGCGGTGGAATGTATCTTTTGATAGTTTCCTCTTTCTTATTCTTTAAGTTGGTATTCTATTAAAACCCTCCTCTTTTCATGGTCCACCGCCGGGCTATCCAGTGCTGCGCAGAGCTTGGCCCTTACGGGCCGCTTACCCGGCAATATAGCCGGGTAGCGCACTTCCTATCCCTAACACAAAGCCTGCTATCTCGCTACCAATTCTAGGACGCCTTCTACTTTTTAGATTGTTAAACTTCAGCCAGCTCAAACCCATTCGTAGGAGCCTCTTTCACTAAAGCTATTTAACTTTCATTCTCTTTTGTACTTTTAGATCAACACAATTCAGGGGATAGAATATTAAACAAATAGCGTCAATCTACATTATCTTAACGATGATACATTCCTCCTACATGATACTACGATTGTTTTTTACTTGTCTTTATATGATAGGCCTGATATCCATGCAGGGGCAAAACTTGGAAGTAAGCGGTAAGATAATAGACCACGAGACCAATGAGCCTCTACCCTATGCTACCGTGGTCTTTTTTCAGCTTGCAGATAGTACGATGGCCGGCAATGGCCTTTCGGAAGATAATGGCGAATTTACTGTGAACCTGGAGAAAGGATCTTATTATGGCACAATAAAATTTATGGGATTTGAAGATTATCAAATCCCAGCTTTCGCTCTTTCTGGAGATAAAAACTTTGGAACCTTAAGGGTAAAAAGCGGTGCAGTAGCATTAGAGGAAGTGGAAGTGACTGCTGAGAAGTCTCAGATGGTTTTTAAATTAGATCGAAGGGTTTTTAATGTTGGAAAAGATTTAACAAGTGCTGGCAATAATGCCGCTGATATTTTAAATAATGTACCCTCAGTAAATGTGGACACAGAAGGAAATGTGTCACTACGAGGGAGTGGATCTGTGCGTATTTTAGTGAATGGTAAGCCCTCGGGTCTTCTCAGTGCTGGCGAAACTGAAGCCTTATTGAGGATGCAGGGTGACATTATAGAAAGCGTCGAGGTAATCACCAATCCATCCGCTCGCTATGAGGCTGAAGGAGAAGCCGGTATCATTAATATCATTTTGAAAAAAAATAAGGACAAAGGATTTAATGGTTCTTTCGGAACGACCATCGGATACCCTACCCAAATCGGAGCTTCTTACAATTTAAATTATCGACATCAAAAACTGAACTTTTTCTCCAATTTTGGTCTCGATTATCGAAGAGCTCCAGGCGGTGGAAATTCAGAACAGCGCTTTTTTAATAATGGCACTCTTACAGATTTCTTTACGAGTGAGACAGACCAAACCCGCGGAGGATTAGGAGGGTATGTTCAGGGAGGATTGGATTGGAATATTTCCGAAAAGAATTTATTAACAGCTACTTTGCTATACAGAAGTGGCGAAGATAGAAACGATGCTACTGTCATATATCGGGATTTTGATGCTTCACAAACATTATTGAATAAAACAACTCGAAATACAGTTGAAAATGAAACAGAACACAATCTAGAAGCTGCTGTCAACTTTACTAAAACATTCGATCAGCAGGATAGAAAATGGACAGTTGATTTTAAATATATTTTAGACGATGACACGGAAATTGCTGACTATGTTCAAAATGAATTAGAAACCGACGAGACCTTAATTCAACGTTCATCAAATACAGAGGATGAAACTACTTTTTTATTCCAAACCGATTATACCCACCCCCTTACAGAAAGTTTAACGCTAGAAGGTGGGATGCGGATAGACTTAAGAACGGTAAACAACGACTTTATTGTCGAAGAGGAGAAAGAGAATACCTTTGATCCTTTACCCGAATTTAATGATCAGCTTCAATATACTGAAGACATTTATGCTGCATACCTGATTGGGGGTTATGAGTGGGGTGCATTTAGTACTCAAGTGGGTTTACGCCTCGAAGTATCAGATATCACTGCTGCACTTTTAGATTCTGAAACACAAAATGATCAAGATTACACCAATCTATTTCCTTCATTAAATCTAAGCTACAAAGCCACGGAAAAAGACCAGGTCCAAATCAGCTATAGTCGGCGGATTAGTAGACCATATTTCAGGAGATTATTGCCCTTTTCTAATTATAATAATCCCAGAAATAATTCCATAGGTAATCCAAACCTGAGACCGGAATTCACGCATTCGGGTGAATTGGGGTACCTTCGCTATTTTGGAAAAGGTACATTTTTAGCCAGTCTCTATTACCGATTGACAGAAGGAGTTATCGAAAGAATTATCTTACCTTCTAATGATGGAACGACCATACGTTATCCTGTAAATCTGGCCACTAGAAAAAGTGCAGGATTGGAATTTAACTTTAGTTACGATATTCTGGATTCCTGGGACATAACTTCAGACCTTAATTTTTTTCGGTCGAGCACTAGAGGAGTGTTTGAAGGCACTGAGTATGCGGCAGACACCTACACCTGGAGCGGCCAAATAAATTCCAATTGGGACCTGAGCAGTAAGTGGAAAATTCAAAGCTCTTTTGATTACCGAGCTCCTGAAATCACCACTCAGGGCCGACGTTTAGCCATTTACAGCTGGGATTTGGGTGGATCTGTAGACATCCTAAATGGCAAAGCTACCCTAACGCTTATGGCGCGCGATATTTTCAATACTCGAAAGTGGAGAAATCAAATTGATTTGCCGGAATATAAATCAGAATCTGTCTTTCAGTGGCGGGTACGGCGAGCAATTGTTATGACTTTCAGTTATCGCCTCAACCAAGAAAAGAAAAAAAGCTTCAACCTTTCTGAAGGCGGGAATTAACAGCCAACCCTATGGATATCTCGCCTATGTAAGTATTATCAAATTTGTTGGGTGAGGGATAGTAGGTGCGCCACCGCAAGCGATAGCCTGGGCGTGAAAGCCGGTGAGCGGCCCGAAGGGCCAAGCTCCGCGCAGCGCCGAATAGCCCGACCCTCACCAATAATTTGGTGAGGGGCACCCCCAAATAATTTTTAAGTACATTATATACAATTTTTAAAAACCCCAGACGTGGGGAAACATCCGGGGCAAAATAAGTAATTCATAAAAATCATGATCATTCATTATTAATACGTGTAATAGAGAAGATCTGCTGTTCCAGCCCCACTTGATTTTTTATTTTAAACCATTTTTATTATTATTTAAGTGTAAGGAATATATAATGCTACGTAATTTATATAGAAAATCGATGAAACTTAAAATAGATAAGAAACACCATCCGGGACTGCAGGAATACCAAAAAGTTCGACAGCGGACATTGAAAATATGCCAATCGCTAGAACCGGAAGATACCGTCGTACAGCCTTCGGAAGATGTAAGTCCTACGAAATGGCACTTAGCACACACGAGCTGGTTTTTTGAGCGTTTCATCCTTATACCTGAGCTTGATGGCTACAAGGAATTCGATTCTAACTTTAACTTTTTATTCAACAGCTACTACAATAGTCAGGGAGATCGCGTCCAACGAGATCGTCGGGGATTTCAAACGCGGCCAAAGCTAAAACGGATTTTTGACTACAGGCGGCATGTGGATGATGCTATGGCCAACTTTTTTTCGAAAGTTGGACAGGATGGCTACAAATCTGAAGTGGTGATGCTGGGCATGCAACACGAACAGCAGCATCAGGAGCTCATGATCACTGATTTGAAGTATATCTTATTTCAGAATTACCTCGACACGGGATTCTTGGATAAGCCTCTTATCGGCAAGCAGCCTAACGAGATCGGTCCGATACGAATTGATGAGGGCTTGAAAAAGATTGGTGCGCAAACCTCCGACTTTTGCTTCGATAACGAGCGCCCATGTCATACTGTTTATCAAATTCAAGCCGAAGTAGACCGTTCTCCGATCCTCAATAAAGAGTACATGGAATTTATAAAAGATGGAGGATATTTAGACCCTATGCTTTGGTTATCGGATGGTTGGGCCTGGCGTCAAAAGCAGAGCACAACGCATCCGTTATATTGGATAGACAAAGGCGACCATTGGCTTGAATACACATGTGCAGGCCGTGTAGAATGGAGGCCAGAGGCTCCCGTGGCTCATATAAGTTATTACGAAGCCACTGCTTTTGCCCAGTGGGCAGGCAGGCGGCTATGCACCGAAATCGAAAGAGAACTAATCGAGCCTGCTGTTCAGTCAAATAATCAATTGTGGGAATGGACGTCGTCGGCTTACTTGCCCTATCCCGGCTTTGAGGCCTGGGAGGGAGAAATCGGAGAATATAATGGGAAATTTATGGTAAACCAGATGGTATTAAAGGGAGGGTCAGTGGCTACCTCACCGGGGCATTATCGGCCTACTTATCGCAATTTTTTCCACCCTGATAAACGATGGCAATTTACAGGACTCCGATTGGCTAAATAATAATACATGAAAAAAAAGGCTCTTAACTTTGCTTACGGTACAAACGAGTTGCCAGAATTGCGACCCTGGCAGAAAAAATGGAAAGCGCAAGCGGATCAAGTGGATGATCTTTCTATTGTTGGCTTTCAGGGGCTGCCCGATTTGCAAGAAGCTATTTACCGCCGATTTGATAAAAAAGGGGTGAAAGGTGAAATGTCAACCAAAAATGTGATGGTAACCTGCGGCGGTACGGAAGCCATTTTTACCAGCCTTCTTTGGATCAAGTCCATAGGAGGACGTGTTATACTTCAACATCCCTCTTGGGGCTATTTTTCAGATACCCTGGATCTTTTAGATATTCCCTATGATCTTTCCCGAGCAACCACTGCCGAGGGGCTTGGGGCGGAATTGAGTAGTCTTGAAAAAGGTGAGCCCGTAATGTATTTGCTTACGCATCCTTCGAATCCCCTTTCGCAGGTTTTTAGCGTTGATTTCCTTCAAGTTTTGTCTGATTGGGTTCAGCGCAACCCATCAAATTACGTTTTGTCGGATGAAATCTATGACTGGTACATGACTCCAGAAGATGGGTTTTGTTCTTGGGCTACCTTTCATGGGCTATCCCAAAGCATTATTGTTCATGGTTACTCGAAGGCAACCGGATTGGCAGGATATCGCATTGGATATTTGGTGGCGGAATATTCACTATATAAAAAACTATTTCCATTTCACTACAGCAGCAGCTATGGAGCGGCGGTGTATTCTCAGCACATGGCCCTTAAGGCTCAGGCAGATGAATCTGATATCCGAAATCTATTGCAAGAAGCCATATCACGACGCTGGGAAATTTTATATGATAAATGGAGTGATAATACATGGTTGAAGTACAGGCAGCGAAGGTCAGGTATGTATGCATATATCGATATCGAGTCACCTCAAAGCATTCAAAAGGCATTTATCAGTAAGCTTAAGGATGAACATGCAGTTTGGGTAAATCCAGGCTGGAATTTTGGTATAGTAGAAGGAGGTTTTCGACTCAACTTATGTCGCGCCGAGAAAGAACTTGAGCTGGGATTGGACATTATTTTACAAGAAGCTGAGGCGTTTTTGTCTAATTTAAGATGATAACCAAATGAGAAAAGATTTCATGCAAGGCATTTTAGAAGGGCTAAAAGGAGAGAAAAAACGTATTTCCTCCAAATACCTTTACGATGAAAAAGGCAGCCAACTGTTTCAACAAATCATGGAGCAGCCTGAGTACTATTTAACTGCTGCGGAATGGAATATATTTGAGCATGCAGCGACGGACATAATCAAAAAAGTTGTAGAAAACGCATCCAGCAAGCTGCAGATCATGGAGTTGGGTGCTGGAGATGGGCGAAAAACTGAGCTTATTTTAGATGAACTGGATAAATTGAAATTTCCCTGTGTTTACGAACCCGTTGACATAGATCCCTCAGTTTTATATCAACTAGTTTCGCGGATCGGAGATAAATATCAATTTATTGAGATTGAACCCCGACCGGGATATAATCATGAAGCACTCCAACATGTTGATAAAAACAGGACCAGCCTTATTATGTTCCTGGGATCTAATATTGGGAATTATACCCGTCAAAAAGAAGAGAATGTCATGAAAGGTATAGGATCAGCAATGAAGCCTGGAGACCAACTACTACTTGGTGCGGACAAAGTCAAGGATCCAAATATCATCTCAGCAGCCTATAATGATAAAAACAAGGTGACAGCAGCTTTTAACCTTAACCTTATCCAACGTTTAAATAAGGTAACTTCCAGTTCTTTGGACCCCAATTGTTTTGAGTTTTACTCCTTTTATCATCCACAACAAAAGGAGGTGAGAGCATTCTTAGTCAATCGAGAGCAACAAACCATACATCTATCCGATCAGGAAGATATTAATTTACCGGCGTGGACTTTCATACAGACAGAAACCAGCAGGAAATATACTTTGGAGGATTTAAAAGACCTCGGGCTCAAATCCGGTTTACACATCATAGAGCATTGGGAGGATCAGAAGAACTATTTTTTCGAATTGCTTTACACCAAAAAATAAAAAAGGCTGGTGCGAACACCAGCCTTTATTTCTATTCAAGTATACTTTATTTCTTATCCTCCGAAGTCATCAAAGGAAATATTCTCTTCAGGCACACCATAATCATCAAGCATCTGAATAACAGCTGCGTTCATTAGGGGCGGACCACAGAAATAATACTCAACTTCCTCAGGTTCAGGATGATTTTTTAGATAATTTTCTATAAGCACTTGATGGATAAAACCTGTAAAACCATCTCCTTTGCTATCTAAATCTTCTTTAACCTTCCAGTTATCTTCTTCAAGAGGTTCTGATAGTGCTACCTCAAATCTGAAGTTATCAAATTCTTTTTCAATATCGCGGAACTCATCTACATAGAATAATTCGCGCTTGGAACGCCCTCCATACCAGAAGGAAACTTTACGATCTTTTGTTTTCTCCGTGTGAAATAGATGAAAGAGGTGTGAACGCAAGGGAGCCATACCCGCTCCACCACCTATGTAAATCATTTCCTTATTCGTCGGCTTAATAAAAAACTCACCATAAGGTCCTGAAATCGTAACCTTATCACCTGGCTCACTACCAAAAACATAAGAAGAACAAACGCCGGGATTAACGTCCATCCACTGATTTTTTGATCGATCCCAAGGTGGAGTAGCAATCCGGATATTCAATTTAATGATATCGCCTTCTGCCGGGTGATTGGCCATGGAATATGCTCTAAACTGCTCTTCGTCGTTCACCATTTTCAATTCCCAAAGATTGAAATTATCCCAATCTTCCTTGAACTTATCAGGTCCAGCCGGATCATCAGGGTGAGGCTCTATGTTAATATCTTTACCAAAATCAACAGTAATTTCTGGAACATCAATTTGAATATATCCTCCAGGTTGGAAATCTAGGTTTTCTCCCTTTGGTAAACGCACAACAAATTCCTTTATGAAAGTTGCTACATTATAATTAGAAACCACTTCACATTCCCACTTTTGAATACCAAATATTTCTTCTGGAATTCTAATGCGCATATCTTCCCGGACTTTAACTTGACAAGCTAAACGCTTATTTTCGGCAGCCTCTTTTCTCGTTAAGTGATTCATTTCGGTTGGCAGGACATCTCCACCACCTTCGTCTATATGGCACTCACACATAGCGCAAGTTCCGCCACCACCGCAAGCAGATGGTAGAAATATATTTTCGTCGCTAAGTACAGAAAGTAAATTACTTCCTGGTTTAACCTTAAGCGGGTTATCTTCATCGCCATTGACTACGATCTCGACATCGCCCTGGGGCACCAATTGTCTACGCGCCAAAATCAGCATAAAAGCTAAACCTAAAATCGACAAACTAAATACAACGACTGCCCAAACAATAGGCATGAACGAAATTGCAAATATCATGGTCATCTTTTTTTAATTTTCACCTCCTACGGCCAGTAATGCTGGGTCTATACCCATAAGGGACATAAAAGCTATTCCCATTAAGCCAGTTAGCAAGAAAGCCATACCTAATCCACGAAGTCCCGGAGGCACATCTGAATAGCGAATTTTTTCTCGGATTGCTGCAATGCCAATAATAGCCAAGAACCAACCGAAACCTCCGCCAATTCCAAAGGCAACAGACTCGGTAAAATTGTACTCTCTGGATACCATGAATAAAGACCCACCTAGAATGGCACAATTCACCGTAATCAAAGGGAGAAAAATCCCTAATGAAGTATAAAGTGCAGGCGAATATTTTTCGATAACCATTTCTACCAATTGAACCATTGAAGCAATCACTGCTATAAACAGTATAAAGCGTAAAAAGGTTAGGTCTACCCCAAACAAACCGCTTTCACTTAACAAGTATTCAGTGATTACCCAGTTAATAGGCATCGTTATACCCAAGACAAAAATTACAGCTAATCCCAAACCAAAGGCGGTTTTAACTGATTTTGATACGGCCAGATAGGAACACATACCCAGAAAGTAACTGAGTACCATGTTTTCAATAAAAGCCGATCTGATAAATATATTTAATTCTTCCATTTTACAGATTTATGAAACGTCAACTAATTCAGGGTTATAAGATCTTTGAACCCAAATCAAAATAGCAATGATAAACATAGCTGCAACAGATAGCACCATGAGGTTATTATTAGTATACCAGCCAAAAAGAACACTTTCTGAGGTGTTGATTAGGAATTCCTGAGTGGGTCCAATAATTTTAAACTCAATTGGGCTTCCAGCAAACAGACTTCCTTTACCAAATAGTTCTCTAAAAAATGCTACTATAATAAGAATAGCGCCATATCCAACGGCATTGCCTAAACCATCTAACATGGACTGCCAAGGCTTGTTGGCTAGGGCAAAAGCCTCTAATCGCCCCATGATTATGCAGTTGGTAATAATCAATCCGATAAAGACGGACAATTGCTTATAAACTGCAAAATTTAGCGCTTTAAGACTTAACTCAACGATAGTAACCAAGGATGCGATAATTACCAGCTGCACGATCATTCGAACCTGCTTTGGAATATAATTACGCAATAAAGAAGTGGTTAAATTGGAGAAAACCATTACGAAAATTACAGCAACAGCCATAATTATTGAAGGGTAGACCAAGGTAGTAACAGCTAATGCTGAACAGATCCCAAGGACCTGAACCGTAATTGGGTTATTATCTGTTAGAGGATCAGAGAGTAACTTGCGTTCCGTTTTACCAATCCACGGTTCTTTCTCCTTTACCTCTGTTTGATCAGTTTGCGTTGCTTGTGCCATATCTATTAATTTACAGTCGCTTTAGACCTATTTTTTTCAATAAATGCCATGTAGTTTTCCAGACCATTCTCTAACAT
Source organism: uncultured Saprospiraceae bacterium (assembly GCA_964627995.1). Taxonomy (GTDB): domain Bacteria; phylum Bacteroidota; class Bacteroidia; order Chitinophagales; family Saprospiraceae; genus JAWLFI01. Next base: position 50,489 of record CAZVLN010000011.1, read on the forward strand.
ATCTGTAACTCCATCGGCTGTGATGGTCGCACCTGAAATACCATCTACTTCATGGTTCGGATCTTTAGCGCCACCCTTACGAACAGTAATTGAAACAAAATCACCATCCTCTTCAAAAATTTCTTTTCCCTGAAACTGCTCCCGAAAGTTTGGGTTATCTTTAATTTCAGCGCCTAGACCCGGCGTCTCACTCTTGTGGTCAAACGTAGCTCCTACCACTGTATTCATATCTGATTGAAAAGCAATATTACCCCAAATAGCATCCCAAAGTCCATTGCCTCGGACGGAAAAAATATAAGAAGTTTCACCGCCTTTTTCATACTTAAATACAGGAAGTAAACGATTTTCGGGAGATTTCTTTTTCTCTTTCTCCATATCCACATTTTCAGCTTTACCGCCTGGATAGCCCGCCGCTACAACTTCTTCTTCCGAAAGACGCTCGCCATCTGTATTAATGACATATTGCTCAACACTATTTTTGAATACTTCATCTACCTCTTTATCTGTCATTTCAGCAACAGGTTTGGGTAACTGAGTCTCCACAGCCTGAATAATACCTCTTTTGTTATAAAGAGCTTCATTAGCCTTATGTATGGGTTTGAGCAATGTAGACATTGCGGCCAAAATAAGCGCAACTACACATGTCATTACCAATACAAATTTAATTACGTAGTTTGTACTATGCACGTTTTAATCTTTTATTGATGTTAGATTCTAATACGTAGTGATCAATTAAAGGAGCAAATACATTTAGTAATAGGATAGACAACATCCATCCCTCAGGGTATGCCGGATTCCACACCCGTACAATCATACCTACTGCTCCGATAAGAAGACCATAAATTAATTTTCCTCGGTTTGTCGATGCGGCGCTTACTGGGTCTGTCGCCATGAAAGCCATCGCAAAGAAAAAACTTCCCATGTAAAACTGGTAGTACCAAGGTACCTGCATGAATGGGCTTGCACCCCAGGCATTCATGATCATAGCCATTCCCGCTGCACCAATGATCATACTGATCATAATGCGCCAGGAAGCGATTCCAGTAATTAGTATAAATGCTGCTCCAATGAGGACAGCTGGTTTACTTGTCTCACCAATAGAGCCGGGTATTGCCCCCCAAAGCATTTGAGACTCGCTGTATACCTGAGTCACAGCTTCCCAGCCCCCTTCATAGGCCAGACCTAAAGGGGTGGCTCCAGTAAAGCCATCAATTATTGTACCTCCGGGTTCAAAAAGAGACCACCCAACAGCTTCAAATATTCCATTAAAAAAACCAGTGTGAAACCAATTGTAAGTTACTTCAGCTCCAGGAGCCATTGTTTCGAATCCACTTACCCAAACTTGGTCACCTGCTATTGTCGTGGGATAAGCAAAAAAGATAAAGGCCCTTGATAACAAGGCAATATTTAAAACATTCATACCCGTACCTCCGAATGCTTCTTTCCCTAAAATAACTGCGAATGCCACTGATAATCCTAAAATCCAAAGTGGAATATCGGGGGGCATGATTAAAGGAATTAATGCTCCTGTTACCAGAAAGCCCTCCTCTACGGAATGTCCTTTTTTGAATGCATAGAAAAACTCTATACCTAAGCCTACTACATGGGTAACAATAAAAATAGGTATAAGCTGGATAAGCCCATACGCTAATTTCAAATGAATAGCTTCAAAAAACCCTTCATGAAGCCCTAAGGCTGTGAAATGCTGATGGCCAATGTTGTAGGTTCCTACAATGTAACATAGCTGTAATGCAATTACAACATGCACCATGGTCCGTTTTAGGTCCATTCCATCCCGAATGTGCACTCCGTCGGAAGTGGTTTTGTTGGGAGCGAATAAAAAGGTAAAAAAAGCATCAAATGCAGTATGCGCCAATGTACCTTTTTTCGGCTCGAGTCGATCTTTAATATTCTTAGCTATATTACTCATATTCTACTATAATTTATAGGATTACATTTGAGACTTAACGTAATCTAATCCTTCGCGCAGTAATTTCTGAAGCGGCATTTTTGATGTACATGCAAATTCGGCCAGTGCAACATCTTCCTCACTTAACTCACTAATACCTAATCCTTCCATTCGCTCAAAATCATTAATCATAATCGCCTTCATCAAATGCTGTACGTAGATATCCATGGGGAGTAACTTCTCATACTGACCAGTCACTACAAAAGCACGCTTTTCTCCGTGGGTATTGGTATCTCCCTTAAATTTAAGACCTGGTATCAGGAAGTTGGGGTAAGTTCTTGAGACAGTCGGCCGCAATTTATTGGGAATCAACCAACCGAATGGTTCGTAATAGTCTCCTTCAGGGATAACTGTTATTTGGTTACTACTAGCATTTAGATACATATGATCACCTTCTTTCTTTTCACCAGAAAGAACATTTCCGTTGATGATTCGGTTGTCACCTTCTTGTAATCTAGAATCAAGAATTTCGTTCAAGCTTGCACCGACTTTGGTTTTAATGAGCGTCGGTTCTTCAACCTGAGCACCTACTAAAGCTATTATGCGATCAGCTATAAATTTGTTCTGATTGAAAACACCACCCAGTGTAATAACATTCTGGACATCCAAGGTCCAAACTACATCTGTAGTACTTAAAGGCTCAATATGGTGAATCTGAACCCCTACATTGCCCGCTGGGTGAGGTCCTCTAAAGTATATTTTTTGAACACCCTCAGCATCAGTAAAAGCTTTGGATGGGGGGGTGGAATTTCGTCCATCAAGGCCAAGAAAAACCGTGCCATCTGTAAGTTTATTGAGAACATCCAGACCTTTCTGGAAATCCTCTTCACGGCCATCAACAGCTATATTCATATCCAATGCTAATGGAGCTGTATCGAATGTTGAAATGAAAATATTTTTCGGGTCCTCGGAAGGATCAGCAATAACATCAAAAGGACGCTTATTCAATAATGGCCAGCACCCATAGGCCATTAAGTGTTTTTTCAAGTCCGCGCGTGCCTGGTTTTCTATGTCAAAGTTGGGAATCTCCCGGTATTCCGTTTCCTTATCGGCTAAGAAAACTAGGTTGGTTATAGCTCTTTTCGCACCCCGCTGCAATTCCACAAATTCTCCACTGATCGGTGAAGCATATTTAATATCGGGGTTAGATTTATCATAAAAAACCGGATCGCCGGCCTTCACTGTAGCGCCCTCTTCAATTTCTAATTTGGGGATAGGGCGAATTCCTCTGTAATTGGGAGGTTGCAATGCGTAGCGCTTTGTGTGCACTTCTTCTATTTGCTTCTGCTCTTTAATCTCGCCCTTTAAAGGTATATTATAACCTTTACTGAGTTCTACAACAGCTTGGCCTGACAAATATTTAGGCAAGGATCCTTTAAATAGTCGATTGATACCTGAAAAAGATGAGCCTCCGGATGACTTCAAATCTACTCCACTGCGCTTTGCCTCAACCTTCAGTAGGTTGTCAGAGACAACTACAACAGCTCCAAGAACCGCGATCACAGCCGCCGCGACCAAACCGTAACTTCCCCAACTAAAACCAGAACCTCCTTGCGCTATAGCATAGGTCGGAAACCATACTAACAAAAAAGGCAGTGCTAAGTAAATTTTTGAAATATAATGCTTCATAAGACGAGTTGATTACTCATAATTATGCAGACTAACACCTTATTAAATTAAGGTGTGCCATCCGCTGTCTAAATTGTGCCAAAGATATTAAATGATTTGATATCCACTAAGGATAGATGTACGTTTTTACAGGACATGGACAATAGTACTTTCTAGAATTGTCTCAGATATAATTTTCTCCAATTGTACCACCCTAAAATTGCCATGATCGTATAGATTAAAAATAGGATTGCGAATAAAAAAGCTCCTTTATACATGTAAATCCCTACATAAATAGAATCTACAACTATCCAATAGATCCAGTTTCCTACATCTTTCTTAATGAGTAAAAAGGTAGCTATTATTGAAAAAACGGTAGTCGGGGCATCGATAAATGGCAGATCAGCTGATGAAAATACGTCTGCAATGTAGGCTGCTATAAGGCTAACGCAAGTGCCCACAAGTAATATCCTGGCGTGGTGTGAAAAAGGCAAACTTACCAAATTAGTAGAATTTCCGGTCTCGGTTTTCCTGGCCCAGCTATACCAACCTACTCCACCCATTATAACATAAAACAGGTTTAATATAGAATCGTAAAGAAGTGCGTACTCAAACCAAGCTTCATAGGCCCATAGACCACTGCTGAACATGCCAAAAATCCAACACAAGATGGAATTCCTTGCCGCAAAAAAAATATAGACCAAGGCAAATAGGAATGCGAGAATCTGAACGACACCTAAACTTATTATTAATTCTAGAACTGATGCCATGGCTGACAAAAAAATTAGGTGCTCTCGATCAGGCGGAGGTTAACTATTCTTCCATTCTCACAAATACTCGAAATCGAGCCTGGGCAAGTATCACCTCATCTTCATTAGGCTCTTTCTGATCAGGCAACATTTTATATGCAATCACATCCATGGTTACTTCCTGCTCACCTTCTTTGTCGGAACTATCATACTCCACATAAATATGACCTTTTTTTCCAGGATAAATCAGTGACCTTGTCCAGTCCAACTCGGTGCACTCGCATGCTGAAACCATATCGATAATAAGGGGGGCTGTTCCTCTATTGTAAAAGGCAAACGTGTGTTTGGGCTTCTCTCCTTTTATAATCTGCCCAAAGTCATGAAATTGCTCTTCAAATTCAAGAAGTGGATCTCCCAATTGAAAATTTGGTCCACCGATAGATCTGGCTTCCAGTTTCTCAGCCTCTCCCGCAAAAGATTGAGCATTTAGAACCATAGCCTGTAAAAACAATACAGGGAGAAAAAGAATATATAGAAAAGAATTTGACATCTTCATAATGCAGCTATAGCTTTATTTTTCTAGTTATTATTAATTCGCAATTTCCCTTTCGGTGTTCGATTCGTGCCCTTAATAACTTCTTTTTTGATTTCAATAGTCTCTGGACCTTCAATAATTTTGAATTCGGTTCGTCTATTTTTTCGATGCTGCTCTTCAGTGCATTCAACATTATTTTTGCACTCATTTAGGATTTGCGACTCACCGTAACCTTTTGCAACGATTCTGTCGCTATCCACTCCCTTACTCACTAGCCAACGTTTAGCATTATTTGCTCTTCGCTGGGAAAGATCTATATTATAATTATCATCACCCCTGGCATCAGTATGAGATGATAACTCGATAACCATTTCGGGATACTTTTGCATAAGATCGTACAAATTCTGAAGGTCTTGCTCTGCGTCAGGCAAAATCTTGTCATCATCATAATCGTAATAAATATTATTCATCCGGATAGCCTGATTAATAGTGACAATTTCTGTCTCCGGTTCTGCAGGCTCCAGACTAAACTGCTTCTTGAAAGTATAGGATTTATTCATTCCCATTGTGCTAATCTCAGTGGAGTCTTTTACAAACCCATCCTTATATGTATAAACACGATACTTTTTGTCCGCCTGCAAGCGAAACTTGAAGGTATTCGTCTTATCGCTTGCTGCCCGATTTGAATTAATAATATCTCCTGCTTGATTAATTTCGGCTACCTCAATCACAGCTCCTTTTAACGGCTCTTTATCCGCAAAAGTGCTCACTAAAACATCAATTTCAATATCTTTTATACCTACTGTATATATATTGTCGCAACAATGCTCTCCCCTCAGAGATCTAATTTTATCATTAGATCTATTGGAAACTAAGAAACCTTTATCCGTCTCATAATTAAACTTATAAAAGAAATCATCATATCTTGAATTGTATCCCAGTCCGAGATTGTCGGGCTTAGACCATTTTTCACCGTCCCATTCACTATTGAAAATATCCATTCCGCCTGCAGTTGGATGCCCATCGGATGAAAAATATAAATATCCATTGGTATAATAAGGAGTGAACTCATCTCCTAAGGAATTGATTTCACTTCCCAAGTTAACAGCTAAGCCATATGTATTTTCTCCTCTTTTGGGTGCATAATAAATATCATAGCCTCCATAGCCGCCCGGACGGTCCGAAATAAAAAATAAAACATTTTCCCCGTATAATTCGCCGGGCACGGGATGAAGCACTGGATACTCTCCATTGATACCATTTAATCGAATCGGTGCTGTCCAATTAATACCGTCATAGATCGAGGTATATACATCAGATTCCACCACTGATTTCCCTCGAATGATAGATCGCGTAAAAAACATCTGTGAACCATCGACTGAAAATGAGGGGCTCCCTATGTGATATCCATCGTAATTAATGTCCTCTTCCAATTCTGTAGGTTTCTCCCATGTTCCATCATCTTTTCCTTTTGCAAACCTAATCTTAGCAAAGCGCTTTTCATCCTCCTCGCCTTCAGCTTCATACTCCACATAGGAGTTTCTATCAAAATTAGAATAAAACAATTCACCATTGGGGCCCTCAACAGGCGCCATATCTGAAAATGCAGTGTTTATCGTTTTGTCAATTGGCTCCACATAAAGATCATACCGTGGCTCGAGATCAGATGCTAATTTCATGCCTTCAATCTCATTACTACACAATGTGCTGAGCGAGTCACTGATCGAATTCTCCAAAACGATATTAAAATGCCTGTAAGCATCCTCGTAATCTCCCTCCATTTTAAGAATGCGGGCATACATGAATACTAATTCCGGCACTTCATCCTTTTTAACCTTTCTAAAGACCCTTTCAAAGGACCTTTTTGAACGGCTAAAATCTCGATACAAATATTCGCAATGGGCAATAGTTGCCAGTAGAGATAGATCTCGAGAGTCACTATAACATTCTCTATACATGTCGACCGCATCCAGATAAAAACCTTCAGCAGCTAGCTCATCTGCAGCTGCTAATTTCGCTTCATATGTCGCCTCACGGTATGGCTGCGCGGACAAGACCATCGAAACACTAAAAAAAACTATTGCAAATATATATTTCATTTCAAAAAGCTTCATTTCCATCAATTAATAACGCGGACAAAAAATCCTGCGAGTCACATCCGGTTCTTTATCGATCTTTACGATCCACATGACACCCAACTCAATTGCACCTGAACGACTGTTCGCCTGAGCAAGAGCTGATGTAGTCGCATCATAAGCCAGAGAAACTTGGAGTTGCTTTACTTTTACCCCAAAAAGCAGTTGCGCGGCATCGCTAAATCTATAACCTGCTCCTGCCAAAATAGAAATCTCTCTATCTTCATTAACGGGAATTTCGGAGCGAACTTGTATAGTGGTCTCAGTAAAATTATCCATGAGTTGAAAAATGGCTTGCGGAGTTAATATTATGCCATTATTCAGTCCAATATCATAAGAGGCATGTCCAGTAAACCTCAAGGGTATGCGTGTAAATGCTCCTCCTGGGCTTGCACCTCCGGGACCAACCGGCGGCTGCGGATTTCCTGGATTCATACCTCCACCTCCCATTCCACCTTGACCTCCCCGCTGAAATATAGAATAATCATGCCGGAAAAATCGCCCTATTTTACCACCTAGACGAAATTCATTCTCATTTGCATCTTTAGCGCGAAACATCCCGCCAATAGCAAAACTCCATCTCGGACGACCTTGAGTTGCTGCTCGTGCGAGATCTGTACTTTGTTGTCCTTCGCCTAAGCCGTCTCCAAAACGCAAATTATTAGCGCGACGAAAACTTCTTTGATAAGTCCCCATTTGAATGCCTAGAGTGAAATAGCGAAAACTCTTTTCAGCTAATGATAAATGGTAGGCACCGCTAAACTGGAACTCCCCTGTTACCAGCTGCCCGGCACCAGACCGGTCTTGAATAATATAACCACCTACGCCAATCCAATCTTTTTCTCTAAAGCCCTCAAAAACAGGAGCGTCAATATAAAAGGAAGGGGTGTTGAACCGACTTTGAGTGACTGCAAACCCCTGATCTCTGTAGGTACCCCCGATTCGTAAGGTGCCAAAGTAATCTCCTGTTTGCGCAGGATTAGTCATCATCGGCGCAAAGTCAAATTGGCTGACAAATAAATCCTGAGCTTGCGACTTTGCCATCCCAACTAAAACCAAACTCAAACTAAAGAAAACCTGAACCCAAACCCTTTTCATATATATTGCTTTATCCTGGCGTATTTCACCCATGAAGATGGCGTTTTTTTTCGACTCATTAAAATACAAATCAAATTTAAGGCATATTTATGGGATTACCGTAAGATTACTCCTTTGATTAATAGGTTTTGCAAGCACCTTTAACACAACAATAGCACCTTATCTTATATCTTTTTGGTCATGATCGTACCAAGTTGTACATTTGCAACTACTTATATATATTTCAGTAAAAAGAAGTATATTCATTGAAATTCAACTAAAAGAAATTATGAGATCATTTATTCAACGTACAAAAAGTCAGGTTTTCGAATGGGGAATTAAAAGCCTTCTCATTTTTGCTATCATAGGTTTTGTGGCTTGTGGAGAAGAAAATCGCGAGCGACCTGATGTAGTGAAAGATATTCCGAGTAGCTCTTCCAATTCCGCAATCACTGGAGAAAATACGGGGGCAACACCTTCCGATGGCAATGTTCAACATTACATTTGCCCCAACGAATGTGCGGGTAGTGGTGGAGCGAGCCAGGGAACTTGCCCGGTATGTGGAACAGCTTATGTGCACAATCAGGCATTTCACAACCAAGGCAATCAAAATCCGCAAAATCAAATCAACGTAGAAGGAGGCGACCAACTTCAGAACATCCAGCAACCGCAGCAACCTACAAGTGCACCCCAAAATGCAGATGGTGAATATCACTATGTGTGCAGTGCGGGCTGTGACGGTGGTGCTGGCGGAGCAGGTACATGCAGTAAATGTGGAGCCAGCCTTGAACACAATACTGCCTACCACAATTAAACAAATTCTGTTTTATAAAATTTAAAAGGAAGTCTTTTAGGCTTCCTTTTTTATTTTGTGGCTGAGAAAGCAACTTTCTTTTTTTATATTAGTCTTGATAGAAATCGTATATGCTTTTCATTGTCCTTTCGGGATTTATTCTAGCGCTCTTAGTTTTACCATTTGGTCAATACCTGAAGGGAAAAGAGTCGTATCTATTGAGCATCTTGCCCTTCAGCCTATTTGCTTACTTCCTCACTCAAATTCCAGCTGTAAATCGTGCCCCAGTAATAGAAACTACGGCCTGGGTGCCAAGCTTACAAATAGAACTGAGCTTCTATTTAGATGGTTTATCATTATTGTTTTGTTTGCTTATTACAGGCATTGGAGCGCTGGTTTTCTTGTACAGCTCCTCATACTTAAAAAATAGCCCTGACCTAGATCGCTTTTGGGCTTATTTGAGCTTTTTCATGGGCTCTATGTTGGGATTGGTTTTATCAGACAACGTTGTTACGCTTTTCATTTTTTGGGAACTTACTAGTATTAGTTCGTTCTTCCTCATTGGTTACCAAAATAAAAATCCGGGGTCTAGAAAAGCAGCAATGACAGCTCTGAGTATCACTGGCTTAGGTGGGCTTTTTTTATTTGCAGGCTTCTTATTTATAGGGAATATCACAGACTCCTACTCAATTGCCGAATGGGTCAATAACTCGGAAGCGATTACAACTCACACAAGCTATTATGCAATTCTCGTTTTGATTTTCCTGGGTGCTTTTACAAAATCTGCTCAATTCCCATTCCATTTTTGGTTACCTGCTGCAATGAAAGCCCCTACACCGGTTTCGACATACTTGCATTCAGCTACCATGGTGAAAGCTGGTGTATACTTAATAGCCCGCCTAACTCCCGTTTTAGGAAATACTGCAGAGTGGAATAATACTTTGCTTATCGTTGGTGGCGTAACCATGGTCTACGCAGCCATTCACTCGTTATTTCGCTCTGATCTGAAGAGTATATTAGCCTATACCACGATCACGGCATTGGGAATCATCATGTTCTTATTGGGCTTAGGACATAGGGAAGCTTGGATTGCTGCTGTGACTTTCATTCTCATCCACGCACTGTATAAAGCCACCTTGTTTTTAATGACGGGGGCGATAGACTTGAGCACTGGCACTCGTCAAATTCATCAGCTAGGGGGACTCCGATCTTATATGTGGCCCATCGCAGTGGCCGGCGTATTGGCTGCACTTTCTCATGGGGGCTTCCCGCCCACCTTTGGCTTTATAGGAAAGGATCTCATTTATGAATCAACGCTGCATGCTAACAAATACCCCGAATTACTCACAGGATTAGCCGTTGTCACGAATATCTGTCTTGTTTTTGCTGGCATTTTGGTCGGAATAAAGCCCTTTTTTGGAAAAAAATCTGAAAGTCTGACTATAGCGAAACGACCAACTGTAAATATATGGTTGCCCACCCTCATATTAGGAGTGTTGAGCTTATTGTTTGGACTCATCCCCAATTTAATTGATCCCACAATCATACAAGGTGCAGCGCTTTCAATAGCGGGAAGTGGGCCTGATCCACATATCCACTTAAAATTGTGGCACGGGTTCAACTTTGTTTTATTGCTAAGTGGAATTACCTTGATTGCTGGGATTCTGCTCTACGCAGTATATACACCAAAACCAGAGAGTCAGAGTAAATTCTCAATCGCAGATCGACTTGCCCCAGAAACGATATATCGCTATGGCATTGCCTTAAGTAAAACTTTTGCAATCTTGTACACAAGATTATTGCAAAATGGATACCTCAGGTATTATTTACTCACCATACTAGTCTTTTTAATTTTGCTTTTTGGTCGTGAATTTTTTAATACTGTAGGGATTCATCTCAACTGGCAAAGCTACTCTTCTGTAAGCTTTTACGAGTGGGCCATTGCTGCCATTATGTTCGTTTCTATACTGTCGGTAGTATTTGCAAAATCAAGGTTAGTTGCCATCATTGGATTGGGTGTTGTTGGATATTCGCTATCTCTCTTTTTTATGGATTTTGGCGCACCAGATTTGGCTATGACACAGTTTGCCATTGATACCCTAACGGTGGTACTTTTCGTTCTCGTTTTATATCGGCTGCCCAAATATTTGAAATACAGCAACACTGGCGCTCGAATTCGAGATGGTTTTGTTGCACTTTCTTTTGGGGCTTTGATAACATTTTTGGCCTTAGCCATTATTCAAGAACCCATCAATACTGAAATTAGCCAATATTATGCTGACAATGCCTATGTCTTAGCTAAAGGAAAAAACATAGTAAATGTCATTCTGGTTGATTTTAGAGGAATTGACACCTTTGGCGAAATAACCGTCATTACAATTGCAGCAATTGGCGTTTATGGACTATTACATTTGACTATTCGTCCGGGAACGCAAGCACCCTATAAATCAGAAGATAAGTAGCATATGAAGTCACTTATATTACGAACCGCAAGTCACTACTTACTCCCATTACTGCTTCTTTTTTCCTTATTTATTCTATTTAGGGGGCATTACTTGCCGGGTGGTGGATTTTTGGGAGGCCTGGTGGCAGCCACGGCATTAGTTTTGCATTATTTTGCATATGGAATGGCAGATGCTAAGGAGCTTTTGGTATATCATCCCGGCGCTTTGCTTCCATTTGGTCTTTCCTTATCTTTTACCGCTGCAGTTATTCCATTGTTTTTCGGCGAGCCCTTAATGAGTGGTATTTGGTATCCTGATCCGGCTCCTGTAATTGGGATGCTCGGAACCGCCTTACTTTTCGATCTTGGTGTGTATTTTGTCGTGGTTGGCGTGACGCTTTTAATTATCTTCACATTAGCAGAAACATCCGAAGACACATGGAATTAATCGTAGCCATATTAGTTGGTGTTCTTTACGCAGCAGGTATTTATATGATGCTCAGGAGAAGTCTGGTCAAGCTCATTTTGGGCTTGATATTATTAGGTAATGGGGCCAACCTTTTGATATTTCTTGTAGGCCGGCTAAATTCTGAACAGCCCCCTATTATTCCTGCTGATGCCAAAATGCTAGTTGAAGCATATGCTGACCCCATTCCACAGGCTTTGATACTAACGGCTATTGTGATTAGTTTTGGACTTCAGTCTTTCGCTATTGTTACATTAAAAAAGGTTTATCGAGAAGTAGGTACGGATGACCTCGATATTATAGACCGAAGAGATCAGCAATAATAATGACAAACTACGAACTCATTTTACCCATTTTACTCCCGCTATTGAGCGGTATCATCCTCATTGCTTTTTGGGGGCGGGTGAATGCTCAGCGCATTATTAGTGCTATTTCCGGGTTTTTGTCTGTTATTTTTGCAGTACAGCTTTTTCTAACTGTGCGCGAGGAAGGAATCATCAGTATTCAAGCCGGCGGGTGGGAAGCACCCTTTGGCATAACCTTCGTCTGCGATACATTTAGTGCAACATTAGTATTACTGACCGCTATAGTAGGATTAGCTGTCATACTTTTTTCCATGGTAAGTATTAATAAAGCGCGGATGCGTTTTGGTTATTTTGCTATGATACATTTTTTACTTCTTGGACTCAATGGCGCGTTTCTTACCGGCGATATTTTTAATCTCTATGTTTGGTTTGAGATTATAATTATATCCTCCTTTGTTTTACTGACCATTGGAGGGGAAAAAAGACAATTGGAAGGCGCCATTAATTATGTAACGATGAATTTGCTGTCGTCCGTCATCTTTCTTACAGCAATAGCCATATTGTATGGCTTAGCTGGCACATTAAATATGGCGGATTTATCACAGCATATTGCAAATCATCCCAATAGAGGGCTAGTGCAAACCACTGCTATTTTATTTTTTGTCGCATTCGGAATTAAGTCGGCTGTGTTTCCCCTATATTTTTGGCTTCCTTCAGCATATCATACACCGCCCTCAGCTATTGGAGCTGTTTTTGGTGGGCTGCTAACGAAAGTGGGTATTTATGCGCTTTTGAGAACATTTAGCCTCATTTTTATTCCCGATCCTTTTTTGAGTAATGTTCTTATTGCTGTGGCCTGCCTATCCTTACTTTCAGGTGGATTGGGTGCTATCGCACAACAAAACAATTTCCGCAAACTCATTTCTTACTTAATCGTTTGCCACATTGGATTCATGGTGGCAGGTCTAGGTATCTACACAGAGTGGGCTCTAATGGGTGCTATCTTTTATCTGATTCACGATATTATTGTAAAAACTAATATTTTTCTAATCAGTGGTCTTATTCTCAAAATTAAAGGTACAGTAAATCTCAAAAAGCTCGGAGGTTTATATCGCTCCTACCCCAAGCTCAGTTTTGTGATGGCAATAGCTATATTTTCCCTGGTAGGTGTTCCGCCACTTTCCGGTTTTTGGCCAAAACTTTTCTTATTTGAGGCTTCGTTTACAAATCAGGAATACCTCTTAACGGCCTTTTTGATCTTTGGAAGTTTTATCACCTTATATATTATGGCTCGTGCCTGGGTTGAAATTTTTTGGAAGCCGAGCGAGGGTCGCCAAGCTATGGGACGACCGTTTATTTATTTTGACAATATGCGCATTCTAAAAAAATGGGTTTTAGTCACTCCTATTGTTTTTCTCACCGGAGTTTCTGTTTACATTGGTTTAGGCGCTGAACACATTGTACAGTTAGCACAAGATATAGCTACCAATTTGATGAATCCCGAACCGTATATTGAAGCGGTTTTACCCAAAATGAATAAATAAAAATAGCTCTCATTATGATAAAGCGCATTCTCATGAATTTTCTGCTAGCGTTGATCTGGATAGCACTCACCGGAAAATTCCTTATTGTCAATTTTATTTTCGGTATGTTTTTGAGCTACGGGATTATGTGGTTTATGTACCGCAGTGATGACGATAAGAAATATTTCAAAAAAATACCCCAAACGATCTCTCTGTTTTTTTACTTCCTGTCTGAACTCATGAAGGCTAACCTGCTCGTTGCATATGACGTCATTACCCCTAAGTTTCACATGACCCCAGGAATAGTAGCTATTCCTTTAGCTGCTCAATCCGACCTTGAGATTACCCTTCTAGCCAATGTAATTACCATGACACCAGGCACATTGGCCCTTGATGTCTCAGATGATAAGAAATACTTATTTGTACATTCGATGTATATCAAGAGTAAAGAAAATTTTATACATTCTGTGAAAAATGGATTTGAGCGACGTATTTTAGAAATAACACGATGAGTTTAGAGACCTACTTATTTTATTTCATTATGCCGATATTGAGTATATCGCTTATACTCATTTTGATCCGCCTGATGATTGGACCCGAAATCGTCGATCGAGTCATTTCACTTGATCTCATCATTACCTGTGGACTGGGAATAATCGCTACATACAGTATCATAACTGATCAGCCAACTTATCTGGATATTGCTATGATCTTAGCTCTTATTGCCTTTTTAGGGACTGTAGCTTTTTCTTATTTTTTGATTAAGCAAAAAAAGAAAGAACAGGATGACTGATCTGCTAATCATGATTTTGTCGACCATAGGGTCTGTTTTCATTCTATTGGCAGCGGTGGGATTGATCCGGATGCCAGATTTCTACTTGCGCGTATCCGTCACTACCAAAGCAGTTACCTTAGGTGTCGGATTAGTTCTCATTAGTGCTGCTATATATTTCAACGATATTTCAGTGACCTCTCGGGTAACAGCCATCATTATTTTCTTATTTCTCACTGCTCCGGTAGCCGCCCATGTCATCACCCGTGCAGCCTATTTCACAGGTACAGGCCTTTGGAAAAAAACGATCACTGATGACCTGAAAGGTCGATACGAAGATAAAACCATAAGCCTTGATGAAGGAGATGAGGAAGAATAGGTATTCAAATTTACTGGGGCTCCTTTCTGTCTGCCATGTTACCCTTTCCGGAGTCCTCTCTATCCAAAACAAATCGAATATTTCGTTTCAGGCCTTTGTACTTGGTCCGTTTAACTGCAGACTTTTTAAATAAAGTCTGAAATACATCCTGCGATAGTTCAGCCCAGTCCGACTTACTCATATCTTCCAATTTCGCCGGAGGTTCAAATGCCGGCTCATTATGAGGTTTCGAGAACCGATTCCAGGGGCAGACCTCTTGACAAATATCGCATCCGAATATCCAATCTTCCATTTTACCCTTAAACTCAGTGGGAATAGCATCCTTTAGCTCAATGGTAAGGTAGGAAATGCATTTAGAGGCATCCAATTGGTATCCCTCTTCTGCAATAGCATCCGTTGGGCACGCATCTATGCAGCGTCTGCAGCGTCCACAATGATCTGAAATCGGTGTGTCTGCCATTAAGGGAAGATCTATAATCAATTCGGCCAGAAAGAAATATGACCCCACTCGAGGATGAATCAACAAGGTATTTTTACCCATCCAGCCCAAACCACTGCGCTTGGCCCAATCTCGCTCCATAACTGGAGCGGAATCTGTAAAGCAGCGACCTTGAATGGGACGATTAAACACTTCTTCCATAGCACTAATCAGTGCATGCAGCTTCTTTCTCAATACCTTGTGATAATCTTGACCGTAAGCGTAACGAGCTATTTTTAGCGATTCTGACTGTATGGCGGTTTCCTTCGGATAATAATTATACATGAGTGACACCACTGATTTTGCGCCAGGCACGAGCAACCGTGGATCAACGCGTTTTTCAAAGTGGTTTTCCATCCATGACATCTCTCCGTGATGCCCTTTATTCAGCCATTCTTCTAACTTTTGCGCCTCCTCATTCAAGCGCTCAGCTTTACTTATGCCCACATAATTAAACCCGAAACTACGGGCTAGCCTTTTCGTTTGCTGAGCCCAATCCTGAAGGGGTAAGTCGCTCATTTTTCTTATTTATGCAGGGCTCAGGATTTGAAGCTTGGCAAACTTGAGCATAATGCGGCGCTCCGGCTGATCAATTTCAGGAAAGTATATGGTAGCCACTTTCTTGTCATTCGTACCATCAATTCGCTTTATTTGGCCTTTCCCAAACTTCAAATGTAATACTTCCTGACCCGCTTCTATACGTCCCATGGGACTCGGAGAAAATGTGCTCATGTCTATGTTTTTTGTAGACGCCGCTTGCACGCCGGCCTTTTTACGCATCATTCCACTTACCTGACTGCGCGGAGCCAAAGTGGGCTTTGATGCAGTGCCGGATCGGCCGGCAACTGCTCCTGACAAAATAGACTCGTCAATCTCTCCTAAAAAACGGCTGGGGTCATTGTACCGCATGGATCCGTATTGGTACCGACTACCCGCATAGCTCAAAGTCAAAAATCGCTCAGCCCTTGTAATGGCTACGTAAAACAACCGGCGCTCCTCAGCAATATTATCCTCGCTATCTGCCGACTGGAAAGAAGGGAATAAGTTCTCCTCCAGTCCCACAATAAATACAGCTGGATACTCCAGACCTTTCGCCGCATGAACACTCATCAATGTTACGTGATCCTCACCATCGTCGACCTTGTCAATGTCAGTTAATAAAGCGATATTTTGCAAATATGAATCTAAGGATTTATCATTGATATCCTGTCCCTCGACCACTTCATCATTCTCCAAAAATTCTTGTACACCGTCTAATAAAGCAGATATATTCTCCATTCGGCTTTGTCCTTCAATAGAGGTGTCATTTTTCAACTCCTTATGAATGCCGCTCTTTTTATAAAGATTTAATACCATTTCATAGGCATTTTCCTGCTTCGACTGTTCATTAAAACCTTGTATCATTTTCACAAATGAGGAAAGCTTTTTCGCCGTACTAGCCGGCAGACCGGTATGGCCAACAGCGCGGATGACAGGCAGCTCTTTTTCAGCAGCCACGTGAAGTACTTTAGCCATGGTTGTTTTACCAATACCCCGCTTCGGGTAATTCACCACGCGTTTGAAAGCCTCATCATCCATAGGATTTACTGCTAAACGCATATAAGCCACTAAGTCTTTCACCTCTTTGCGCTGGTAAAAGGAAAGTCCGCCAAAGATCTTATAGGGAATATTATGGCGGCGCAAATGCTCCTCAAAAACACGGGATTGCGCATTCGTCCGATACAGTACCGCAATCTCATTATTGGCCAGATGATGACGATTTTTATGTTCTAAAATTCCATCAGCTACCAAGCGACCTTCCTCCGTATCGCTGAGTGCTTTAATCACCCGTATTTTCTCCCCATCTTTTTTGTCGGTCCAGATCTTCTTCTTGATCTGCTTGCGGTTAAACCCGATCACTTGGTTTGCTGCTTCTACAATTGGCCCCGTTGACCGATAATTCTGCTCCAATTTAAAAACCTGAGCATTTGGAAAGTCCTTTTCAAAATTCAATATATTTTGAATGGTAGCCCCGCGAAAAGCGTAGATGCTCTGTGCATCATCTCCAACTATACCGAGATTATCATTACTGCCTTCGTATTTTTTTAACAGTTTCAAAATACCGTACTGCAGCGAATTGGTATCCTGAAACTCATCCACCATCACATACTTGAATCGCTCCCGATATTTATCTCTTGCACCCTCCGGGTTCTGGTATAACAGGCGATACATCTGCAGCAGAAGGTCGTCAAAATCCATGGCACCCGCTTTGTGGCAACGCTCTGTATATTTTTGATAGATCGTATGTAAATAAGGCATTCGATTCGACTGATCTTGCATCATCAAATCATCATTATTCTTATATCGCTTCGGAGTTATCAAATTGGATTTGGCCGAGCTTATGCGATTTTTAATAGCATTTGGCTTATAGGTTTTGGGGTCCAAAGACAAATCATTCACAATTCCTTTGATCACATTCTTCGAGTCATCCGTGTCGTAAATACTAAAAGCACGAGGATAGCCAATTTTATCGGCTTCCATTCTCAAAATACGAGCAAAAATAGAGTGAAAAGTACCCGCCCATAATTTTCTCGCTTTGGGACCAACCACTTGCTCAATCCGCGCTTTCATTTCTCGCGCTGCCTTATTGGTGAAGGTCAGGGATAAAATCTCATGAGGCGGCACCCCTTGCTCAATTAAATACGCAATCCGATACGTAAGTACTCGCGTCTTCCCCGAGCCGGGTCCTGCAATGACCATAACGGGCCCCTCTGTCGCTGTCACAGCCTGATGCTGCACCTTGTTCAAATCTTTTAAAAAATCAGGCATAGTATTTTCTCATTTGAGCACAAAGGTAGTGGAATCTAAAACAAATCAAGAATTTCAAATATGTTCCCTACGCACTGTTTTACTCACATTCCCTTTCTTATTTTTTGGGGCTGTCCCGCCCAGCGCCACAGACCGGCATGTACGACAGCTGCGCTGTTGGGTCCATGCCGGACATGTGAAGCTTGTGTCGCTGGGCGCGTCGCTATGACCGGGGCTGTCGGTCCGCGGCCCGCAATCCACTCAGTCTAAAACGCGGGCCGGGGACCCCGGGAGAATTTTCTCCCGGGCCCAAGCCCTCGGGACGCTGGCTACCCATCAACAGTTATGAGTGTAATGCCTATATAAAAACGTTCCACCTTCTGCTCCAGCGTCCCGGGGCCTATCAGCGCTCATCCGAAGATAGCCTAGCCTCCATCCTGATTATTTTTTAGATTTTGTAAGAATCCAGTATTCCGAATTGGGAAGGGTTACCCTTAATATGGAAAGCTACATTTACAGCTGACCTAAATCCTAATGAAGGGATAAGATTATTGAATGGGAATGTGTTTTTATGAGTATGGTTGAGAGTTTGTGAATTCCTACATGTCTGAACCGCTGA